>JAIVJG010000149.1 GCA_020200155.1 Acidobacteriota bacterium | reverse complement strand
CGGCGCGGGACGCTTCCTCGAAGTCGCTGCGAGAAGTGAAGCGCAAGTCGTCGGCATGGACATCAGCAGCGCGATTGACGCGGCGAAAGAAAATCTGAAGGGACGCCGTAACGCACACTTCGTGCAGGCCAGCATTTACGAGCCGCCGTTTCGCGATGCGGCCTTCGACGGCCTCTACTGCATCGGCGTCATCCAGCACACACCCGACCCGCCGGGCGCACTGCGCGCCTTGCCCCGGCTCTTGAAGCGCGCGGGGCGCATCGCCGTCACGATCTACGAGCGCAAGCGCTGGACGCCGCTCTACGGCAAGTACCTGATTCGCCCCCTGACGAGGAGGATGAAAGACACCACGCTGCTGCGCGCCATCAAGACCGTCATGCCGGTGCTGTTCCCCATCACGGAGGTCGCCTTCCGCCTCCCCGTCGCCGGCAAACTCTTCACGTTCGCGATCCCCGTCGCCAACTACGTGCACGAGCGCGAACTGTCTGCGCGCGAGCGTTACCGCTGGGCCGTGCTCGACACCTTCGACATGCTCTCGCCGCGCTACGATCAGCCGCAGACGCAGCAGGAGGTTGAACAAGCGTTGACGGACGCGGGCATCAACAACATCAAGCGGCTGGACAATCCGGGCGTCAACGTCGTCGGGGAGAAAGACGCGACTGAGGGTTAATATAGACGGCAACCCCCGCCGCGCGAGCCGAGTCCAATGAACGTCCCTCGCTCAGGTCTGCCCACGCGAGCGATTGAGGTTAAAGAAAGTAGCAAGAGGTAAATTGATGAGAAGAAATTTTTGCTTGATGATGACACTGGTGACGATCTTCAGTCTCGCCGCGTGCGCCGCCGCCGCGCAGCAGAGAAGCAAAGCGACGCGCGTCGCGAACGATTTTCCGGGAGCCGATCTGGGGGCGAAGATTAACGCGGCGGACAGAGATTTGGGAGTCGCGGCGGGAGAGATTCTGTTGAGGGGCGGCGGCACGATCTCCACGCAGGTCGTCATCAACTCCGGCCACACGCTGCGCTTCTCGGCGGGCACTTACATGCTGGCGACCGCGTTGATGAACGAGGGCGCGATTCTGCTCAAGTCGCGCACGTCGGTGGTCGGGTCGGGCTTTGACACCATCATCGTCGAGCCGCCGAAGGTCGGCTGGATCGTCTTCCAATCCTTCGACGATGCGCGCACAGCGCCGCTCCACAGCGGGAGCGATTCGAACATCAACGTCAGCAGGTTGCAGGTCAAGGGGGCGAACCCTGCGGTTGACGGCGGCGTGCGCCAGACCATCGTGCTCGGCAACTGCCACGCTTGCGGGGTCGAGGGCGTCTGGCTAAACGGGACGGGCGTGATCGGCGTGCAGGCGGGCGGCAACCCGCTCAAGGGAAACTTCGCCGACGGGGTGACGATCAAAAACAACCAGTTCACGCACGTCGCCAGCCAGGCGGCGGCGGTCGTCAACGGTCGCAACGTCGTCATTGACGGCAACACCTTCAAAGACTCCGGGCGTTGCTGCCAGCAGGGCATGACGCCGATTGACATCGAGCCGAACGAGCCGAACGACATCGCGCAAAACATCCGCATCACCAACAACACGATTGACTCGCGCGGCTCCGGCTTTCTGCACGGCAACGGAATTCTCGTGCAGAACAGCGCCAACACGCGCGGCTTCGGGCCGGTGCTCGTCAGGGGCAACAACATCATCGGCGGCGACCTCACGCCGATTTCCGGCAACATCGCCGTTGGAATCTACATCGCGGGGTTCACGCAGGATGTGGAAGTGAGCGGCAACCGCGTGCAGCGCGTCGGGCACTCCGGCATACGGCTTCAGAGTTCGACGCGCAATCGTGTGTACGGCAACACGCTCATCTCGACCGGCTCCGGCGGCACGCTCTCCTTCGAGGTCAACGACACGACCGACTCGACGATCTACGACAACATCGTCACCATTGACCCGAATTCGACCGCCGCGACCGATGTCATACAGGAGACGGGCACCCTCGCTTCCGGCCACGCTCTACGACATCGCAAACGGCGCTCGACAGGCTGCGCGGCTCGTGCGCGAGCGCGGGATAGATGTCATCCACGCGCGCAGCCACGTCGCGGCGGCGATGGGCGCGGCGGCCAAACGCCTGACCGGCAAGCCGCTCATCTTCGACATTCGCGGCTTCTTCCCCGAAGAATACGTTGACGCGGGCGTGTGGCCCGCAGGCGGCGTGCTCTATCGCGTGGCGAAGTCGGCGGAGCGGCGTCTGCTGGCGACGGCGGACGGCTTCGTCGTGCTGACGGAAAAGGCGCGCGAGATTTTGTTCCCCGGCAGCGGCGAGACAGACGGACGCGGACGCCCCGTCGAAGTCATTCCCTGCTGCGTTGATATGGAACGCTTCCGTCTGGTTGAGGCGCGCACGCGCGAAGAGGTGCGCGATGAACTCGGACTCGCGGGACGCCGCGTGGCGGTCTACGTCGGCGCACTGGGCGGCTGGTATCTGACCGCAGAGATGGCCGACCTGCTGGCCGCCGCGCACGCGCAGGACGCGACGACTTTCTCCATGATTCTGACGCAGAGTCCGCCGGAGATGATCGCCGGCCTCCTGCGCGAGCGCGGCATCGCGCCGGAAAATTTCCTCGTCCGGCGCGTGACGCCCGCCGAAGTCCCGCGTTATTTGAGCGCCGCCGACATCGCCGTCTCGTTCATCAAACCCTGCTACTCGAAACTTTCTTCGTCGCCCACCAAACTCGCGGAGTACCTCGCGAGCGGCCTTCCGGTCATCTGCAACGCGGGCGTCGGCGACGTGGACGAGGTGGTCGAGGGCGACCGCGTCGGCGTTATCGTGCGGGAGTTGAACGGCGAAGCTTACCGCGCGGCTCTGGAGAAAATCGAGGCGATGCGCCGCGACGTGGGAGTCGCCGGACGATGCCGCACGAGCGCGTCCGAGCGTTTCGATCTCGTGACGGTCGGCGGCAGTCGTTACCGACGCCTCTATCGAAATTTGCTGAACACACCGGAAGCGCCACGCGCGTAGTCTCATTCGCCGCTTGCGTCCGCGTCGCGCATTCGTTAAAAGAGTGCATCCTGATTGTGCGGAAAAACTTCAGCCTCTAAATTGTTGCCATGCGCCTGCTCGCCCTAGTCCCCAGCATCTACGACAAAAATCCGAGCCAGCGTTACCGCATCGAACAGTGGGAGCCGCACCTGCGCACGCTGGGCGTCGAGATTACTTACCGCCCGTTCGATGACGAGGCGCTCAACGCCGTCATCTACCAGCCGGGACAGACGGCGAAGAAGGTTGACTTGATCCTGCGCGCACTCGCACGCCGCGCGCGAGGGATGCGAGAGGTGCGCGGCTTC
>JAIVJG010000243.1 GCA_020200155.1 Acidobacteriota bacterium | reverse complement strand
CGGGCGCGTCTTCGGCCACACCGTCGCGCTGCTGACGATCATCAAGGGGCTGCCGCTCACTTACAACAAGGACATGCAGGAGGACAAGGAGGCCGTCTTCGACGTGGCCGACACGTTGAGGGCGTCGCTCGATGTGACGGCGACGGTCTTGAGGAACGTGCGCGTGCGCGAAGAGAGAGCGCGCGACGCGGCCACGGTCGGCTACATGAATGCAACGGAGATGGCTGACTATCTCGCACGTCGTGGAGTGCCCTTCCGCGAGGCGCACGAGACGGTCGGGCGGATGGTTCTACATGGAATCGGGAAGGGGCGAGAGTTGCACGAGATGGATGTGGAAGAACTGCGCGGATTCTCACCGCTGATCGAAGCAGATGTTTACGAGGCTCTCTCACTCGAACGGACGCTCGCGACGAAATCGCAAACGGGCGGCACCGCGCGGGAGCGAGTCGCGGAAGCTCTCGCCGCCGCCCGCGTGTCGTTGCAGTCCTGAGTCGTCCCTGGTTGAGGATCAGGCGGATGCCGAATCAACGCCGTGTCGGGGATGTCGAGGTCTTTCGACCGGATGCCTTCTTCCTTATCTTCGGAGACTTGTTCGCATTCGATGGAGCACTGGTCGAGGGAGGGAGGGCGACCATCTCAGGCGTGATGCGCGCCTGTACGGTGAATCGTCCGGCGTCGCCGATTTTGATGATGACGATGGGCTTGACGGCGTCGCGCCGTTCGTTGAAGGTGATGGAGCCGGTGACGCCGGGGAAGTTTTTCATGCGGGCCAGCGAGTCGCGGACGGCGGGGCCGTCGAGCGTGGTGGCGTGGCGGAGCGCGTCAATCATAATGCGCGCGGCATCGTAGGCGGTGGCGGCGAAGGCGTCGGGCGGCTGACCGTAGATCGCGCGATACTCTGCGACGAACTGTTGCACTGCCGGGTCGGGGTCGTCTGCCGAATAGTGGCTCGAAAAGAAAGAGCCTGCGATGTCCTGCCCGCCCGTGTCGTAGAGGCCGCGCGAGTCCCAGCCGTCGCCGCCGACGAAGGGCGTGTTGATTTTCATTCGACGCGCCTGCCGCACGATCAGTCCGGCGTCCCTGTAGTAGCCGGGGATGAAGACAACGTCGGGCGCGGCATCTCTGATGACCGCCAGTTGAGTGGTGAAGTCGCCCGCGCCCTCCGTGTAATTCTGCTGAACGACGATCTGCCCGCCGCGCGCGATGAAGGCCTCGCGGATAAAGTTCGAGAGTTGAATTGAGTAGCTCTGTCCTGCATCGAGCAACATGGCGGCGCGCGTGGCGTGGAGGCCGTCGGTGGCGAACTGCGCCAGCGCCGCGCCTTGAAAGGGGTCTGTGTAGCAACTGCGGAAGATGAAATCACCTTTGGCCGTGACTTCAGGGCTGGTCGCGGAAGGAGTCAGCATGGGGATGCGCGCGGCCTGCGCGACGCTCGCGGCGACGATGGAGCGCGAGCTGATGACCTCGCCCAACAGCGCATGCACGCGGTACTGCCCGACGAGCCGCTGGACGACGGTTTCGGTCTCGCCCGTGTCGGAGCGCGTGTCCTGCACGATCAACTCGATTCTCTTACCGAGGACGCCGCCGCCGGTGTTCGACTGTTCGACGGCGAGTTGAATGCCGTTCGCGGCGGAGATGCCGAAGTTGGCCGTGTCACCTGTGAGAGACATGAACGCGCCGATTCTGATCCTGTCATCACGAGCCGGGACGGACTCGCCCTCCGCCTTCGGTCGCCGGCAGCCCGCGATGAGCGCGGCGACCATGAGCAGTAACATACAGACCTGCAAAAAGGTTTTCGGCATGAGACTCATGCAACCTGCGCGAGGCGGAAAATGGGGGAATGGAAAATCAGAAAGGTGCCGTCGTGCGCGGGAGTAACTGCCGCAAGCTGAACAGCGACAGGCTGGAAAGAACTTGAGCGCCACGTCTGTCTTAAACGTGGCGCTCAAGCGTCGAAGGACTACTTCTTTTTAATCTCTGTGTCTATCGGTCTCGCGGGACTGTCGGGCGGCGCGTCCGGGTCGCCGACCGCCTGACCGGCGGGCGAGATGCCGTGCGTGCCGATCTCGTGAGCGAGGTGTCCGCCGTCGCCTTTTGACATAACACTGTGCCTGCGCCCGTAGAGGAAGTAGATGACGAACCCGACCAGCAACCAGATAATCAACCGGTACCAATTTTCCGCAGGCAGCGAGAACATTAACAGCAGACAGGTCAGGATGCCGAGGATCGGAACCAGCGGGACGAACGGCGCGCGGAACGGGCGTTTCGCGTCCGGGTTCGTCCGGCGCATGACCAACACTGCGCCGCAGACGATGACGAAAGCGAATAGTGTCCCGATGCTCGTCATCTCCGCCAGAATGCTCAGGGGGATGAATCCGGCCATCGCCGCGACGAACAAGCCCGTGAGAATCGTTGACTTCCACGGCGTGCGGAACTTCGGATGAATGTCGCCGAAGAAACCTTTCGGGACGAGGCCGTCGCGCGCGAGCGCGAGCATCACGCGCGGCTGGCTGAGCATCATCACGAGCAGCACGGAAGTGATGCCCGTCATCGCGCCCGCCGCGACGAGATACTGCATCCACGTCAGGCCGGCGCGCTTGAAGGCGTCAACGACCGGCGCGTCAATATTGATTTCTTTGTAGGGAACCATCGCCGTCAAGACCGCCGCGACGGCGATGTAGAGGATGGTGCAGATGATGAGCGACGCGATGATGCCGATGGGCACGTCACGCGCAGGCTCTTTGGCTTCCTCCGAGTGGACGGAGACGGAGTCGAAGCCGATGTAGGCGAAGAAGATAATCGCCGCGCCTGCGAACATGCCTAGAGGCTCGCCGTTTTTAGCCGTCTGGCCGAAGAGTGTGTTGCCGAAGAAGCTGATGCCTGTGTAGCCGTAGGGCGCGAACGGATGCCAGTTAGTCGTGCCGTAAACGGTGAAGACTAAATAGCCGCCGATGCCGATCACCATCAACACGATGACGAGCTTGATGGCAACCATGAAAGCGTTGAAGCTCGCGCTCTCTTTGATGCCCTTGACGAGGACAATCGTGAGCAGGAACGTGATGAGCACGGCGGGCAGATCGAAGTACGACCCCGTCGGCACGAACCCCGTATGCGGGCAGCCCGACCCGACGCTCACGCAGTAGTTATACGGAGCCGAGCGGAAAAGCTCCGGTATCTTGGCTGGGATCGCCGAGATGCCCTCGTGAAAGATAGGGATGAACTCCTGAAAGTGTGCCGACCACCCGTGCGCGACGGTGGCTGAACCGACGGCGTATTCGAGGATTAAGTCCCAGCCAATGATCCACGCGAAGAGTTCGCCGAGCGTGGCGTATGCATAAGTGTAGGCGGAGCCTGCGACCGGCACCATCGAAGCGAACTCTGCGTAGCAGAGCGCAGCGAAAACGCACGCCAACCCCGCCAACACAAACGAGAGCATCAGTGCCGGGCCGGTGCGGTCGTGCGCTGCCACGCCGGTCAGGATGAAAATACCTGTGCCGATGATTGCGCCGACGCCGAGCGCCGTTAGCTGGACGGGGCCGAGCACGCGGTTGAGACGGTTTTCGCCCTCCATCTCCGCGAGCAGCATGCCGAGCGGTTTGGTACGGAAAAGTGGACTAGCCATTTTTATCCTCCACGAGTGATGAGACAATCTTTGTGGTTCAATACCTTCAGGAACTCAAGCTGTGATGCGCCGCCGGTCGCGTCGAAACAGATTGCGTCAGGCGCACTAAGACTTCGCGCGCTCCGTCGCCGGCTCGATAGCAGGCTCATCGTGCAAAGGCACGCCCACCTTGCGCCAGATGAGATAGACGGGAACGCCCGTTAAAATAATGATTAGTCCCGGCCATGTCTGTGCGGTCTGGTAGATGAAGAGGACGACGAGAATCACCGCCGCGCCGGCGATGTAGAGCGCGGGGATGACGGGATAGCCGAAGGCGCGATAGGGGCGCTCGGCGTCGGGGCGCGTCTGCCGGAGGCGGAAGATGCCCGCGATGGTCAGGATGTAAAAGATGAGCGCGGCGGAGATGACGTAGGTCAACAGGTCGTTGTAGAGGCTGCCGTAGGTCGGCGCGCCCGTCACTTTATCCGCGCCCGTGACGACGCGCGGCAGCACCAGGAGCGCCGCCCACACGCACTGGATAATCAACGCCCACGCGGGCACGCGCTTCTCGTTGAGTAGTCCAGACGATTTGAAGAACAGGCCGTCGCGCGCCATCGCGTAGTAAGCACGCGCGCCTGAGAGAATCAGCCCGTTGTTGCAGCCGAAGGTCGAGACCATGATGAAGACGGCCATCAAGGTCGCGCCGAGTCCGGGGAAAATCACGTCGGCGGTCGCTGAAGCCACGCGGTCGTTCGGGACAGTTTGAATCGTCTCTAGCGGAAGCGAGACGAGATACGCGACGTTGGCGAGCAGGTAGAGCGTGATGACGAGGAACGTGCCGAAGGCGAGCGAGAGCGGAATGTTCCGCTTCGGGTCTTTGACTTCGCCGGCAGTGAACGTGATGTTGTTCCAGGCGTCCGCAGAGAAGAGCGAGTTGGTCTGCGCGACGCAGATGCCGACGAACAAGCCAAAGGCAGAGACGGCTGTCAGGCTGTGCCCCACGTCTTGCAGAGAGCCGCGCGGCGTCCAGAAGTTGCCGAAGTTGGCGGCGACCGCCGTGTGATTCCAGCCGATGAGCACGCCGAGCACAATCAATGCCAGCAGCGCGCCCGTCTTCGCCGTCGTGAAGACGTTCTGCACGAGCTTGCCGAGTTTCAGGCCGCGCGTGTTCATCCACGTCAGCAGCAGGATCAGGATGACGCCGACGAGTTGCGCGGTCGAGAGCGAGAGCGCGTAGCCGGACGTGAGTTGAATCGGCGCGACGATGTAGTTCTTCTCGGAGACGGTCGGCCAGAGCACGCCGAGATACTTGGCGAAGCCGACGGCGACCGCCGCGATGGTTCCGGTCTGGATGACGAGGAAGAGCGTCCAGCCGTAGAGAAATCCCCACATCGGCGAGAACGCTTCGCGCAGGTAGACGTACTGGCCGCCCGCCTTCGGCATCATCGCGGCGAGTTCGCCGTAAGAGAGCGCGGCCATCAGCGTCAGCAGTCCCGTCACGAGCCAGACGACGAGCAGCCAGCCGGGCGAGCCGACCTGCCGCGAGATGTCTGCCGAGACGATGAAGATGCCGGAGCCGATCATCGAACCGGCCACGATCATCGTCGAGTCCAACAGACCGAGGCCGCGTATAAAGCCTGTGCGTTTGTCTTCAGCGTCTTCCGCTTCAGCCATAACTTTCTCTCGACTTTTCCCGTCAGGACGGACGTGAAACTTCGACGGCGCGACTCTCTCTCGGACGACCGCCCGTCAAAGTTGATGCAGAGCGTTGGCGCATTATACCGATTTCGGGCGATGTGTCGAGTATTCATCCGTCAAATCGCGGGCAAGCCGCGATGGGCGTGGATAAAGGCGGAAGGGCGGAAGGATGAAAGAAATGCCGGGGCTGGATTCCGGCGAAGCCTCTCCGCTCCCGTCCGAACTTCTCCACCGCACTCGCGCGGGCGTGCGCGTTGCGCTTACAATCGCGCGCTATGAAACAGCAAGACGAGAAACCGGACGGCCTCGCGCCGCGACTCGGAGACATGGATACGGAAGATTTCCGGCGCTACGGCCACGAAATTATTGAGACTATCGGCGACTATCTCGCGCAAGTGGAAAAGTATCCCGTGCTGGCGCAGGTCGAGCCGGGCGCGCTGGCCGCGCAGTTGCCGGCCAGTGCGCCCGAACGCGGCGAGCCGATGGGCGACATCCTCTCGGACGTTGAGCGCCTCGTCGTGCCCGCGCTGACACATTGGAATCATCCGTCGTTCTTCGCTTATTTTTCCGTCTCGGCGTCCGCGCCCGGCATCTTCGGCGAACTTCTGGCAGCGGCCTTTAACGTCAACGGCATGCTCTGGCGCACTTCGCCCGCCTCGACCGAGTTGGAGACGGTCGCGCTGGCGTGGCTTCGCCGGATGATGAGCCTGCCCGACAGCTTCGACGGCATCATCTACGACACCGCCTCCGTCTCGACCCTGCACGCCATCGCCGCCGCGCGCGAGTCGCTCGAGCTCGACATCCGCGAGCAGGGCATGAGCGGGCGCGCAGACCTGCCGCTCCTGCGCGTCTACTGCTCGGAGCAGGCGCATTCGTCCGTGGACAAGTCCGTCATCACGCTCGGCCTCGGACAGCGTAGCTTGCGAAAGATTTCGTGCGACGCAGAATTCCGCATGAAGCCGGACGCGCTCGCCGCAGCGATTGTGGAAGACAGGCGTGCCGGACTGCTTCCCTTCTGCGTCGTCGCCACCGTCGGCACGACTTCGACGACGAGCGTTGACCCCGTACACGCGATTGCGGACATCTGCGAGCGCGAGAAACTCTGGCTGCACGTTGACGCGTCATACGCCGGTTCGGCGGCCATCGTCCCCGAACTGCGCCACACGCTCGACGGCGCGGAGCGCGCCGATTCGCTCGTCACCAACCCGCACAAGTGGCTCTTCACGCCGATTGATCTCTCCGTCCTCTATTGCCGCCGCATGGACATCCTGCGCCGCGCTTTCTCGCTCGTCCCCGAATACCTCCGCACGGGCGAGGCCGAGACGGTCAGAAATCAAATGAACTACGGCATACAACTCGGACGCCGCTTCCGCTCGCTCAAACTCTGGATGGTGTTGCGCTACTTCGGCCAGGAGGGACTGGCAGAGCGCATCCGCGAACACTGCCGCCTCGCACAACTCTTCGCACACTGGGTCGAAGAGTCGCCCGCATGGGAAGTGCTCGCGCCCGTCCCCTTCAGCCTCGTCTGCTTTCGCGCCTGCCCGCGCGTCGAAGGAGAAGCGGACGAAGCCCGCAAC
>JAIVJG010000148.1 GCA_020200155.1 Acidobacteriota bacterium | reverse complement strand
GCGCGGTCGTCAAGTGCTTCACGCACGCGGCCATCGCCGAAGTGAAACGCCTCGCGCCGGAAATCCGCACGGCGGCGCTCTTCGAGCGGAAGCTCTCGCGGCCCTTCATTCCGACGCACGAGCTGATCGCTCAGGCCGTCGCGTGCGGCGCAGACGAAATCTCTCTGCACCGCACACTCCTGCGCCGCGCGGTCGTCGAGGCAGCGCGTGCGCGCGGCATGGAGACGGTGGTGTGGACAGTTGACGATTCGTCTCTGCTCAGACGCGCGCACGCACTCGGCCTGCGCGCCGTCATCACTAACCGGCCCGCGCTGTTGCTCGCGGCGCTCGACGCACGGCGGCCTCAAGGTCATGGCTGATGAAGAACTCCGAGCCATTGACGGACAAAATCTACGCGCGCCCGCCGCACTTCACCCTGCGTTATCGCACGGGGCCGCGCCTTCTCTGGTCGAGCGAGGCGCGGCACGACTACGGCGCGCTGTTCCTGCTCGGCGGGAATTTACGCTGGCAAGACGCGCGCGGCGAGACCGGCGAACTCGAAGCGGGCGGCGCGCTGCTCGTCGCACCCGGCGACACCCTGAGCGCGGCGAGCGCCGGACGCGCGGAGTTCGTCACGCTCTCGCTCGCGCCCCTCTACGTCCTCGACTGCGCCGCGCGTGCGCGTCTGATGCGCGCCGACGGCTTCATCACTTTTCCCGCGCACGCCATCACGTTTGATGAGCGCCTCGCGCGACTGGCCCGCGACGTGGCCGAAGAGTTGCTCGAAGAGAGTCCGGGACAGGAGGTCGTCATCAGCGCCATTCTTGAGCAGACGCTCGTGCATCTACTGCGCCAACACGCAGGCGTCCCGCCTACTTCGGGGCTTGATTCGTCCCCCCGCCTTCTTCCTCTTTGTGTTCGCCCTCGATGCCGACGGATTCTTCCAGCGGCTCGACGCCGCCTTTGACCGCGCCGGTGGCCGCGCCCGTCGCCGCCGCGTCCAGCACTTCGACGGCTACTTCCTTGGCACGCGCCACCGCGTCCTGGGTCGTGCGCGGGCGGCTCGACGATTTCTTCCCGCCGCCGGATTTTTTGCCCTTGTCGCCGACGGACTTGTCGAGCGGCTTGACCGCGCTCTTCACCGCGCCGGCAACCGCGCCGACCGCCGCGCCGAGCAGCACTTTACCGGCAACCTTGCCGACCTTGGCGAGCACGCCCGGCTTGCGTTTGCCGCCGGAAGACTTCTTCGCGCCCGATTTCTTCCCGCCAGCCTTCTTGCCCGCGCCCTTCTTGCCGCCGCCGTAACGGCTCGCCGCCGTCTTCTTGCCGCCGCCGGATGGCTTTTTCGCGCCGCCCGTAGGTTTCTTCTTCGTCGCGGCCTTCTTAGCGCCGGACTTCTTCGCCCCAGACTTTTTAGCCGGGCCTTTCTTACCGCCGGAGCCGTAGCCGGTTCCCTTCTTCGCCGGAGACTTCTTGGCCGGAGATTTCTTACCGCCGCCCTTCTTGCTCCCACCCGATTTCTTGCTTGGTTTTTTCGCTGGCATGTTCCAACTCCTTCTTTCTCTGTGTGCGTGACCACTTCCGCGACAACGTATCAGACCGCGTATCGCCTGTCATCAAAAATCTTTCGGCAATCAATATTGACATGACAGTGGAATTTGAAAAGAATGCTCATCCACGACACAGCGTGAAGCGTCGCCCCGCGCGTGTGGGCGATGCTTTCGCGCGTGCCGACAATGCGCGCCGGCGCTTTGACGTTTCAGACGCCGCCACACCCCCCCGAAATCGCGTGAGCCAGAAAGAATTTCATTATCGCTGGGAATACGCATTGAACGCCGGCCCGGAGGCGCTCTGGCCGCTCGTCGCCGACACGAACCGCTTCAACCGTGACGCGGGCGTGCCCGCGCTCGTGTCCGGCAGCGTCGCGTCCGTCGGCGACGCGCGGACGCTCAACGCGCGACGCCGTCTGCGGCTCTCTGCGTTCGGCGTATCGGTCGAGTGGGACGAGGAGCCTTTCGAGTGGATACGCCCGCATCGTTTCGGCGTGCTGCGTCGTTACAGGAGCGGGCCGGTCGCGGAGATGCGCGTCGTGGTCGAGCTGCACGAGCGCGCGGGCGGCGGCACGCGTCTCGTCTACGAGGTCTGGGCCAAGCCGAAGAACGCGCTCGGACGGCTCGCCATCCCCCTGCAAATCGGGCAACTGTCGGCGCGCAGGTTCGCAGAAGCCTTCCGCCGCTACGACAAACTGGCGAGCATCAATCAAACAATCGCGCCGCCGCCGCCCACGCTCAAAGGGGCGCGCACGAACGCGCGTGCCGCCATCATCAAACGCAAGCTGATCGAGCAGGGCGCAAGCTCCGGCCTCGTCGCGCGGCTCGTCGAAGTCGTCGAGAGCGCGGACGATCTGACGCTCATGCGCCTGCGCCCCTACGCGCTCGCAGACCTCTGGAACGTGCCGCGCCGCGACGTGCTCGAACTCTGCCTGCTCGCGACGCGCGCAGGGCTGCTCGATCTGCGCTGGGAACTGCTGTGCCCTCTCTGTCGCGGCGCGAAGCAATCGAGCGAGTCGCTCAGGGACGTGCGCGCAGAGGTGCACTGCGACAGTTGCAACATAGACTTCACCGTCAACTTCGACCGCTCCGTCGAAGTGGTCTTTCGCGTCAACCCGTCTGTGCGCCAAATCGAGGCGCGCGACTTCTGCATCGGCGGGCCGCAGGTCACGCCCCACATCGTCGCGCAGCAATTGATTCCGGCGTCAGGAAAACGACGGCTTTCAGTCGCACTCGAAGAAGGACGTTACCGCCTGCGCGCACACAGCCTGCCCGGCGCACGCAGCATCGCGGTCACGTCTGACGGCACGGACGCCGCCACGCTCCGCGCCGAAGCGACGGCTTGGCCCGCCGGCGAGCTTCGTCTTGCGCCGAGGCCGACGCTTGAAC
>JAIVJG010000076.1 GCA_020200155.1 Acidobacteriota bacterium | reverse complement strand
CCTGTGGCAGTCTGTGCGCGAGGAGCGCGGCCTCGCCTACTCGGTCGGCGCGGCGGCGAGCCATTTTACCGATGCGGGCATCTTTCAAATCTACGCCGGCACTTCGCCCGAACATCTCGACGAAGTGCTTGAACTCTCGCTCGCCGAACTGCGCCGCTGCTTGCGCGAACCGGTCGCCGAGGATGAACTCCAACTCGCCAAAGACCAGACCGCTGCCTCCATCCTGCTCGGACTCGAATCCACGAGCGCGCGCGCGGGCACACTCGCGCGACAGGAGATCGTGCATGGCCGGCGCGTCACGCCCGACGAGATTCTCCGTCGCGTCGAGGCCGTCACGCCCGAAGATATGCTCCGCATCGCACGACAGTATTTCAAGCAGGACGCGCTCGCCCTCGGCGCGCTCGGCGACCTCAACGGCTTCAAGGTTGATCGCGCGCGTCTGGAAGTATGATAAGAAGTGCTGAGTGATGAGTGATGAGAAAGAAGCTGTCTTCAGCTTATCACTCATCACTTATCACTCATCACAAACTCCTGGAGATGGGTGCTGGTGAAGACACTCTCCTGCCCACAGTGCGGCGCGTCCCTGCAATCGGGGCCGATTAGCGGCCTGACGGTCGAATGTCCCTACTGCCACTCGACTGTCATCGTGCCGCCGGAACTCCGCCCGCCGCCCGTCCCTTCATTTGCCCTATCGCCGCCGCCGCTCCCCGTTGACGGAGCAAAAGCGATGAGAAACGCCATGCTCGCCATCGCCTGCGGCATTATCGCGCTCCCCATCATTTTCATGCTCTTCTCGCACAAAAAGCCTCAGCCCGGGAAATTTCGTCGGCGTGTGGATGCTGCCGTCGGAGTCGAAGTGGTACACGAAATTCCGTGGCGGGCCGGATAAGATTCTGGTTGACAGGGACGGCAACGTGCTCGTGCTCGCGAGCGGTGTCGTGCTCAAACTTAAAGGCGAGAGCGGCGAAGTGCTCGGCGCGGCGCACGGCACAGACTACATCCACGACGCGGCGACGACCGCAGACGGCGGCCTTCTGCTCGTCTCGGAGAAGGGCGGCGACGACGAACTGGTGAGGCTCGACGCGAAGGGAAAACCCGTCAGGCGCGTCCACCGTTTTATGAGTTCGATCCTTGAGAAGCGTCTACAGGTGCGTGTCGTGCGCGTCGCCTCGGACGGTGTGGGCAACGTCTTCGCCGTCTACGCGCTCGGCGACGCGAGCGGCGAGTTCTGGTACGACGCCGAAGACCTCGCCGTGCTCAGGCTCACGCCCGAAGGGAAATACATCAACAGGTTCGGCAGTTCGGGCAACGGCCCCGGCCAGTACTCGACGCCCAACTGCATCGCCGTGGACAACCAGAGCCGCGTCTACATCTGCGACAGCCAGAACGGCGTCCACCTCTTCGCACCGGACGGGCGCTACCTGGAAAACATCAAGACGCCCTTCTGGGTTGACGGTCTGGCGCTCGACGGCGAGAACAACATCTACGTCGTCGGCTCGAACAAGGTAGCCAAGATCGCTGCGCGGAAGTGAGCGTCCGTCAGACCTCACGGTTTTCGCGCGACAGTTTTCAGGCGCGCGTGCCGGGGTGAAATTCCGTAGCCTCGATTGCATTACGAAATGAAGCGAGGCATATTGTGAACCGGGCTTTTTGAGTAGATGAGAATCACCGTTTTAGGCAGCGGCTCGACCGGCAACGCCGTGCTGATTTGCGCGGGGCGGACGCGTGTTCTCGTTGACGCGGGCATGAGCGCTAGAGAACTGGCGCGGCGGCTCGCTCTGGTCGGCGAGGACGTGACGGCGCTCGACGGCGTCATCATCACGCATGAGCACGGCGACCACGCGGGCGGCCTGCGCGTGCTTATCAAGAGCCTCCTGTGCCCCGTCTACATCTCCGGCGAAACGCGCGAGGCTTACATCCGCGAGCGCGCGGGCAAGCCGTCTTCCGACGAGCCGCGCAAGCGCGCCGAATCCCTGCGCGACCGCGTCGAGGAGATTTCTTCGAGTCGCGATTTCCGCATCGGCGAGATTGACTTTCATCCCTTCACAGTCCCGCACGACGCCGCCGACAACTTCGGCTTCACGGCCACGCACGACGGCGTGCGCGTCGCGACGCTGATGGACTTCGGCCACGTCACGACGCTCGTCGCCGAGCGCCTGCGCGGGTGCGCCGCCATCGTCATCGAGTCGAACCACTGCCGCGACATGCTCAAGGCGTGCGAGGTGTACCCGTGGGAGTTGAAGCAGCGAATACTTTCGCGCACCGGCCACCTCTCGAACGAAGATGTCGCGACGTGGCTGCGCGACGACTTCGACGGCTGCGCCGAGCACATCGTCCTCGCGCATCTCTCGCAACGCGCCAACAATCCGCACGTCGCCAAACTGACGGCGGAGATGGCGCTCCAAGAGCGCGGCGACCTCTTCCGGACGACGGCACAAATCACACTCTCGCATCACAAAGAGCCGACGCCGTGGATCGAGCTATGAGAATGAGGGCAAAGGTAAAAAGGCAAAAGGCAAAAGAAAGAAAGGCCGTCTTCACTTTTGCCTTTTGCCTTTTTACTTTTGCCCTTCACGGCTGCGCCGTGGACGAGCGCCGCCCCGTCTCGCCCGAAGCGCAGGCGACGATTGACCGCGTGACGGACGACCTCGCGGCTGCCCGCGACGAGAAGGTCTATGCGGAGGCGTCGGACGAGTGGCGAGCGCAGGTCAGCGCCGAAGAGAACCGAAAGATGCTCGAACGCGTCCGCGAGCGTCTGGGCGCGGTCAAAAGCCGCGCCTTCCATTCAGGCACGGAGCAGCAAAACGCGGGCGGCGAATTTTCAGGCCACGCGCTTCAAATCGCCTACCAGACCACGTTCGAGCGCGGCACGGCGATGGAAAGATTCACGCTCCTCGAACGCGAAGGCCGCTGGCTCCTCGCGGGCTACTCGGTCACGTCGGATGCACTAAAGCAGTGACAGGTGACAAGATAAAACCTGTTCTTTCCTGTCACCTGTTACCTGTCACGATTATGATTCCAAGATACACACTGCCCGAAATGGGCGCGCTCTGGTCGGAGCGGAACAAGTTTCAGAAGTGGGTGGACGTGGAGGTCGCGGTCTGCGAAGTCCACGCCGAGATGGGGACGATTCCGCGCGAGGCTCTTGAAGAGATTAAAGGCCGCGCGAGTTTCAGCGTCGAGCGCATCAACGAGATCGAGAAGACGACAGACCACGACGTGATCGCGTTTACGACCGCGCTCGCGGAATCAATCGGCGAGTCGGCGCGCTTCGTCCATTACGGGCTGACCTCTTCGGACGTGGTGGACACGGCGCTCGCGCTGCTTTTGCGCGACGCCTGCGGGCTGCTCCTGCAAAAAGTGGATGCGCTGCTGGAAGTCTTGAAGCGCCGCGCCTTCGAGTTTCGTGCCACGCCGCAGATCGGGCGCACGCACGGCGTCCACGCCGAGCCGACATCGTTCGGCCTCGTCTTCGCGCTCTGGTACGACGAGATGCGCCGCAACCGCGTGAGGCTTGAGCGTGCGCGCGAGGCGGTGGCGGTGGGAAAGATCAGCGGCGCGGTCGGCACGTTCGCGCACCTCGACCCAATCGTGGAAGAGAGAGTCTGCGAACGACTGTCCCTGCGAGCCGCGCCGATCTCCACGCAGGTCGTCCAGCGCGACGCGCACGCCGAGTATCTGACGACGGCGGCCATCGTCGCGTCGTCGCTCGACAAGTTCGCCTTGCAGGTACGCCACTGGCAACGCACAGAGGTACGCGAGGCGGAAGAGAGATTCAGGAAGGGGCAGAAGGGTTCCTCTGCGATGCCGCACAAGCGCAACCCGATTCTCTCGGAACGCATCTGCGGCATGGCGCGCGTCGTGCGCGGGAACGCCTTGGCCGGACTCGAATCCGTTGCGCTCTGGCACGAGCGCGACATCTCACACTCGTCCGCCGAGCGCGTCGTCCTGCCGGACTCGTCCATCGCGCTCGACTACATGCTGGCGAAGGCGACTTCGTTGATTGACGGCCTCGTCGTCTACCCTGAGAGGATGCTTGAGAATCTACAACTGACGCGCGGCCTCGTCTTCAGCGGCCAACTGCTGCTCGCCCTCACGCAAGCCGGCGTCTCGCGCGAGACCGCTTACGAGTGGGTGCAGCGCAACGCGATGAAGACCTGGACGGAGGGCGGAGACTTCCGCGCCCGCGTCATCGCCGACACGGACATCGCCGCGCATCTTTCGCGCGAACAAGTTGAAGCGACGTTCGCGCTCGAACGCTACCTCCGCAACGTGGACGCGATTTTCGCGCGCGTGTTTGATTAAGTTCAAAGTTCAAAGCCGAGGACGTTTCACCCCGGCTTGAATGTCAGCAGCATCTTCATTAACTTTGAACCCTGAACTTTGAACTCTTCTGGAGAACTCGTGAAAGCAAAAGTCTACGTCACACTCAAGCCGGGCGTGCTCGACCCGCAAGGCAAGGCCATCCAGCACTCGGTCGAACTCCTAGGCTTCGCAGGCATCAGCGACGTGCGGCAGGGCAAGTATTTCGAGATCGCGCTCGACAACTCGCTCGACGCCGACGGCGCACGCGAGGCCGCCGAACGGATGGCGAAAGGCGTGCTCTCGAACCCGGTCATCGAAGACTACCGAGTGGAGATCGAATAAGTGAAATTCGGCGTCATCATCTTCCCCGGCTCGAACTGCGACCACGACGCGTACCACGTCATCTCGAAGCACGTCGGCCAGCCCGTGGATTTCATCTGGCACCGCGACACAGACCTCTCCGGCTATGACGCGCTCATCATTCCCGGCGGCTTCTCTTACGGCGACTACCTGAGGGCCGGCGCGCTCGCGCGATTCTCGCCCGTGATGGGCGCGGTCAGGGAGTTCGCCGACGAGGGCGGCCTCGTCTTAGGTATCTGCAACGGCTTTCAAATTCTCTGTGAGGCGGGCTTGCTGCCCGGCGCTTTGATTCGCAACCGCGAACTGCATTTCATCTGCCGCCACGTACACGTCCGCGTCGAGACCACCGAGACGCCGTTCACGACCGCGCTCAATTCGGGCGAGGTACTCTACCTCCCCATCGCGCACGCCGAGGGCAACTACTTCTGCGACGACGCGACGCTCGAAGAACTCCAACGCGAAGATCGCATCATCTTTCGCTACACGGACGCGGGCGGCGAGCAGAAGGACGAAGCCAACCCGAACGGCTCGCGCGCGGCAATAGCGGGCATCTGCTCGCGCCAGCGCAACGTGCTCGGACTGATGCCGCACCCGGAACGCGCCTGCGAAGACCTGCTCGGCTCCTCGGACGGGCGCGGCATCTTCCGCTCGCTGGCAAACACACTGGCCGCGCTCGCTTGAATACACAGGAGAGGTAACTTTCATGCTCAAGGCCGGTTTGATCGTCCTCGTCGGCACCTTCGGGCTGGTCGGCGTCATGCTTCTGCTCTGGATGGTCGGCCTCGTCGCTGGCATCGGCGGCGGCCTCATTCATCTGCTGCTGGTGCTGTCAATCCTGCTCGTCCCCGCCGGCCTCGTCGCAGGCGTCGTGCTCATTATCATCGGTGCAGTGCAGTCAAAGCGCGGGTGAGGCAGGGCGTGCGAAAATTTCAGACTGGGCGGGACGAATCGGGCCGTTATGAGGACGTGTGCGCGGCGAGCGGGTTGGAGTCCGGCGAGGTGGCGGCGGAGCACCCCAACGAAATTCTCACGTGGGCTGAAGTCAATCGCACGCATCGTATCCGCAACGGCGTCTATCAAAGAGGGGGGCGGCTCGTCTCGCTGCTGACGGATTTCGGGCGCATCAATCCCTGTTACCCGGACGCGGCGTCGGCGGACGGAAACACCATCTGTTACACGGGCGACGGGCGGCACGGCGACCAGCACCTCAGCCCCGGCAATCGCGCGCTGCTCGCGGCTATCGAAAGCGGCCACGCCGTGCCGCTCTTCAACAAGCTCGGCGTCGGGCGATGGCAGCACGCGGGCTTCTGGCGCGTGGCCGCCGCCGAGCACCGCTTCGACACGCACGAGAATCGTATGCTCTGGCGCTTCACGCTCGAAAGAGTCCAAAGTCCGAAGCCTGAAGTTCAAGGGAAGAGACGAAAGCCCGTGGACGCGGACGAGGTCTAGAGAGCGTGTCAAACTTCCAGCCACGGCCTTGAAGTTTGAATTGTTTCTGCTAGTCTGTTGGCTCTTCCCGCCGCGACAAATTTGTTGGAAGGAGTGTGATTGTTTCCCATGAAAAAGCTCTACACATGCACGCTGCTACTGCTCGCGCTGTTCGGCGGCGCGTTCGTCTCTCCCGCGTCGAAGGCGGGCGGGAGCGGCGAAGAGAAAGCGTTCGGCACGAACGTCGGCGCGACGGTTAACGATTTCAAACTGCCGGACGCCGAAGGCAAAGAGCGCACGCTTGCGTCGCTCAAAGGGCAGAAGGGCACGGTGCTGATCTTCATCTCGACGCGCTGCCCGGTCTCGAACGCCTACAACGAGCGCATGGAAAAGCTCGCGCGTGATTACAGTGCGCGGGGCATGAGCGTCGTCGGCATCAACGCGAACGTGACCGAGACCGCACAGGACATCAAGCAGCACGCCGCCGAGAAAGGACTGACGTTCACGATTCTCCGGGACGGCGGCAACAAGATCGCAGACCGGCTCGGCGCGCAGGTCACGCCCGAAGCGTTCCTTCTCAACCCGGACGGCAAACTCGTCTATCGCGGGCGCATAGACAATTCGCGCTCCGGCGATTCGATCACCTCAAGCGATCTGCGCGAGGCGATTGACCTGACGCTTGCGGGCCAGCCCGTCGTCAAGACGGAGGCGCGTGCCTTCGGCTGCTCGATCAAACGCGCCTCTTGATGCCAGCATGAGGAAAATTCTGGCTCTCACGCTTGCAATGTGTGCCGCCCTCACGCTCGTCGTGGGCGGCGAATTGTCCACGCCTGTGCGAGGACGCGCCGCTTCCGCCTTCGCGCAAAAGAGACGTGCGGGGAGACGCACACCGGCACACAAGCCGGCCAGCAAGTCGGCGCAGCCGCTTCCCGAAAAGCCCGTCGTGCGCGAGATTAACGAAGCTGGCCTCAAAGCTCTGCTCGACGCCAATACCGCGAGCGGCCACCGCTTGCTCGTCAACTTCTGGGCAACGTGGTGCGAGCCATGCCGCGATGAATTCCCCGACCTCGTTCGTGTCACGAATGAGTTCAAGGACGACAAGGAGTTTCAGTTCATCACCATCTCGCTCGACGACGTGTCGGAGGCTGGCGCGGGCGTCCCCAAATTCCTGCAAACGATGCGCGCCACGCACGCGCCCGCTTATCTCCTGAACGCCACAGACCAGGATGCGGCCATTGCTCTGGTTGATAGCCAGTGGCACGGCGAGCTTCCCGCCACCTTCCTCTTCGGGCGCAAGGGAGACCTCTTCTTCAAGCACACGGGGCGCATCAAGCCCATCGAGTTGCGGAAGGCGATTGACGCTTCCGAGTGGTGGTGCTACGACGACAAGAAGTGATGATTTGATAAGTCGAACCCGTGCGTGCCGCCGGGCGAGAACGCGGGCGTGGTGGACATAGGCGACGGGTGGTGCGCGGCCTTCAAGGTCGAATCGCACAACCACCCCTCTTTCATAGAGCCTTTTCAGGGCGCGGCCACAGGCGTCGGCGGCATCCTGCGCGACATCTTCACGATGGGCGCGCGTCCCATCGCGGCGATGAATTCCCTGCGCTTCGGCACGCTCGAACACACGGAGCACGGGCGTCGCAACCGCGCTCTGCTCGCCGGAGTCGTCGCCGGAATCGCGCATTACGGCAACGCCTTCGGCGTGGCGACCGTCGGCGGCGAGGTCGCTTTCGACGACGCCTACGCGTTGAACCCGCTCGTCAACGCCTTCGCTCTGGGACTCGTCCGCCGCGATCAAATCTTTTTCGGCAAGGCGTCGGGCGTCGGCAATCCTGTGCTGTACGTCGGCGCGAAGACCGGCAGGGACGGCATCCACGGCGCGACGATGGCCTCCGCCGAATTTGACGATGAGGCGCTGGAGAAACGCCCGACCGTGCAGGTGGGCGACCCGTTTTTGGAAAAGCTTCTGCTCGAAGCGTGCCTCGAAGCGATGCGTAGCGGTGCGGTCGCAGGCATACAGGACATGGGCGCGGCGGGACTGACCTCGTCCTCATGCGAGATGGCGGCGCGGGCGGGCAACGGTATCGAACTCGACCTGACCCTCGTTCCGCAGCGCGAACAGAATATGACGGCCTACGAGATCATGCTCTCCGAATCGCAGGAGCGCATGCTGATCGTCGCGCACAGGGGGCGCGAGCGCCAACTCGTTGACATCTTCGGCAAGTGGGATTTGGACGCGGTCGTGATCGGGCGCGTGACGGACAGCGGCAACGTCGTCGTCAAGCACCACGGCGAGAGACTGGCGGAGATTCCGAGCAGGTTCCTGACCGACGAAGCGCCGCTCTACGAGCGTTCGATGAAGCCGGGACGCGAAGGCGGCGGCGTGGATGATGAGAGAGTCGCTGTCGGCGGCGGTCTCGACCTCGTTTCGCCCGCGCCGCCGACGGCTCCCGTCTTCGACGAGTCTTCTGCTGAGTCCCTGCAAAACTATAACGACACTTTGCGCCGCCTCGTCGCCGCGCCCAACATCGCGTCGAAGGAATGGGTCTACAGGCAGTACGACCACATGGTGCGGACGAACACGGCGGTCTTGCCGGGCGCGGACGCGGCGGTGGTGCGCGTCAAGGAGACGCGCCGCGCGCTGGCGATGTGCCTCGACGGCAACGGTCGTTACTGCGCCGTCAACCCGCGCGAGGGCGCGAGGCTCGTCGTCGCGGAGGCGGCGCGCAACGTCGTCTGCGTCGGCGCTCGTCCGCTCGCCGTCACGAACTGCCTGAACTTCGCCTCGCCCGAACGTCCCGAAGTGATGTGGGCTTTCTCCGAGGTGATTGACGGCATGAGCGAGGCGTGCCGCGCGTTCGAGACGCCGGTGATTAGCGGCAACGTCTCCTTCTACAACGAGACGGAGGGGCGCGGCATTCATCCGACGCCCGTCATCGGCATGGTCGGACTCATCGAAGACGTGCGGCGCATCGTCCAGCACGGCTTCAAACGAGAGGGGCACGTCGTCGCTCTGGTAGGTGAGACGGGCGAAGACCTTTCGGCCAGCGAGTATGAGGGGACTATCGAGGGGCGCACGTTCGCGGAGATGACGAAAGCGGGCGGGCGCGTCCCGCGCCTCGACCTTGAGCGTGAGCGTGCCGTGCAGTCGGTCGTCCTGCGCGCCGCCGAAGCGGGTTTGCTGCAATCGGCGCACGACTGCTCGGACGGCGGACTCGCCGTCGCGCTCGCGGAGAGTTGCTTCTCTTCGCTCGGTCGCAGGGGCATCGGCGCAAGCGTTGAACTGCGCGGCGCGCTCTCTTCCGTCGCGCACCTCTTCAGCGAGACGCCCTCGCGCATCATCGTCAGCTTTGAAGAGTCTGCGCGCACACGCATCGAAGAACTGGCGGCTGAGGCGAACTGCCCGCTGCAAATCATCGGCAGCACGGGCGGCACGCGCCTGCTCGTCAGCGCGAACGGCACAGAGTGCATCGCGCAGGACATCAACGAACTCGAAACCGTGTGGCGCACGTCGCTCGGCGATAAGCTGCGCGCGGAAGTGCTCGCGGCGGCGGCGGAGTGAAAGCGACTCGCGCGGCCTCAGGTAAGGAAGAGTAAGATGGACGACAGATACGCGTATCTCGTCTGCCAGATGCAAAACAGCCGCATCGTGTTCGTCAACGGACAGTGGCAGGGCACGCTTCCGATGGCGGATACGAGCGAGGCGATGGCCTCGTGCCCGCTGGTGTGGGACTATCTCAGAGGGGCCGGCGACGATGGATGGGAGTTGATCGGCACGGTGGCGCTGACGACGACCACAGAGGGCGTGTTTGCACACGTCGCGAGCAATTTATTTTTGAAGAAGGCGGTCTAAATCTGGTGCGCCAGAATGTCGAAGATGACCTTCAGTTTGTCCCTGACGCGCACGGTGCCGTGAAAGGCGGAAGTCGCCTTGATGTTAAAGTCACCGCGCTCGATCTCGAACTCGCCACGCGCGCGTAGGCCGCGCCCGTCCAAAGTCACCTGCGCGGGAATCACGACGCGGCGTGTCACGCCGTGGAGCGTGAGGTCGCCGCCGATCCTGACCTTGTAGACGCCCGCCTCAAGTTTGCCGCTCACGTCCTTGCTCTTGAAAGTGATTTCCGGGTACTTGTCCGGCTCCAGCACTATCTCGCGCAGCTCTTTGTTGATGATCTGCTTCTGCTGCGGGGTGAATACGTCGCGCGTCTCTTCGAGCGAGGCGGCGCGGACGCGCATTTGGAGCGAGGCGGGACTGACTGAGTCGGGTGTCAGTTCCGCCTCGCCCTCGAAATCCTTCGCCGCGACGAAGTGGTCGTGACCCTTGAACCACAGCGCGCCTCCTGCGAACGCACGCACAATGAACTTGCTGCGGCCCGCGTCAACCGTGTAGCGCACCCGCACCGTCGCTCTCGCCGCATCGTCCGCGCCCCGCGCCGCGCCAACCTCATCGCTTGAAGTTGAAATCCTGCCGCCGCTGCTGGCGTTCAGTTTGCCGGCGGCGACACATACAAGCGCGGCGCACGCCAAAAGCGCCGTTAACTTTCGATGCCTCGTCGTTAAGTACATGCTTCGACTCCTTTCTCAATCTAATTCGCCGCGCCTTCGCAGAGTTTTTGCGTGATGAGTTCGCCCGCGAGCGCGTGGCCCAGTTCGTTCCAATGGCCGTTTCCAGTGTTCGCGCCGAAGCCGTGGATGAAAACTTTATTTTGCTCGGCGTAGCTCTGTAAAGCGGGCGCGAGGTTGAGAACGTCGAAGCCCTCTCGGTCGCCCAACGCTTTGATGCGGAGGTCGGGATAGAACAGATCGTTCGCGCCGACGCGCTTCAGGAACTCGCGCCGCAACGATGGGTTCGGGTGGACTTGAGCCGCGTTGCTCAACGTCACGACCAGAAATTTCGCGCCGTGGCTTTTCACCTCGCCGCGCATCAGGACGAGCAGCTTCTCCGTCACCTTCCACGCGTCGTTCCAGACCGCGTCGTCCGGCTCGCGGTAAATCAGGTTGTCAATGCCGAGTTCGTCCGAGAGCGCGGCG
>JAIVJG010000305.1 GCA_020200155.1 Acidobacteriota bacterium | reverse complement strand
CCGTAGGGTGTCCCCGCGTAAATCGTGTTGTAGAGCTGTTCCTTGCCCAACTCCTCATCGTTGCTCTGGCGCAGATTCACCTTGAGATAGTTGATGGCATCTTCCTTCATGCGCTTGAAGTCTACCTCGCGGAAGCCTGGGTCGAGGAGCATCTGCCTGACGAGGTCGTAGTACTTTTCGAGATTGTCCACGTGCGTCGTGCCCGTGAAGACAGACATCTCCTTGTCCACCTGCCAGCCGAAGGAGGTCGCCATCGGGTACATCGCTTCGAGCAGTTGCTCGTAGCTCAACTGCCGCGTGCCGCCTTCGGCGATCAAAGAGGCCGTCAGAGACGCGACGCCTTCTTTGCCGTTCGGGTCCATGGCGGAACCCGTCATCAAGAGGATGCGGAAGGTGACGAGGGGTGAACGGTTCGGCAGAAGTACGCTGGCGATGGGACTACGGCGCATGGTCTTTGTGTTACCAATCGAGCGCGGCGCGGCAAAGAGCGCCTGCGTCGTCAGAAGAATTGTCAGTGCGATGGCGGTCAGTATTCTTTTCATTATTTGCCCGCCTCCTTGTTGCCGCCGGCGCTGGTCGTCAGCGTGACGATGGTGCGGCTGTTCTCGTTGAAATATTTGGCCGCCGCCGCGCGTATGTCTTCCGGCGTGATGCTCTGGTAAATCGCGAAGACCTTGTTGAGCGATTCGGGCGTGCGCGTCAGGGAGATATAGGACGCGAGCGCCGAGGCTATCGCCTCGGAGCTGTCGAGTCCGACCGCGAAGCCATAGCGCAGGCGCGAGCGCGTCTGGTCGAGCTTGTCCTGCGGCACGGCCTCTTTGGTGTAGCGCGCGAAGGTCTTGAGAATCTCGTCGCGCACGTAGTTCAAGTCCTTCGGGTCTTTGACACGCGCGAGGATGGTGAAAAGCTCAGGGTCTTTCTGGTCGTCGGCTCCGCCGAAGAGTCGGTCAACCTTCTGCTCCTTGAGCACGAGGCGCTGATAGAGTTCCGAATTCTCGCCGAAGGCGATGGGCGTCAAAAGATCGAGCGCCGCCTTGTCCTTTTGCACTTCGGAGAAGGCCGGGGCGCGGAACGCGACGGCCAGGTAGGGCAGCGTCGGCGTGGGCCAATCAACGTGCGCGGTGCGCGGCGCGTCCTGCGCCGGCTCTGAAGGGATGTCGGGGACGTAGTTGCCGCGCTCCCAGTTTCCGAAATTCTTCTTCACCAGATCGAGCGCCCGTGCGCGCGTCACGTCGCCGACGACGACGATGGTCGCGTATTCGGGGCGGTAGTAACGTTTGTAGAAATCAAGGCTGTACTGGTACTGGTTCTGCATGTCCTTGATGTCTTTGATGAAGCCCATCGTGGTGTGCCGGTAGGTGTGGCGCGTGAAGGCCGTCTCGCGCAACTTCTCGAAGAGCTTGGAGACGGGGTTGGCGCTGTTCTTGTTGTACTCGCCGAGCACAGCCTGCGTCTCCGTCTTGTACTTGCCTTCCGGGTAGCTCAGGCGCTGGAAGCGGTCGCCTTCCAGTTCCAACACCTTGTCGAGGTCTTCCTTCGAGAAGACTTCGTGATAGACCGTGCGGTCGTCGGACGTGTAAGCATTCGACGATGCGCCCGCGCGCTTGAGAATCTCGTCGCGCTGTTCGGCGGAGAAATTCTTGCTGCCGCGAAACATCAGGTGCTCGAAGAGGTGGGCGTAGCCGCTCTTGCCCTCCTCGATCTCGTTGCGCGAACCCGTCGAGACGACGATGTAGAGCGCGACGAGGTTCGGGTAATCGGTCGGAACGGTGACGAGGCGCAGGCCGTTCGGCAGATCGTCAACGGTGTAGTCGTAAGGAAGTAGCTTGCGCTGCGACTGCTGTGCCATGCCTGCGACGGGCAGGGACAGCAGGAGCGCAAGGATTATCAATATTTTCATCTTGTGCTGGCTCCTGAAACTGTGCGTTAAAATTGTGTTGGGGACGGAAAGCATTATACATGAACCGGAGCCGAAGGGCAGGCGCGGCGAGACGCACGCCTCAACGTCTCTTGCGCCGCGCGGGTCGGACGGTGGGCGTCGGCTTCGGGAGCGGCGAGCCGGGCGGCACGAGCCAGAGTTCGA
>JAIVJG010000075.1 GCA_020200155.1 Acidobacteriota bacterium | reverse complement strand
AGCGGGGCGTGCTGCACGAGCGTCAGGCCGTCTGCACGCACCTCGGCTGCGTCGTCTCCTGGAATTCGACGGAGAAGAGTTGGGATTGTCCTTGCCACGGCTCGCGCTTCGACCGTTTCGGACACGTCGTCAACGGCCCTGCGAACCGCGACCTCTGCGGTTCGGGTGAGTGAAATTCAGATCGCGCGGCTGCGCTGCTCATCAACAACTGTCAGCTATCGCTTCACGGACGAGAACCGCATCGCCGCACGTCCAACAATTCAAGTCTGTAATTCGAGTCTGCTGAACAGGCAGGAGAAGAATGATGAAAAGAAGAGACGTTCTCAAGCTCGGTCTCGCCGGCGGGGCGGGCGTCCTCGCCTCGAAGAGTGCGCCGGCGCAGGATCAGGATTTGCTGAAATACCTCTGCCCGCCGGACGGCTTTCCAGACCCGCTCGCGACCACGCCGAGTCCGAAAGCCGAGCCGTTCGCGGCTGAACTTTTCGTCCCGCCAGTCAAACAGCCCGTGGCGAAGCTCGACCCGCCGCCCGACCCGCGCAGCCATCAACGCTACGAAGAGTTTCTGCCGAAGAAGTTTTATGAAGTTCGCGAGACGGAATTCCAGTGGCAGTACCACCCGCACGCGCCCTACGACAAGGGAAGCTGGTCGTGGGGCTTCGACGGCACGACGCCCGGCCCTACCTACCACGCGCGCTACGGCGAGCCGGTGCTTGTGCGACGCCACAACGCTCTGCCGCCCGTCGGGCAGAGCCTCGTCACGTGGGCGCTCCCCTCGACGACGAGCCACCTGCACAATTTCCACTCCGCGTCCGAATCCGACGGCAACCCGCAGGACTGGATTGACTCCGGCGAGTTCTGGGATCACCACTACGCCAACTTCCCTTCGGGCGGCGATTCGCGCGAAAAGCTGACGACGCTCTGGTATCACGACCATCGTC
Organism: Acidobacteriota bacterium; assembly: GCA_020200155.1. Lineage (GTDB taxonomy): Bacteria > Acidobacteriota > Blastocatellia > Pyrinomonadales > Pyrinomonadaceae > JAIVJG01. Next base: position 12,039 of record JAIVJG010000075.1, on the reverse strand, counting down.
TGGATTTCACCGCCTCCAACGTCTACGCGGGACTCGCGGGCTTCTACCTGCTCTTCGACGAACACGATTCGGGCGACGAGAACGACCCGAACCCGGCGGCGTGGCGTCTGCCGAGCGGCAAGTATGACGTGCCGCTGCTGATACACGACGTGCTGTTTGACGAGCGCGGGCAGGTGGTCTTCAATCCCTTCAACACGGACGGCTGGCTCGGCGATCAGGTGACGATCAACCGGAAGATTCGCCCCCACTTCAAGGTCGAGCGGCGCAAGTATCGCTTCCGCGTTCTCAACGGCGGCCCGTCGCGCTTCTATCAACTCTTCCTCTCGACGGGCAAGCCTTTCCTCATCATCACCGGCGACGGAAACTTCCAGCCCGAACCAGTCCGCGCCGAGAGCATCTACCTGAGCGTCGCGCAGCGCGTGGACATCGTCATAGACTTCTCGGACTACAAGGTCGGCGATTCCGTGATGCTCATCAACCGTCTCGAACAGACGAACGGCAAAGGCCCTACGGGTCGCCTGCTCGACCCCGGCGACGCCATCCTGCGCTTCGACGTGATTCCCTCAACCGCCCCCGACAACAGCCGCGTCCCCGATTTCTTCCGCCCGCTCCCGCCCGTTGACCTGAGCGAAGTGAAGTTTGAAAGGACGTGGGACTTCGACTACGACGGCGGACTGTGGACGATCAACGGCAACGTCTTCGACCCGAACCGCATTGACGCAGGCATCGAGCAGGGAAGCGCCGAAATCTGGACGTTCCGCAATGCCGGCAACGACTGGGCGCACCCCATCCACAGCCACTTCACAGAGTTCATCATTCTGGAAATCAACGGCAAGCCGTACCCGCAGACCGACATCGAGGACAAGAACAGAGTTCTGGTGCATGCGTTCGGCGTCAAAGAGCCGCCGCTCAAAGTCTTCATGGGCGGCCCGCGCCGCGACGTGGCGACGATTCTCCCCGGCGACGAGATCAAGGTCTTCATGCGCTGGAAGGATTTTCTCGGCAAGTACGTGATGCACTGCCACAACGTCGTGCACGAAGACCACTCGATGATGATTCGCTGGGACATCGTGCCGCCGGGACAGGGCTTCACAGGCCCGCGACCCGCGACCGACACACGCCCGCCTTCGCTGGAACAGCGTCCGCCCGGCGCGGCAATTTCGACCGGCTCGAAACCGCCAGAGAAAAAATGAGAAAGAGAGGACACACGTCAATGACGAACAGAAGAAAAGTGCTGGCGCAACTGGCGGCGGGCGCGGCTGCGTTACCCTCCGTCGCACTCGGCGCAACAGCCCACGAGCCGCACGCGCATGATTCATCCTGCGACTGCGTCCGCCCGCACAACGGGCCTTACGCGGATTACTTCCCGAACGTCGTCGTGCAGACGCACGAGGGGCGGCAGGCGCTCTTCTACAACGACCTGCTGCGCGGCAAGACCGTGCTCGTCAACTGCATGTCCGTCCGTGGCGACGACGCTTATCCGGTGACGGCGAATCTCGTCCGCGTGCAGCGTCTGCTCGGCGAGCGGATGGGGCGCGACGTGTTCTTCTACTCGATTTCAATCGAGCCGGAACACGACACGCCGCGCGTTCTCGCCGCGTTTGCCGAACGTCAGGGCGTCGGCCCCGGCTGGCTCTTCCTGACGGGGAAGCCCGACGCCATCGAGCTGGTGCGCGGCAGGCTCTTCGCGCACGACGGGCACAAGCACGGCGCGGCGGCGGCTCCCGCGCGCGACTGCTCTCGCGGTCTCGTCCGCTACGGCAACGAGCGTGTCGGCCTGTGGGCGTCCGTGCCGGCCAAGACTGAGCCGGAGTGGATCGTCAAACGTCTCTCGTGGGTCACGCCGCGCGCGGTGGCTGCGGGGCCGTCCATCCGGCGCGGGCCGACGTTTGGGCCGGCGAATAGTTCCCGCCCGAAAAATTCCGGCGGCGCTTCGTAGCGCCGTCCGTCGCGCCGCGCCACTTGTGCGAGGGCCGAAACTTTACGGAGGATTGACATGAACGCTTTTTGCCGTCTCGCTCGACCGGCGCTGCTGCTGGCCGCCGCGTTGTTGCTGGCCTTGCCTCCAGCGCCGCTGCTCGCGCAGGAAACGCCGCAGCCCGATGATAAGAAGGCGCGTCTTCAAAGTCTGCGTAACCCCAATCCGCCGGAGGCGGCGAATATGTGTGCGGTCAGGAAGAAGACCGGCCACCCGTACCCGCAGCCGTGCCCCCCCGCGTCAACCATGACGATTGAAGGCGATACGACAAAAGTTGTGACCGGCCTGAGCATCTTCCCCAGACCGAAGTTCGACCCCTTCGCCGTGCCGCCGGGAACGAACTTCCTGCCAACAATCTACAGCAACGCCTTCGACGGCTCCGGCAAAGAGATGCCGAACACGCTGCCTTCGACGCCGACGAATCCATACAACTTGCACGACGGCGACCCCGTCGTCTCCCAGATCAACCCGACCTCGCCGACCGACGACCTCCGCACCATCTTCGAGAAGGCCACGCGCCTCTCGGCGAAGCCGCAGAAAGAAGAGGTCGAGGTCGAGTCTCTACGCAGGACGATTCAATCCGGCATAGACATACTGGAAGGCAATCCCATCCCCGACCGCCTCTACAGCGGGCTGCCGCTGTTGCACTACATGGGGCCGCTGAAGGTCAGGAAGGTGGAGCCGGTTTACGACGACACGGGGAAGAACGTCATCGGCGGCAACGTCGCCGTGCATCAGGTCTGGTACGACAGCCACATCGAATCGGACACGGCCTTCATTGATCCGAGCGAAGTTCTCGACGCGCCGTGGACGATCACTTACACGGTGGACGTGCTCAATCGCGGCGAGGACGACTTCTCGCCCTTCGTCATGTACTTCGACGACCCGGCGCTCACCAGGCCCAAGCCGCCGCTCCCCAACGTCGCGATGGATCAGACCTTCTTCCCGATGGAGAACGGCACGCGCACCGTCTTCAAGATCAAGATGGCTCCGGGCAAGTATTACAACCTGACCTACACGTGGGGCTGGCGAATGCACCCGCCGCGCGTACAGGTCTCGGAGAACGCGAACAAAAAGGCCAGCGTCAACGGCGTGGACAAAACATTGGTCGGGTGGGAGCAGTCCGTGTTCGGCAACGACCCGCGACAAAACGAAGACGCCAAGCTCAAAGCCATCGAGATGATCGGCGAACTGTCGCCCGAAAAGCAGATGTGGCGCGCACTGCGCGACGCACGCGAGGCCGCACGCGCGGGCGACTACAAGCGCGTCGCCGCCGGCATACAGGAAGCGCAGAACTCTTTTAACGACTGGCGCGACCGCACACGCCTGCCGCGCGCGGGGAAGTACAAGGTCGAAGTTGACAGGGACGCAGACCTGACGCTGCTCTACGTCAACAACACTATCTACGCAGAGTTCGCCGACCGCAGCGACAACGTCGCCGACTCCGTCAGGATTGACTTTCCCAAGTGGAAATTTCGCGGCACCACGCTCAAGGTAACGCTCTACAACGGCGACTACTTCGACCACGGCTACCAGAACGTGGACTTCGGCGGCGCGCGCGGGTGGGAGAATCAGTTCAAGTCGTCGGTCAAGGTCGGCGGCTCCGGCTGCTGGTTCACCTTCGGGCGCGACTACTGGTGGATGAACGTCCCGAACAAACAACCTTCGGGCGATCTCGGCGTGGTCGTGCCGGCGGCGAACCGCGAGCCTTACAAGGCGGCTCTGCAAAAAGTGCAAATCCTCTACAACTACGAGCCGTCCCGCCGTCTCAGGTTCTACCAGTTCGACCCTCTGCACCACGACGTGGCGGTGCTCTCGATCCACTAGAGCCGTTCGACGGCGGAGACAGTGATTCGCATGACGCGCAGGCGTGAGAACAGGCGGGACGCACAGTTGAAGAAAGAGAAGACCGACGACGGCAGCCGCGTGCGTGCGTCTTGGTTCGCGTTCCGCCTGTGCGCGCTGGCGTCGGCGCTGCTGGCTCTCTGGGGCGCGAGCGAAGTTCGCGCACAGCAGCCCGGCGCACATCAGGGCCACGAGCAGCACGCGCGCGAGACCGCCCGTCCGCATTACACGCGCACGGTCTCGTCTTACACGCCGCCCGACGTGACGCTCCTGGACATGAACGGCACGCGCGTCCCTCTGTCATCGGCGCTCGGCTACGACGGCCCAGTCCTTCTGCAATTCATCTTCACCACCTGCCCGACCATCTGCCCCGTGATGACGGGCACGCTCGCGGCGGCGCAAAACAAGTTCGGGCCTGAGCTTGAGAAGATTCGGCTCATCTCGATCTCGATTGACCCGGAGCAGGACACGCCTGAGCGCCTGCAAGAATACGCGCGGAAGTTCAAGGCCAAAGGCCGTTGGCTCTTCCTGACAGGCAAGCTGGACGACATCGTCGCCGTGCAAAGAGCTTTCGACGCCTATCGCGGCAACAAAATGCGGCACGAGCCGATCACATTCCTGCGCGCCTCGCCCGGAGAAAACTGGCTGCGGCTCGACGGCCTGATGAGCGCGACGGAGTTAGTTGCCGAGTGTCGCCGCCTGATCGCACGATGACTTCATCTCCAACAACAAAACACACACACTTTTCCCGACGACTCTCGCCGACGCGTGCGCTCGTCTTTCTCTTCCTCATCCTGATCCCGGCAACGCGCGCTTTCGTGGTCTCGTCCACGGCACAGTCCGCACGCGCCGGGTCAGACGTGGAATCCGGCGAGCGCATCTACCGAGAGGGAATCCTGCCGTCCGGCCAGCCCGTGCGGGCCACCGTGCAGGGCGACATCAAGTTGGAAGGGACGCAGTTCAATTGCGCGAGCTGCCATCGCCGGAGCGGGTTCGGTTCAAGCGAGGGCGCGGCCTACGTGCCGCCCATCTCGTGGCGTGCGCTTTCACATGAGAGGGAATTGCGGCGCGCAGACCTCTTCAGAAAGTTGTATCAGGAAGCACAGCCGACGCGCTTTCGCGCACGCGTCCGCGACCCGCGCGTGCGCCCCGCCTACACGGACGAAACGCTCGCCGCCGCGCTGCGCGAAGGGAAAGACCCTTCGGGTCGTGAGCTTGACCCGTTGATGCCGCGCTACGAGTTGAGCGACGGCGACGTGCGCGATCTCGTCGCTTATCTCAAGACCCTGTCCGCCGCGCCCGCGCCCGGTGTGGACAAGTCCAGAATTCATTTCGCCACCGTCGTCACGCAGGGCGTTAGTCCCGAAGAACGCCGTGCGATGCTCGACGTGATGGACGCCTACTTCCGCTGGAAGAATGCCGACACCGCGCGCATGTTGCAGCGCCCCGGCGTCTCGCCCCTGTACAAAGAGGATTTCTACGGCGCTTACCGTGAGTGGGTGCTACACGTGTGGGAACTGAAAGGCCCGCCCGCGACGTGGCCCGGCCAACTTCAGAGATATTATCGAGAGCAGCCGGTGTTCGCGCTCTTGAGCGGCATCGGCGCGGGTTCGTGGCAGCCTGTGCATGATTTCTGCGAGCGGGAGGCTGTGCCCTGCCTGTTCCCGCACACAGACCTGCCGGTGGTTTCGCCGACGGGCGACTACTCGCTCTACTTCTCGAAGGGTTTGATCGTCGAAGCGGAAGCCCTCGCACAGCGCCTGCGCGACGAAACGGGAGCCGCCCGCGCGACGCGCATCGTTCAGGTGTATCGAGACGCGGTGACCGGACTCGCGCCCGCCCGCGCGTTACGGCATGCTCTCAGAGGCGACGGCGCGACGCGCCTGCGCGACCGGGTGATCGAGAACAACCGGGAACTGACGCCCGCCTTCTGGAAGAGTCTCATTAAAGAGGAGCGACCTTCAGTGCTCGTGCTCTGGCTTGGTCAGTCGGATTTTTCTTACGAGCGGATACAGATCAACACCTATTTCGCGCTCTACGTGGCCGAACACTCTCTGACGCGGCTCGTGGAAAACTTCTCCCGCGAATATTTCATCGAGAGCGTCGAGCACGAAATGGAGGGTAGCCCGAACCCAGGCATCTTCCCACACCTGAGCCTTGGCCCCGGCCAACGATTCGCCTCGAAGGGAAGCTACATTGTCAGGCTGCCGGGCGAGACCAAAGCAGAGCGCGAAACCGCAGGCGATTGGATCATCCCCTGATGCGTTTACGTTCGAACGCGCTGCATGAGGTGGTGGCTTCCCGCGACAGTCGAGTTGTCTTGCGCCTTTACGTTGATAAACTCGCCGGGCGCGGAGCGCCTTGAATCTGAAGCGGTGGCTGCGGCGAGCAACATACTTTAATAAGGCGCTCACGGTCGCGTTGTGTCTCACGGTCTTCACTAAGCCACGTCATCACTTCTTTCATCACGCGCTCCGCGTGAGGGTGTGAGGGCGTAACAATCCGGTAGTGCATCCACTTGCCCTCACGCCTTGCGGCTACGATTCCGGCTTTACGCAGGTACGCCAGGTGACGAGAAATCTTCGGCTGGTTAGTTTTCAGAACCTCCACGAAGAAGCAGACGCAGACCTCGTCCTCTCTCATCAGGTTGAGCAGGCGCAGGCGCGTGCGATCCGCCAGTGCTTTGAAGAATATTTCCATGTCGAAAGCTTGAGATGCCATCTTTAATCCGCTCCCGCGATCAGACTTCGACGCTCCAGTACTACTGTATCACGCCAGACGCCGTTCATCTTGCCGATCCGCTCGCGCCTACCGACCTCTCGAAAGCCGCACAACTCGTGCAGCCGAATGCTCGCCGTGTTCTCTGGAAAGATGCCAGCCTGGAGAGTCCAGATGCCGCTCAGTTCTGATGAAACAATCAATGCTTCGAGCAATCCGCGGCCAATCCCTTCTCCCCTGTATTCAGTCCCGACGTAGACGCTGACTTCGGCCACGCCCGCATACACGCACCGCTCAGAGACGCCCGACAGCGCCGCCCAACCCTTGATGCGTTCGCCGGAGCGCGCGACCAGCCGTCCGCACGGCAGATGCCCCGCGTCCCACTTCTCCCACGTCGGAGCCTCGGTCTCAAACGTGGCGTGGCCGGTCGCAATGCCTTCCAGATAGATGCGACGCACCTGTTCCCAGTCCGACTTTTTCATGTCATCTATGACGCATCTCATCCGCGTGCCCTTCGCCTCCTAAAAAATATTCCAATATTTCTTAAATATGCCTTGACATATGTATTGCACAAGCATATGCTCCATCTGTATTCGTCAAAGCGAATATGATCTTAGGATGGAGAAGGAGATATGTAAAATGGAGAAAGAAACTTTGACAGTAAATGAGGTGCAGGCGTTGAAAGCCCATTTGGCGCTTAACGTGCACAGCGTGGAAAAAAGCCTGGAATTTTACCGGCGAATGCTGGGGCTGGAGCCGTCGAAGGTGCGGGCTGGATACGCCAAGTTCGACGTGGAGAACCCTCCGCTCAACCTGACTCTGAACGAAGCGCCCTTTGATGAGCGGGGCGCGCTCTCGCATCTGGGGATTCAGGTCTCTTCGACGACGGATGTGCTCGCCGTGCGCCAGAGGTGGAGCGAGGCTGGCCTCATCACTCGCGACGAGATGCAGACCGACTGCTGCTACGCCACGCAGGACAAAGCGTGGGTGCGCGACCCGGACGGCAACGAGTGGGAAGTCTTCGTTGTGCTTGAAGACAACCTGCCGGAAGTTGATAACGCCGGGGCCTCCGCGTGCTGCGCCCCGAACACGGTGGCGCAAGCAAGCACCGTGCAAATATCATCCCCGGCGTGCGGTTGCGAGAGCGCACAGCCTCCGGTCGGGCAAGCTCCATGCTGCGACAGCCAGGCCGCGAAGTTCAACATCACCCGGTAAATTCGTCTGCGTTGATGAAGAGCTATCCTCTGGTGAGTTGGGGAGAATAACATGAAAGAAGCAGAAGCTAAGGTCGTCAACACGTTGAAGGCGCACTTTGCTATAAACGTGCGCAACGTCGAGCGCAGTGTCGAGTTCTACAAGAAGATGCTCGGCATGGAACCCAGCAAAGCTCGACCCAAGTATGCGAAGTTTGACGTGCAAGACCCGCCGCTCAATCTGACGCTCAACGAGAGGCCGTTCACAGACAGCGGGGCGCTCTTTCACATGGGTATTCAGGTCGCTACGACGGAGGACGTGCTGGTCATGCGCGAGCGGTGGGTCGCAGCCGGTCTCCAAACGCGCGAGGAGATGCAGATCGTCTGCGGCTACGCGCTACAGGACAAGTCTTGGGTGACAGACCCGGACGGCAACGAGTGGGAGGTCTTTGTGGTTCACAAGGACAACTTGCCAAGCTACTACGCTACGGACGAGACGGCAGTCGCCTGCCAATCGGGCGTGAGTTGCGCGGAGCAGGCGGCGAAGTGCGAAAGCAGATGAATCTGGCGCGGCGAGTTACTGCCGAAGCGGTCGGGACTTCGTTGCTGCTGGCGGCGGTGGTCGGGTCAGGAATTATGGGCGAGCGATTGGCCGCCGGCAATACGGCCATCGCGCTACTCGCCAACACCATCGCGACTGGCGCGGCACTCGTCGCGCTGATCCTGACCTTCGGCCCCCTTTGGTTTGCTGTCGGTGATCTGGGGCTGCGCGCGACTGCGTTCGACGGCGGTGCCGTTTGCCGTCGCCGCCTATATCACAGCCGCCTACTGGTTCACGGCCTCGACCTCCTTTGCCAACCCTGCGGTCACGCTGGCGCGCTCCGCGAGCGATACCTTTGCAGGTATTCGCCCGGTTGACGTGCCCGGATTCATCTTCGCGCAACTTGCAGGCGCGGGAGCGGCCACGGCGCTTTTCCGCTGGCTTGTGCCGGCGCTGCCGGAAGACGCGGGGGCGGTAGTTCTGCCTCATTCAACAACCGCGATGGAGAAAGATAGCGATGAGCGATAAGAGACGCGTGCTTATTCTCTGCACCGGCAACTCCGCGCGCAGCCAGATGGCCGAGGGAATCCTGCGGCACGAAGGCGGCCAGCGATTCGAGGTGGAGAGCGCAGGGACACAGCCGGGTCAGGTGCGCGATGAAGCCATCGAGGTGATGCGGGAGATCGGCATTGACATCTCAGGCCAACGCTCCAAGTCGGTTGATGAATTCGCCGGGCGGGATTTTGATTACGTCATCACAGTTTGCGACAACGCCCGAGAGAACTGCCCGGTCTTCAACGGCAGTGCCACGCGCATCCATCAGAGCTTCGACGACCCGCCGCCGGCCTCCGTCGGCGACCATGAAACGCGCGTGGCAATCTTTCGCCGTGTGCGCGACGAAATCGGCGAATGGCTCCGGCAGTTTATCGCGCGCGATGGTGTTTAGAAATGATGTGGCGGCAAACCTCACGGGCTGACGCCCCGGCAAGGCGTGCACTCGTCGTCGCAGGCTCGCGCGCTCTCTTCACGCGCAACGGATGCTGTGTCCGATCTCCCCGGCAGTGTCTGTGTCGCTCACGGCGCTCATCTATTCCACGCGCACGCGGTCGCTCTGAGCGCGCCCGAAGGTTTCGGGGGCATACATCTCTTCGGCCTTCGTCGGCGGGACGATGAACAGCCCCGGCGTCGTCGCGCGTGCGAAGTAGCTGTACTCGTGCACGCCTTCCCAGAGCAGCGACGTGAAAGCCTCGGCGCGTTCGTCGCGCAGGTTCTGGTGCTCGTACCAAGTGCCGCGCCAGTACCAGTAGAAATCCGAGAAGCCGCGAGCGACGCCCGCCTCTTTTGATTCGTCGGGCACTCTTTCGGTCGTGGCGAGTTCCGGGTTGAGAGTTTCGAGTCCGGCGGGGAGCGGATCAACGAGCGCGACGTGATAACGCCGCGCAGGGTTCGACATCGTGAGCCGCACGCGCACGCGAGCGCCGGCCTTGATGTGCCATGTGCCTTCGGGGTCGCGCCGCACGTCCGCAGGGTCGTCAATCGCCTCATACTTGCGCGCGACTTTGAAGCCGTAATCGGCGGCGGCGAGTTTCAGGTTCGAGGGCGCGTACTGCGTGCCGACGCGGAAGTAGAGGCGTCCCGCGCCCGTCTTGCCGATGGTCAGATTGGCCGGAGCCGTCGCGGTGCGCTCGACGAGCGCGGACATAGGGAGGTTGAGTTGCTGGCGGTCAACTGAACGCCCCTTGAATGTTTGTTCACCGGCGAAGCCTTCGCCGAGCCAGACGCGCGCGACGAAATCGGGCGTCGTCTTTTCGTAGGCGTTGAAGTAGCGGTCGAGCGCGAGCAGTATGAAGACGTTCTCCTGCGTGTTCTCCCAGCGCCCGCGCGTGCGATGACCGAGCAGCCCGCGCACGAGTTTCGGGATCAGGTCGCTCTGCGGCTGGTCGCCGATGAGAGCGTCGAGCAGGACGCCGTCGGCGCGTCGGTCGGAGTAGAGGATGGTGTATGCGCCGTCGCTGTAAGCGTCTGCGAAGTGCGCCGCGCCCGCCGTCTCCGTGACGCGGTTGTTGAGATGGCGGCGGATGGCCGCGACCTGCGTTGTGGAGGCTGCGTCACCCGACAGGACGGGCAGCAGCCAACCGAGCGATTCGAGCGAGAGGTGTTCGACCCCGCCCGCGTCCGCGATGATCTTGCGCGCACGCGCTGCGTCGCGATCTTTCAAGAGAGCGCGGACGTAGAGCGCGTAAGCCTGTATCGCGCGCCTCGATTCCACGCTGTACTCGTGCGGAATCTTAGACTCGATTTCGCGCAAATAGCCTTGCGACTTCTTCAACATCTCTTCGGGCACGGCGAAGTCTTTGCTTTGCGCGCGGACGAGCGCGTGCGCGACGTGGACGGAGACGTAAGAATTGGAGCGTTCTCCACGACGCCAGAAGCCGAAGCCGCCGTCTTCATTTTGCAGACCTTGCAGTCGCTTGAGGTCTGCGCTGACAGAGTCGCGCATCGCGGCGGGCGAGGGCAGGTCTTTCGTGTTGAAGGCGGTCAGCACGTCCTTCAAGGCCGCGAGGGCGAGGACGCGCGAGGAGATTTGCTCGCTGCATTCGTAAGGATAGTGTACGAGGTAGATGACGGCGTCGGTGAGTTCCTGTAGCTGGGTTGAGGCGGTCGTGACTTCGAGACCGCCGAAGGTCTTGACGGCATCAGCGGGCGCACGGACGGGCTCGTTGACGCGCCGGCCCGCGCCCGCCGTCAGGTCTGCGTTCGTGGCGCGCACGGCGACGTTAACGCTCATCGCCCGGTCGGTCTGGTTTTGCAGGACGACGGGGAGTTCCGCCGCGTCGCCGAAGTTGAGAAAGCGCGGGGCCGACGGGCGCACCATGAGAGGCCTGCGCGCGGTGATGACGGCCTCTCCCGTGCCCGCGAGTTTGCCGCCGGAGACTGTGATCGCCACCACGTGATAGCGGGTCAGGTTGTCGGGCAATTTGATTTTCACCTGTGCGTGCCCGTTCGCGTCCGTCGGCAGCGACGCGGCGAAGACGGCGAGCGCGTTGAAGTTCTGTCGCAGGTCAATCGGTGAATCATCTTCGGCACCCGTCACGTTAACCGTTTCAGACATTGAAGCGTTCATCGTGACCATCACGCCGGACGGAAGTTTGCCGAGGCTGAGATAACCGCGTTCGCGGGCCGGCAAGTTTTGAATTTGCATCGCGTCAACTTTCCCGCCGCCGCCACCTGGCCCACCGCCGCCCACACTATGCTCCAGGCGTTCAACTTCCTCTGGATTCGCCAGCTTTACTTTCTCGCGCAAGTGATAATCATTCACGTCCTCGTCGCGTTGTTCGTAGAAGATGCTCAACGGGTCTGCGAGTTTGTAGTTCGTGAGCGCGAGCACGGATTCGTCAACGACGACGACCGCCGTGTCCGTGCCCTGTACGCTGCGGCCCTGCGCGTCTTTCACTTCGACATCAACCATCGTCTCCGCGCCCGGCTCAAGCACAGTGTCGCGCGGGCGTGCCGTGACGCTCAGGCGGCGGGCGGCGGGCGGAATCTCCAGATTGATTTCGCCCGAAGCATACGCCGGGCGCTTCGGCAGTTTCGCGAGCGTGTTGCCCTCGTCGTCCGTCCTCTGCGACGCGCCGACGAGGTCAACCTGCACGTAGACGTTCGGCGTCAGAGCCTCTTCGAGCGGCACGCGCAGCGTGTAGGAACTCTCTTTCATCGTGAAGCGTTCGGTACGCAAGAGGCCAGAGCGCCTGAGCGTCAGGACG
>JAIVJG010000074.1 GCA_020200155.1 Acidobacteriota bacterium | reverse complement strand
ACCGGCGCGACCATCTCGCTCATCACGATGAGCGGCGCCCACAATTAACAATCAGGAAGTCGCCATCCCCTCGCCGCGATTTGCTTCAACGACACCTCGCCCGTTTGTCGTCATGGCGGAGACTCGTCCGCCCAGAATTTGAAGGAGCATCAAAATGAAAATCAAATACACGGCGGTCGTCGTCGCGGCGCTCGGCTACTGGGTGCTGGGCGCGTTGTGGTATTCGCCGCTGCTTTTCGCCAGCCGTTTTATCGAGTTGATGCGTTGGACGCCGGAGCAACTGGCAGCCGTGCAGGCCGCCGGAGCGGGGAAAGAGATTGCTGTGGCGCTGCTGAATTCCCTGCTCATCGCCTACGTGCTGGCGCACTTCGTCAGGTACGTCGGCGCGGAGAGCGTCCCCGAAGGGATGAAGACAGGGTTCTGGCTCTGGCTCGGCTTCGTGCTCACGACCAATCTGGACGCGGTCTTATTCGAGTCGAGGCCGCTCGGCCTCTACCTCATCAGCAGCGGTTTTCACCTCGTGGGGTTCCTCTGGATGGGAGCGCTGCTGACGGTCTGGCGCAGGAGCGAGGTGCGCGGGATGGCTTATCAAACCTGACCGGAGCGAGCGAAAGTTTCTAACGTCTCCCGGAAGGGTGCGCGCCTTGGGGCGCACGCGCCACTTCGTCCGCAAGCGTTCCGCGCCACCCGGCTCGCCGACCTCACTCCCGCCCGAAGTCGAGCATGGCGCACGCGAGCAAACGGCCTCACGCGCTCGGCGGGCGAGTTGCGTCGTCGTCCCCAGGGAGGCCGCCCCCGACCGGCAGGCCGGCAGCGCAAGGACGCCTGCCTCCGGCCACGACGGGAGTTGAGAGCCAAAACACAAAGGGTCGCTTCCCAAAAGGAAGCGACCCTTTGAAGTTAAGACTGAGTTTGTGTCTACTCGAAAGACCTCTGCGGAGGGTTGCGACCGCGCATGGCTGCCGTGGCGAGTTCGCGCGCACGCGGCAAGACCTCGATGCCCTTGGCGACCTGCGGGTCGTCGGCGATGAGCACCTGCGTAGCTTTGACGGAGCCGTAGGCCGCCGTCGCGAGGTCGTAGCGCAACTGGCGGACGATGAAGTCACGCTGGCGGTCGAGTTGCGCCTCCGTCATCTTGAAGGCGTCGCCCTTAGCCACGACGAAGTTTTTGAAGGCCTTGAAGACGCGTTCGTTGACGGGGTAGTCGTCCGGCACGAGGTTGTGGTTGAAGTCGGCCTGCCGCTGAATCTTGTAATCGTCGAAGCCGGCGACGCGTCCGTTGACGAGTTCGCGCGCGAAGAAGAAGATCGGGTCAATCAGCCGCACCTGCGGCGGCGCGAGCATACGCGATTTGGTCGGCTCGTCGGGCGTGATGCCGCCGCCGCCGTAAATCGTGCGGCCCGTGTCTGTGTGGCTCGCGGGGCCTTTCGGCTGCGCCGGCCCGGCTGTCGCCTTCGAGTCGTCCTGCGAGCCGATGCCGCCCCGGTAGATGTAATCGTAGAATCCTGTGTTCGAGTAGTCGCGCTGGATCAGACGGCCTGAAGGCGTGTAGTACTTCGAGGTCGTCAGGGTCAGAGCGGTGCCGTAGTCGAGCGGCATGATGCTCTGGACGAGTCCCTTGCCGAAGCTGGTTTCGCCGACGATGAGCGCGCGGTCGTGATCCTGTAGCGCGCCGGCGACGATCTCCGAGGCCGAGGCCGTGCCGCGATTGACGAGCACGACGAGCGGCGAGTTGTCAGGGTTGCGGTTCTCCGACTTGTATTCGCGCTCGGCTCCGCGCGTGCCGCGACCCTTCTGAGTCAGGATGGGCTGGCCGCTTTGCAGGAACCGCTCGGCCACGCGCACCGCCTGATCGAGAATGCCGCCGCCGTTGCCGCGCAGGTCAACGACGTAGGAAGCCGCGCCGCGCGAGCGCAGGTCGTCGAGCGCCGAGATGAACTCGTCGGCTGTCGTGTAGTTGAAGCCGCGCGTCATGTCAACGTAACCGACGCCGGGACGGATCATGTATGCGTCCGGCACGGTCGGCTGTGCGACGGCGTCGCGCGTGATCTCGACCGTCTCGCGATTTCCGTTAGTGGCGCGCTCGACCGTCACTTTGACAGTCGTCCCGCGCGGCCCGCGCAGGTGGTCGCGCACCTCGCTTGAAGGCTTACCCTGCACGGCCTGGCCGTTAATCTCGACGATGCGGTCGCCGAAGCGCAGGCCGGCACGATAGGCCGGCGTGCTCTCGAAGGTCGAGAGGATGTAGGTGTTTGCGCTGTCGCCCATCTTGCGGTCGCCGATGGTCGCGCCGATGCCGTAATATTCCGAGCGCCAGTCGGCTCGCTGCTCCTCGAATTCCTTCGCATCGTAGTAGTTCGAGTGCGGGTCGAGCGAGCGCAGCATCCCTATGATCGAAGACTTGAAGACGTTGTTGTAGTCGAGCTTGCTGCCGTCAACGTAAGATTCCTGAATCACGGTCAGGGCCTCGGCCACGTCTCCCTCTACGCCTTCGGTGGCGTCGAGCCTGGGCCGGCGCGTGCGGCCCGCAGGCCCCGTCGGGCTGGACGTAGTGCCGCGATCAACCTCACCGCGCCGTGCGGGCGGCGGCGGATTCTGTTGTGCGAAAACGAAAACGGGAAGCAGGAGCGCGAGCAGCAAAAGCGTCGCGAGCGCGGTAGAAAATCTCATTTTCACGGAGCGAAACCTCGTTAAGTGCATTTCCCCGGACAGGCCGCTTCGCCTCGGTTGCGCGCGAGCGTGGCGTGCCGTCTTAACCGCCTGAGAGGCAGGCTGATGTAGTGTAATGGATGAGCCGGAGAGCGGCAAGGTTGCGCGACGGTGACTGTCGGGAGCGCAAATAGTAATCAGGGTGAGACCAGCTTTCGCTGAGACTCACCCTGCTTCCCCTGCACGTTTGCGTCAATCCACCTGTCCGCCGAAATTGCTAACGCTCCCCAACAACAGAGCATGACGGCGATGAACTCCTGCATCAAGGCTAACTGGTCGGAAGTCCTACGGTCGCGCGTCGCCGGGATGCGAATGGCGGGCGCGCTTGACGCTCGTTTCGGCGCATCCGTAGAATGCTTCCAGATTGTTTCCGTAAACATTTATCGCACCGCCCGCCGCGCCTGTCGCGTCGCGTCGCGGCTTGAGACGACGGCCTCAGACGCCGAAGGAGACACCGTAGCATGAGCAACCCATACGACCCGCACAGCGACTCTCCGAACGTGAGTCCACCGGAACCCATTGACGATTTGATGCTGCACGACGATGTGGGAGACGAGACCCACGGCGAGCGCGAACGCCTCTCGTCTTCCCTGCGCGACACGCTGACGCGCATCCCCGAATCGCTCTCGTCCATCGGTCGCGACATCAGCCGCACCATCGAGCGCGCCGTCTCTGCGAAGGACGACTACGTCGTCGCCGTCAAGCTCTCGCACGAGGCGCAGGAGAAGCTCGAACAACTCGTTCAGGCCGGAGTCTTTCGCACGCGGGCCGAGTCCGCCGCCTTTCTCATTGACGAAGGCATCAAGTCGCAGACCGATCTCTTCGGGCGCGTCGAGCAAAAGCTCTCCGAGATCGAGCGCCTGCGCGCAGAGTTGCGCGGCCTGATCAGCAAACCGGAATAACAGGAAATGCGGAAATGATGAATGGTGCGTGATGAATTAAAATAGAAGCGCCTTTGTCTTTCATCACTTATTCAACACTTATCATTCCGCATTTTGGAGGTTCTCTTGTCATCAACGTTCACGCTGCCGCCTGTCCCCATTGAACAGTACGCGCTGGAGAACGGCCTGCGGGTCATTCTCAGCGAAGACCATTCGGTGCCCGTCGTGTCGGTCGCGGTTTATTACGATGTCGGCTCGCGCAACGAGAAAGAGGGGCGCACGGGTTTTGCGCACCTCTTCGAGCACATGATGTTTCAGGGTTCGGAGAACGTGCCCAAGGCGGGGCATTTTCAGTACATCTTCAACAACGGCGGGACAATGAACGGCACGACCTCGACCGAGCGCACGAACTACTTCGAGACTCTTCCCGCGAGCCAGTTGCCGCTTGCGTTGTGGCTGGAGAGCGACCGCATGCGCTCTTTGAAGGTTACGCAGGAGAACCTCGATAACCAGCGCGAGGCGGTCAAGGAGGAAAAGCGGCTCAACTACGACAACCGCCCGTACTCGAACGCCTTCCTGCGTCTGGACGAACTCATCTACAAGAACCACGCGAACGCGCACTCGACCATCGGCTCGATGGAAGACCTCGACGACGCGACCATCGAAGATGTGCGGGAGTTCTTCCGCATCTACTACGCGCCCAACAACGCCGTGCTGGCAATCGTCGGCGACTTCGACTCGAATGAGGCGCGCGCGCGCGTCGAAAAATATTTCGCGGGCATCCCGCGCCAGCCCGTCCCGCCGCCTGCGGACGTGACCGAACCCGAAGAGGTCGCCGCGCGGCAGGAGATTTACCGCGACCGTTTCGCGCAACTGCCCGCGCTCATGCTCGGCTGGAAAGCGCCCGCGCGCCGCACGGAGGATTTCTACCCGTTGAACCTCGCCGGCGACCTTCTGCTCGACGGCGACAGTTCGCGCCTCTATCTCAAGCTCGTCAAGGGCGAGGAGTCGGTCGTTGACATTCAGGGCGGCACCGGCGAGCGGCGCGGCCCCTCTTCGCTCTACGTCTTCGCGATTCCGAAGCCCGGCCACCCGACCGTCGAGATTCGTGCGACCATTCAAGACGAAATCAAGCGCCTCGCCGAAGAAGGGCCGACTGCGGCGGAGATGGAGAAGCTACGCAACACGCTCCTCAACGACTCGGCGCGCGGGCGGCAATCAACAATGTATCGCGCCAAGCGCCTCGCCGAGTACGCGCTCTACGACGGCGACCCGAATCTCTTCAACACCGAACTCGAACGCTACCTGCGAGTCACGCCGGAGGAAATCAAGCGGGCCGTCAAAAAATATCTCCTCACCGAGAATCACTCGATCATGGAAGTCGTCCCCGCTCAGTCCGGCACAGAGGAAGCGCCCGCCCCCGCCGCCGCCCAGCCGTCGAGCGAGCCGGCCCAACCCGGCGCGCCTCCGCCTCAAGTGCCGTCCCCGCCGCCCGCGCGGCTTCCGTCCCCGACCGAGCCGCCCGCGCCCATCAGCGACGCGACAGCCACGCATCCCGAACAGCCTTTACAACCCACGGATGCGCCGACGATGAAAGGATGAGGGCCGCAGGGACGAGAGATGAGGCAAAGGGATGAGCCAAGCTTTAACTTCATCCCTCATCCCTGCGGCCCTCAACCCTTTGACGCTTGTGTCTCATGGAAAATCAAACTGATGCTTTTCGCCGCGAGCCGCCGCCGCCGCTCGCACAGAGGCCGCTGAATCTGCCGACGCCCTTCGAGACGACGCTGGCGAACGGTCTGCGCGTGGTCGTCATCGAGCAGGAGCGGCTGCCTCTCGTCAGCTACAGGCTCGCGCTGCGCACGGGCGACGCGTTCGATCCGCCCGCGCTGCCCGGCCTGTTTGAAGTCCTGACGGGCATGCTCCTCGAAGGCACAGAGACGCGCACGAGCAGGCAGATTGCAGAGGCCGTGGCGCGCTACGGCGCTTCGCTCAACGCGGGGGCCAGCTCCGACTACTCGACCGTCGCCGCCTCCGCGCTCTCGATCTACGGCGGCGAGGTGCTTGAACTTCTCGCTGATGTCGCGTTGCGCCCATCATTCCCCGAAGACGAACTCACGCTGGCAAAAGTCAACGCGCAGCAGAGCCTCATCGCGCAACGCGCGCAGCCCTCCTTTCTCGCCGCCGAAACTCTCTCACGCGCCATCTTCGGCCAGCACCCTTACGCCGTCGTCTCCGCAACGCACGAGTCGCTTGAGGCGATGACGCGCGAGGAACTGTCACGCTTTCATCGCTCGCTGTTCGTCCCCCATAACGCCGTGCTCTTCATCGCAGGCGACGTGAAGCGCGACGAAGTGCTTGAGCGCGCGGGCGTCCTCTTCGGCGACTGGCGGGGCGGCAAAGCGCCGGAGCCGCATTTTACCAATCCGCCCACGCGCGACGAGCGCGTCATTTATCTTGTGGATCGCCCCGGCTCCGAGCAGTCCAACATCGTCATCGCGAACCTCGCCATCACGCGCAAGCACCCCGACTACTTCCCCTTGCTTCTGATGCATACCGTGCTCGGCGCGAATGCTTCCTCGCGATTGTTTATGAACCTGCGCGAAGAGAAGGGCTACACCTACGGCGCGTACACCTCTCTGGACGCGCGCCGCTTCGCCGGCAGTTTTCGAGCGACCGCCGAAGTCCGCACGCCCGTCACAGGCGCTTCGCTCGCGGAGTTCTTCCACGAGTTCGACCGTATCCGCGACGAAGACGTTTCCGAGAAAGAACTCAATGACGCGAAGGCCTACCTGACCGGCATCTTTCCCATCCGTCTCGAAACACAGGAGGGCCTCATTGACCAGCTCGTGCGACTCAAGATGCACGACCTGCCCGACGACTACCTCCAGACCTATCGCGAACGCATCCAGCAAGTCGGAAATTTCGACGCCGTTCGGCAAGCACCCCGCGACGCTCGTCTTCGAGCGCGACGGCGACGAATTGACCGGCAGAATCAACTCGAAGCTCGGCAACGCGCCGCTCCGAGACATCGAAGCAAATCCTGACGGATTCGACGCCGTCGTCTCGCTCGAACTTCAGGGTCGCGGCTACGAAGCAAACATCTCCGGCCACATCCGCGACCAACGGATTGACGGCACCATCAACGTCAAATTTCCATTCGCGCCGCCCCTCAAATTCGACGGCACGCGCGCGGCTTGATGTCGCGCTGCCACGTCGAACCGAACATGAAAACGGTTGAGAAGCATGCTTCTCAACCGTTTCACTCGCCTTTGAGCAGATAAAGCTTCAACGGCAATTCATCAATCCGCGAAGGCCACGCTCAGTTCGCGAAGCTTCGCCGAATCGCTCGCATCCTGCTTCGACGACTCTTCGCGATTGACGTGGCGATAGAGAATGTCGCGCTGCTGTGGAGTAAAACCGGCGGAACGAATCAGGTAGCGCAGCATCTTTTCGTCGGCCTCATTGTGTGCGCCCGCCGCCGAAACGACGTTCTCCTCGATCATAATTGATCCCATGTCGTCCGCGCCGAATCGCAAAACCGCTTGTCCCAGTCTCAACCCCTGCGTTAGCCACGAAGACTGTATGTGCTCGATGTTGTCGAGGAAAAGGCGCGAGACGGCCAGCATCTTCAGGTAGTCAACGCCGGTCGGCTCCTCTGTGATACGGCGTCCGAGCGCGGTGTTCTCACGCTGGAACGTCCAGGGGATGAAGGCCGTGAAGCCGCCCGTCTCGTCCTGCAAATCGCGGACGCGTTGCAGGTGGCGGACGCGATGCACGACCGTATCGCCGATGCCGAACATCATCGTCGCCGTCGAGCGCAGGCCCACTTTGTGAACCGCGCGCATCACGTCGAGCCACTCGCCGGTCGTGCATTTCGTCGAGACGCGCCTGCGTACCTCGTCGTCGAGAATCTCGCCGCCGCCGCCCGGCAGTGAATAAAGTCCAGCCGCTTTCAGCCGCGTCAGAATCTCTTCGTAAGAGAGGCCGGAGATGAGATGGATGTTGTGTATCTCCGGCGGAGAGAAGCAGTGCAGTTGAAAGTCAGGGTACTTCGCATGAAGCGTCCGCAGGAGGTCTTCGTACCACTCGATGCCGAAGTCCGGGTGCAAGCCCCCCTGCATCAGCACGCCCGTCCCGCCGAGCGCGATGGTCTCGTCAATCTTCCGGTAAATCTCTTCGAGCGTCCTGACGTATGTGTCCGGTTTGCCGGGACGCCGGTAGAAGGCGCAGAAGGTGCAGACGACGTTGCAGACGTTCGTGTAGTTGATGTTGCGATCAATGATGTACGTGACGACGCCCGACGGGTGCTTGCGCCTACGCACCTCGTCGGCGGCGACGCCGATACGCGCGATGTCGTTCGATTCAAGCAGCGTCGCGCACTCCTCGACGGTCATCCGTCCGCCGGAGAGCACACGGTCGAGAATCGGCTGAATGTCTGTGTTCGTATTCATTCAAAAATTAAACCGTCAATTTCAAATTGCAGATTTCCGTACTCCTGATTCGCAATCTGCGAGTCCGTTATTTTAAACCTTACCGGAAAGCCTGCCCGCCAATGCCTTTTGCACGTCGTCCCGGAAGAGCACCATCAGCAGAGATGTGTATGGCAACTGTCATGCCTGTGCTCCTGTCTGGCAAGGAGTTGCATGAAGCGCAAGCTTCATACGGCTTGCACGATTGCCTGTCGAAATTTGCTATCCGCCGAGCATCTTTAACGGGCGCACGGACTCGATGATTCCGTGCTTGCGCGCGAGCCTGTAATAAAGCTCTAGGCCGGCGCGCATCTCTTCGTCCAACTCGAAGCAGACGTTCTCGCGCAGGTACGCCAGTAGCTCTCCGCGCGAGCGACCCAGTTCGCGTTCGTACTCCGCCGCGATCTCCTCGACGTGCGCCAGCCCCTCGTCGCGTGCGCCGGCGAAATCCGCCGCGCTGATTGTCTCATTTGCCGCCGCGCGCGTCATCCACATAGCGAAGACGAATCCCAGCCCCGTGAATTCGCGCCAGAGTCCGGCCAGATCGTAGACGCTGAAGCCCTCGCGCCGGAAGGTCATTGCCGGGTCGCCGATAATGAGCGCCGCGTCGTTCTGCGCCAGCATCTTGTCCAAATCCGGCTCGGACGGCGTGAAGCGCGGCGCGTGCCCGACGAACTCGCGAAAGATGATTTCGACCAGCGCCGCCGACGTGCGCGAAGAAACGTCGAGCGCGACGGTGCGTATCTCTTTAAGCTCAGCCCCGCGCGTGACCAGCACGACGCTTTGCACGTCGCCCCGCGCGCCGACGCAGACGCCCGGCACGACCGACACTTCCGGCAGGCGCTGGTATTCGATGACCGGCACGAGCGCGGCGTCCACCATCCCGCGTCCGAGCAGGTCAGCGCAGCGAGCCGGGGCCGTGTCGGTCATCAAACGCACGTCGTGCCGCCTTGAACCGCGTGCGAAACTCCAGATGAGCGGCGCGGTGTTGAGATAGCTCGACGCGGCGACGCGCGGCAAATCTTCCCGCGCTGTGTTGTTGCGAATGTCTTCCCTCACCTGCTCCCCTGCCGACGCCACGCGGCGAGTTTCCTTCCACCGATGCTAACGCACACCCGCGCGACGCCGCAAGAAGCTCGCCATGCTGGCCGTCAAGCTTCGTTGACAGTGTTTTGAAGCTGCCAGTACCATGCCCTGTGCGAAAGTCAAAATGCAAAGCACGGGGTAAAAGACAGCTTGTTTTTCCAGTCCGTACTCCGCATTCATCACTCCGCACTTTTTCATGCGTATCCACGACATCAGCGTAGCCATCACTCCCGGCGAGACGCCGACGTATCCGGGCGACCCTCGTATCGAGGTCGAATCGTGGGCAGCGCTGTCCAGAGGCGGAGCGCGGCGTCCGCCTCGTCGGCATTGATTACCTGTCGGTGGAGAAATTCGGCTCGACGGATTTTCAAACACACCTCTTACTGCTCTCGCACGGCATCGTGATCGTCGAAGGACTCGATTTGCGCGAAGTAAGCGCGGGCATGTACGAATTGATCTGCCTGCCGCTCAAAATCAGCGCCGGGAGCGGCGACGGCGCACCGGCGCGCGCCGTGCTGAGGACGCTTGATTGAACTGAAAAGGCCGCGCGAGATGCCTGAGAAGATCATGCACCGCCCCCGTTCGCAATGAGCCTATGACTGAAGATAAGCCGATTGAGAAGGTAAATCTCTCCGACAAGTTCAGACTCTTTCAAGACCATTGGAGTCCGAAGATCGCGGGCGAGATTAACGACTCGTACGTCAAACTCGTGAAGCTCAAAGGCGAGTTCGTCTGGCATCATCACGAGACGGAGGACGAGTTGTTTCTCGTCGTCAAAGGCCGCATCGTCATCAAACTGCGGGATCGCGACATCCAACTGGAAGAAGGCGAGTTCGTCATTATCCCCAGAGGCGTCGAGCACTTGCCCTGCGCGGAAGAAGAGGCGCACGTCTTGCTGTTGGAGTCGAAGACCGTTTTGAACACAGGCAACGTGGAAAACGAACGCACGGTCGCCAAACTTCAGAGCATCTGAAGGGAATATGCGTTGGGCATTTTAAACAGAAAGGATTTTGTCGCCGCGCGTGCGCGTATGGCCCTGCACTCCGTCCCGGAACTGATCGAGTTGCTGTCAAGTGACGACACGAGGACGCGATTCCTTGCAGAGATGTCCCTGCGCGACGCGACCGCCACTTGACTCAACTTTCAGCCTGCGGCTTCGCAGGCGCAACGCGAGCGCGCCATCGCGGAATGGCGCGAGTGGTGGCGAGTCAACGGCAAGACATTCAAAAAGAGATGGGAAACAAAAACTTAGACGAAGACACGCGCGTAGCTGCTTCTAAAACTCCGGCCAATGTTGACTCGCCCGATTATCGCGGTCGCGTTTACGAAATCGTGCGCCGCATCCCTGCGGGCAGAGTGATGACCTACGGCCAACTCGCGGAGCTTCTCGGCGAAGGCTACACGGCGCGCACGGTCGGCTACGTCATGCACTCGGCGGAAGAGGGCGACCCGTGGCACCGCGTCATCAACGCGCAGGGTGCGTGCTCGACGGGACGAGTTCTGCTCCCGCCCGACAAGCAACAACGTATGCTTCAGGACGAAGGCGTCGCGTTCGACGCGCGCGGGCGCTGCGATCTCGGCGTCTATCGCTGGACGCCGGAAGAATTCGCCGGCGGCGAGGACAAAGACGACTCCCCGCAGCCCAGCCTCTTCAGCGACTGAATTTCTTTTCCTTCGAGGAGTCCACCACAGATGAACAACGACCCACTGCAAAAGCGTGTTCCCTACGAAGTCAGCGCGCAGCGCTACTCCGTCTCGCACCAGATGGTCACAACCGCCTTCGAGTTGCCGGGCTATCGCGTCCGCCAGAACCTCGGTATCGTGCGCGGCATCGTCGTCCGCTCGCGCAACCTCTTCGTCAACATCGGCGCGATCTTTAACTCGATGGTCGGCGGCAACATCACCGCCTGGACGCGCCTCTGCGAGCAGACGCGCCGCGACGCTTTCGACATCATGGTGCAGCACGCCACGGAACTCGGCGCAAACGCGATCATCGGCGCGCGCTACGATGCGACCGAACTAGGCAGCGGCATCACGGAAGTACTCGCCTACGGCACGGCGGTCATCGTCGAACCGCTGGAAGGCACAGGACTCTTCGACTCCTGATGAAAACTGAACTCACCCCGGAGGAGATGGCGCGCCTGCGCGAAGCCTTCGCGCGCGTCCCCTTCGCACACCTGCTGGGAATGCGGTTCGAGTCGGCGGAGCGCGGCGAGGCTACCTTCTCCCTCGACGCGCGCGAGGAACTGACGCGCATGGAAGGCATCCTGCACGGCGGGGCCTTGGCCGCCCTGCTCGACACGGCGGCGGCCTTTGCCGTCCACACCCTCCTCGAACCGGGCCAGCGCACGCTGACGGTTGATCTCACCGTACACTTCCTACGCCCGGTTGCGGGCGGGCAGGTCAAGGCTCACGCGCGTGTGCTCCGAGAGGGTCGCCGCATCGTCGTCATTACGGTCGAGGCGGTGGATCGGACAGGCACTCTTATCGCAACCGCGACAACAACTTACGTCAAGCATGGAGAAATTCAGCCATCGCCCTCAAGCCGCGCGTCGGACTTCGTTCGGCAATCCAACTAACGCCCATTTTTCAAGGAAATTCCAGTCGCTGGCAGTCTCAGAGAGATTTATAGACAAACACCGCTGGCTTGTGTAAAAATATGTTTGCCGCCACGGGTCTTCCCTGAGCTGTGGCACACGTCTCCCAGACTGCCGAACTACGCACACATCCGCTGCAACTTCAATGCTTTCTCTCTACAGTGCTCTTCTGGCCCAGCACCCGCGCCAACTCACATCTGTGCGTTGCGCCGGGCAGACGATTGAGCAGCTTCAACGCTACTTTGAAGACGTTGTGTTGGAGAACAATTTGGCGGCTCTGGTGGTTGAGGCCATGTTGCCGGAGACGCAACGCTCTCTGCGCGAGACGGCACGCGTGCGGGATGTCGCGCGTGCGGCGCGACATGCTTTCTTCTTCGTCTCGTCGGACGACGCACTGAACGATCTGCACCTTTCTTCCAACCACGGCGAATCTTCCGATCAGGACGAACGCGAACTCGTGTTGTTGAAGCAAGTGCCGCAGGCCGCTTTCAACGAGCGTTTCGTCGTCATCGCCGACGCGCGTTTCTCCGCCCTGCTGGCGTCCGTGCGTAAGCATGAGGAGGCCGGCGACGAAGGGGTCGGCGACGAGGTCATCTGGACGTTCGAGCCGGACATCGTCTACTCGGCGCTTGAATACCTGATGGCGCGCATGACGGCTGAGCAATCGTTCCAGTCGCCTGCTTTCTCGAAAGCCGTGAGCACGTGCATGCCGAAGACCACGTCGCTCCAGTTGACGGTCTCTGTGACGACCAAGCTCGCGCGCTTTCTACAGGAGCAGGCTGTGCGCGAGATTGCCGTCAACCGTATCGCCGCCTCCATCCGTAGCTCGCTCGACATGCCCAGCGTGCTGCAAACCACGGTCAACGAAGTGGGACGAGCGCTCGGCGCGGAACACTCCGCCCTGAGCGTCGCGGTCGAGCACGGCGAGCCGCCGCTGACCACCTGCTACTTACGCGACGGCGACGAGGACGAGTCGAGGCGCGCGGAACTGCTCAGCGACCTCGACGCATACAGCGCGCGTCGGCGCGGGCACATGAAAGCTTACGTGCAGGACGGGAGCGGAAAGGCCGATAAGCAGGACTCTCGCCCGGTCGCCACCGTCCCCGTCGTCTACCGCGAGCGCATGATGGGCGTGCTGATGGTCTGCTCGGACGATCCGACGCGCGTCTGGCAGGAGAACGAAATCCTGTTGATGCGAACGGTGGCCGATCAAGTAGCGGTGGCCGTCAACCACGCGCGGCTTTTCCAGGAGGTGCGCCAACAGGCACTGACCGACGGCCTGACAGGCTGCTTTAACCGCCGTTCCTTCGAGCTTCAACTCGAACGCGACTTGCACCTTGCGACGCGCATGAACCAGCCCGTCTCGCTTGTCCTGCTCGACATTGACCACTTCAAGCGGGTCAACGACACATACGGGCACGACGCGGGCGACGTGGCGCTCCGCACTATCGCCGACGCGCTGCGCGAGGAGTTGCGCGGTGTTGACACGGCGGCTCGCTACGGCGGCGAGGAGTTCGCGGTGATTCTGCCGCAGGCCGGACTCGAAGGAGCTTTGATCGTCGCCAAGCGCCTGCGCGCGCGCATCGAGCGGACGGAACTGCCCGGCGTCGGGCACATCACGGCGTCGCTCGGTGTCGCAGCCTTCCCGCAGCACGCCAGCACGCGCGACCTCCTCGTCACGACCGCCGACCGCGCTCTCTACCAAGCCAAACGCACGGGCCGCAACCGCGTCTGCACCCCCTCCGACCTGCCGGACGAATCGCCGGACGGAACCGTCGAGAGCGACGCGGCCATCGCCGTCACCTCCGACGCTACCGCGACGTTTGAGAGACAAGAGGCGGTCAGTCCCACCGGCTAACAATTCATCAATCTCGAAATGCCGCGTAGAGGCCGCATCATTTTGCGGCCTCTTTTTCTTTGCAAGTCCGTGAAAGTTGACGACGTGCTGACGCGATATGCCGTGGCGCGTCGTGCGCGTTTGGCTTGCGAAGAAAAATCACGCATCATAGACGCGACATATTCCGTAAGACTACAGACGCGAGCGCCGGCCAGGGCGTCAATTTCCGTTATGGACGACTTGAAAAAATTCGCACGCTATTTTCTGCCCTATAAAAAATCGCTAGTTCTCGGCGTCCTGTGCATCCTGGCTTCGGTCGCCATCGGGCTGATCGTGCCGTCACTCGTGCGTCACGCGATTGACGATCTCAGCAGCGGCGACGTGAACTGGTGGAAGCTCTCGCGCTCCGCCTTGACCATCCTTGGGGTCAGCGTCCTGAGCGGCGTCTTCCTGTTTTTGCAGCGGCGCATACTCATCGGCATGTCTCGCCACGTCGAGTACGATCTGCGGCAGGATTTCTACGCGCACCTCCAAAAGCTTCCGCTGTCTTTCTTTCAAACCACGCGCACGGGCGACCTGATGGCGCGCGCGACCAACGACCTCGGCGCGGTGCGGCAACTGGCCGGGCCGATGATTATGTACACGCTGCAAACCATCTTCGTCGTGGTCATCATCCTGCCGCTGATGCTGCGGATCAGCGTGCGACTGACGCTCCTGCTGTTCGTCACCATGCCGCTCGTCTCGCTGACCGTCAAATACTTCGGCCAGCAGGTGCACACGCGCTTCGAGAAGATACAGGACTTCTTCGCGCAGATTTCCGCACGCGCGCAGGAGAATTTTTCCGGCGTCCGTGTGGTGCGCGCCTACGCGCAGGAGGACGCAGAGATCGAGGCTTTCAACGGGCTAAATCGCCAGTACGCCGAACGCAACCTGGCGCTCGTGCGTATCTCTGCGGTGATGCGCCCGCTGCTGCAATTCGTCATCGGGACGGGCTACGTGCTGATTATCTGGTACGGTGGCCGCCTCGCCATCTCCGGGCGAATCACGCCGGGGCAGGTCGTGGAGTTCATCCTGTACCTGACGCGACTCATCTGGCCGCTCATCGCGCTCGGCTACGTCGTCAACCTGTACCAGCGCGGCACGGCGAGCCTTAAACGCATGAATTCCGTCTTCGCCGTCGAACCGGCGATTGCCGACCGGCACGACGCGCGCGAGCAGCCGCCGGTTCGCGGGCGCATCGAGTTTAGCAACCTGACTTTCGGCTACAACGAGTTCGCCGGCCCCGTCCTCAAAGACATCAACCTGACCATCGAGGCGGGGCAGACGGTCGCCTTCGTCGGGCGCACCGGATCGGGCAAGTCAACGCTCATGAATCTCATCCCGCGCCTCATCGAAGCTCCGCCCGGCACGGTCTTCGTTGACGGCGTCTCGGTGCACGACTACACGCTCGCGCAGTTGCGCGCGTCAATCGGCTACGTGCCGCAGGAGACTTTCCTCTTCAGCGACACGCTCGCCGAGAACATCGCCTTCGGCGTAGAGCGTTCCGGGCGCGCTGATGTGGAGTGGGCGGCGGAGATCGCCGGACTCTCCGAAGACATAAGCGACTTCCCCGCCGGCTTCGACACCATCGTCGGCGAGCGCGGCATCACGCTCTCCGGCGGGCAGAAGCAGCGCACGGCGATTGCGCGCGCCATCATGCGCCAGCCCCGAATACTGATTCTCGACGACGCGCTCTCCGCCGTTGACACTTACACGGAAGAGAAAATCCTCGCGCAACTGCGCGGCGTGATGCGCGAGCGGACAAGCCTCATCGTCTCGCACCGCGTCTCGACCGTCCGCGACGCCGACCTCATCTGTGTCCTCGAAGAAGGGCGCATCGTCGAACGCGGCACGCACGAAGAACTGCTCGCGCACGGCGGCGAGTACGCCGACCTGTACGAGCGCCAGCTTTTGGAGGAGGAACTAGCGGCAAGCTAAGTTTAGAGGTGAGTGATAAGAAAAGCGGCTTACCACTCATTAGCCATCACTTAATTTATGTCAACAGCAGTTAAGCAATATCACGAAGAAGAAGCACTGGGAAAAGGTTATGACCCGGCGAACGCGCGGCGTCTGCTGCGCTACCTGAAGCCGTACAGCTATCTCATCCTGCCGGCGCTTTTGCTGACGCTGGTCGTCAACGCGCTGAACGTCGCCGAGCCGAAATTCTTTGAGTACGCGATTGACTGGTACATCAAGCCGTCCGAAGAAGTTCTCGCGCGGCTCTCATACGACGATAGAGTTCGCGGCCTCGGCCTCGTCGCGCTCGTCTTTCTCGGCGTCAAGCTCCTGCAATTCGTCGTCTCATATCTTCAGACCGTGCTGCTGCAATCGGTCGGCCAGCACGTCATGTACGACCTGCGGAGCGAGCTTTACACGAAGCTACAGCATCAGGAAGTCGCCTACTTCGACCACAACCCGGTCGGGCGCGTGATGACGCGTCTGACTTCGGACGTGGACTCTCTGAACGAACTGTTCACGTCGGGCGTCATCGAAGGTTTAGGCGATGTGGTCACGGTCTTCGCCATCGCCGCCATCATGTTCTGGATGGACTGGCGTCTGACGCTCGTCGCGCTCGTCACCGTGCCGCTCCTCTTCGCCGCGACGACGTGGTTTCGCAAGCACGCGCGGCGCGGCTACGACCTCGTTCGCACCAAGCTCGCGCGCATCAACGCCTTTTTGCAGGAGCACCTGTCGGGCGCGTTCTTCCCGCTCGTTGATCTGATCGGCGCGGCGGGCGTCGCGCTCATCATCTGGTACGGCGGCTGGCGCGTGATGCAGAACACGCCGGGTCGCGAAGTGCTTTCAATCGGCGCGCTCGTCGCCTTCATCCAGTACACACAGCGACTCTTCCAACCGATCCGCGACATCTCCGACAAGTACAACGTCCTTCAGGCGGCGGTCATCGCCTCGCACCGCATCTTCAAAACGCTCGACCTGCCCATTGCCATCACCACGCCGGAGCACCCTAAGAAGACGGGGCGCGCGCGCGGGCAGATCGAATTCCGCGATGTGTGGTTCGCTTACAAGGATGAAGACTGGGTTTTGAAGGACGTGTCTTTCATCGTCGAGCCGGGCCAGTCGGTGGCGCTCGTCGGCCACACAGGCTCCGGCAAGACGACAATCTCTAACCTCCTGATGCGCTTCTACGACGTGCAGCGCGGCTCGATACTCCTCGACGGCGTGGACGTGCGCGAGTGGGACTTGCGCGCCCTGCGCGAGAATTTCGCCGTCGTCTTGCAGGACGTGTTTCTCTTCAGCGGCACTGTCAACGGCAACATCCGCCTGGGGCGCGAAAACATCACGACGGATCGCATCGAGTGGGCCGCGCGCGAAGTCCGCGCCGACCGCTTCATCGAGCGCCTGCCGAACAAGTACGAGAGCGAACTGCGCGAGCGCGGCGCGGGATTGTCAGTGGGACAAAAGCAACTCATCTCCTTCGCACGCGCCCTCGCTTTCGATCCGGCGCTCCTGATTCTCGACGAGGCGACCAGCTCGATTGATACCGAGACCGAGCAACTCATCCAGCAGGCCATCGAACGCGTCATGCTCGACCGCACCTCGCTCGTCATCGCGCACCGCCTCTCCACCGTCCAGCGCGCCGACCGCATCATCGTCCTCCACCACGGCGACATTCGCGAGCAGGGTACGCACCAGGAACTCCTCACACAGCGCGGCCTCTACTGGCGTCTCTACAAACTCCAGTACGCCGACCGCACGAACGCCGAAGACACGCCCGGCGCGCCGCTCACGGACAGTATGCAGTTCGGGGATTAAGTTGGGATGGAAAACTGGACGACCTACTTCTTCTCCGCGCGATCCTTAAACGGCATCAGGCTTTCCACTGATTTGTAAATCTGCAAGTACATTTGCGTCTCGCGCGGGATGAGGTAGCGCCAGTCTGCGCCGCCGCGACGGATGTAGCCGGGCAGCTTCGCCGAGTTCGAGTTGTAGCCGGAGGCGACGAGTTCGGGCTTCATCGCCTGCTTATTCGCCATCGCGGCCTGCACGTCGAGGTCGAGAGAGAGTTCGTTCCAGTTGTCCTGCATGTGGAGCAGCATCGCTTCGAGCGCGTTGCCGTGGTTACGCATGCCCGCGACGAAGTCGGGGTTGAGGCCCGCGCCGGGATGCAGGCGGCGGAGCATGAAGTAGGTCGAGGGAATCATCTGTACCATGCCGCCCGCACCGGCTGAGCTGACGGAGTAGCGATAGGTGTCGAGTTCGTTGAGAGCGAAAAGCCCGTAGACTTCGCTGTAGAGCGCCGTGCGGTCTTCACGACGGAAGCGGTCGTGGTCTACGTGCTCGACGACGCAGAGGCGCTCGGCGATGTCCACGATCTCCGGCGAGATGGTTTGTCCCTTTCCCTTCAGACGTTGCGCCGCCAGATCGAGCATCGTGTGGACGTATGCCTGCCCGGTTTTCACCAGTTCCGGCGACACCAGCGCCGGATGAGCCGCCGTGTAGTAGGCCATCTCGCGAAATGCGCCGCCCTTCTCAATCGGGTACTCGACGACGAGCGGCCACAACTGCCGGCCCGTCGCCACGTCCGAGACGACCAACGCCGTATTGACGTAATTTGGCCGGACGATTTGCAGCCGGACGTTTAAGCCCTGCGAAGTCGCCATGACGGTCTCCGCCCCGCGCGTCAGGAAGGTCTGCTTCAGCACCGTCAGCAGGTGAATCTTCGATGAGTCGTGATCGAGCGCGGCGATGGTCACGAAAGAAACGTTCGGCGTCATCGCGGTCGGCGTCAGGCGCGACCTGAGCAAGCGTTGCGCCTCTGCGACGGACGCGCGAAACTTGCTGGCCGAGAGCGTGCGCGCAGGTTGCAAAGGGACGACGGGCACGTATGTTTGCGGCGGCGGGGCCAGCGTCGGAACCGTCACGGGCGTCTGCGTCTGAGTGGGGGATGCAAGCGTAGTTGTGGGTGACTTCGCGGGCGTCGCATCTGTCTGCGGCGCAGGCAAAGGCGTGGGTTTTGCTGTCGGGGGTGCGGGCGATGCGTCGGACGAAGGAGACGGCAGCTGCGTTTGCTGTCCGCGCGTCTGGGCTGGATTGACCACGCGCGGGCGCGTGAATGTCGGTGTCGGCGTCGGGGTCTGTGCGCGCAAGGCGAGCGACGGCATCAGTGCCGACATCGCTAACAACATCAAAAATAAAGAGCGATTCTTCATAATTAAAACTCAGAATTCGGAGGCTGGACGCTGACTTCCGCCAGGATCGCTTCTTTAAGATTCTCTTGCGAGGCTTTCGGTTGTCAATGAAAACGCAGAGGCTGGACGACTGGAAAACAATGCGCCAGCTTTAGACTTAAGCCTCCAGTCTCCAATACCTGTTACCTAAATCTCCCGCAGGCTTCCGGCCATCGCGCCAGCCGCCGACGCCGCGAGGTCTTTGAGCGCGCCTGTCTTTTGCATCAGGCGAAAGCGCATCGCGATCATGTAACCGGCGCTGAAGCCGAAGCTTGCATCGAGTTCGTAGAGTTCACGCGTGAGCGCCCTCTGCGAGACGCGCTCAAGGGCGTGGCGAAGTTCGGCGGCAGCCGTCTCGACGCTCTCGACCAGCATCACCTCCACCTCGCTGCCCGCGCGCGCGCGGCGACGCGAGTGCTCACGCAGCCGCGCGCGCGCTTCGTCCTGAATTTTTCCCGTCGCGATCACGACGAGGTGCGAGGCGTTAATCTCAGATTCAGTGTCGAGAGCGCGGCGCGCGTGCGTTGCCGTGAAGTCGCCGTCGCGCAGCACGAAGAGAAATCGTTCGCCGCACGCATTCGCCAGAGCCTGCGCGTCCGTCTCGGCGTTAGCCGGGCGCGTGGCGATTTGATTTTCCGGGATGCCGATTTCGATCAAGGCCGAGCGGAGACTACCCAACAGCCACGCGCCGTCTTTCAACATCGAGGAGGCGAGAGGAGTCGGCGTCACCAGTTCCTCTGCGCGTTCGTCGGCGACCGCCGCGCCGCACTCGCTGCAGAGCCGGCGGAGGCGCTCACGCTTCGGGCCGGTGTCTCCAAAGCCTCCTGCACGTTCCGGCAGAAGGCGTCGAGTTTCTGAACCGGCTCGTCCGTTTCCGGGCCGTAGATGATACCGGCGCGCAGCCCTTGCTCGCCGTCTCCCGCGTCTCCGAAGATGAGGAAGTGCGCGAAGTCCTCGAAGCAGAACACGTCGCCGCGCACGTAGGGCACGTCACCTTCCGTCTCTGACCAAGTAGAGACGAGGCCCTCAAGTTCCCTCGCTCGCTCGCCTCCTACAAGGGCTTGCTCAAAACAGTAGAGGCGCGAAGAGCGTATGAGTGGAACTAATCCCCTGTCCTGCAACGCCTCTAAGAGAGAAATGCGCGAGCGGGCGTCAACATTCCGGTCGGCGATTCTGGTTTCGACAAACAACATGGCTTGCTCTCCTCTTGGCCGTGCATGCTATCACGCCGCGCATAAAAATTTCCATGCTCATGTTGACGAGGGTTTCGGCCAATTCCTGACTGAAAGTCCAGCGATACGTACCAACTTCCCGCAATTCGTTCAAGATGAACCATCCGCCCCGGCCTCCGCGTCCCCTTTCCCATCACTTCGAGCGTGGCGCGTGTGGAGTATCACAAAACGGTCACATTGCCGCTTGCCGCTCCCATAAATGTTCTGTAGGATAAATTTAATGTCGCCTAAAGGCGGCTCCACCTCTCACGCAAAGCAATACCCCCTGAGCAAGTTTAATTTAGAGGAAGAGGAGATTAACTTCCCCCGCGATGAGTTTGACTAAACCGTTCCCCCTGATGCTTGCGGTGTGCTTTGCTTCCAGCCTGCTCGCCACGAATGTCTCCGCACAAACAACCGCCCGTCCGCGCCAGACAAGCAACCCCGTCCAACTGACAGCTAGAACGATTGTCAGAGGAGCCACAAGGCTTGAGAATGACGTGGTCGTCGCACTGCCTGATCCGACCGCAGAGGATGAACCGGATGCCGTCGAGATCGCGCCCGTCATGCCAGAGCACATCGGGCGTCCCGAAAGAATGTTGCTGTCGGCCATAGAGGAGCGTCTCGGCACGCCTTATCGTATGGGCGCGACGGGGCCGAATCGTTACGATTGCTCCGGCTTCGTCTGGAGCGTCTACCAGAGCGCGGGCATCAATTTCGAGCGCGCCACGGCGCACACGTTGTGGAATGAATTCGCGCCCGCGACCGAGGACGAAAAACACAAATTCGGCACGCTCGTCTTCTTCAACAACGTCCGGCACGTCGGTATCGTCGCGGACGAGAATGGTTTCTATCACGCGTCGAGCAGCCACGGCGTCGTCTACTCGCGCTTCAACGATTACTGGCTGAAGCGCATCGCCGGTTTCCGGCGCGTGCCCCTACCGCAGGCTACTCCGATGATCGCCTCCGCCGGCAGATAATTTCATTCTCAACCTTTTGCCAAAGGGCCGACGCTTTCCCCGGCGGGTAGCGTCGGCCCTTCGCACTAGGGACAGGCATTCCTGCCTGTCACAGCCCGGAAATCATCCTGCGCGGCACGCGACTGGCTCAAGCCCTTGGGCCTCCGTAAAAAAGGCTGACAGGCAGGTACGCCTGTCTTACTGCGTCAGCCTTATTTTTGAAAACCGGAGATGAAGCCCGCGCGCTGGTCACTGGCGCGCACTTCGTTGACGACGACGATTTTCTCTATCGCCACGTAAAACATCTGGTCATCCTCGTCCACCAGATGAAGCACGCCGTTATCAACCTTGACCACTTTGCCGCGCAGATTCGCCACGCCCCCGCAAAAGACTTCCAGCTTTTTTCCCACCATCTTCGCGATTAGTTCCTGCATCTTTTTCTCACCTCAATAAGAGAACTGCTGAAGGATGAATGCCGAGCGATGATCCAAAGGCTACTGCCTCTCACTCCGCATTCATCGTTCATCGTTTCTTTTCCGGCTCCCACTCCCAGACTCTTTCCGAACCATTTTCGTCATTCACCGTCTTCGCTTTCACCTCACGGAAGGTAATCTGCACCAGCGGAATGACGTTCGGGTCGTCCTGCTGCCTGCGCTCGAACTGTAGCAGATCGTAGTAGGAGCAGCGTGAGCGGTCAGGGTATTCGCGGCATACAGCCGGTCGCGCGTGATAGATCGTACAGGCCCTCTTCTTCTGGTCGAGGAACATGCACGTCTCCGGGAAGATTTCGTCCGCGACGCGACGCAGTACACGCTCGCCCGCGTGGAGTTTCGTGTAGCGCCTCCGGGCCGTCTCGAAAGAGACGACGAAATGTTTCGCGAGGCGCGTGATGTCGCGCTTCGTCACCTGCACGCGCTCATAGACCGAGCAACAGTAAGCCGGGCACTTATTGCAGTCGAAGTACACGCGCGGCTGATCGTCTGTCACCTTGTTCCCCATTGTCCCTCAAACTGAGTTCGGAGTCTGTCCTTAACGTCTTTTAGATTTCCGGTATTCCGATTTCAGCAAGTCCATCAATTCGTCGCGCCTTTCGTAGAGGCGCTTTAGTTCGCGCGGCTCGTGTCTTGCGAGCGCGTAGGCCGTCATCAAGGGCAGCGCGATGGTAGAGTCAACATAACATACAACGGCGTCGGGCAGGCGGTCGGGGTCAACCTTGCCCCATGAGACCGCCTCGCCGGGCGTCGCGCCACTTAAACCGCCCGTGTCCGGGCGCGCGTCCGTGATTTGCAGAAAGTAGTCGTGGCCGCGCTCGTCAATTCCCAAAACCTCCTGTATCTGCGGCTCTGTTTGCAGCATGAAATTTTTGGGGCTGCCGCCGCCGAGGATGAAGACGGCGGACTTGCCTCCGTGCTTGTGACCCCGGTCGCCTCTGCCGTGGATCGCGCCGCGTTTGGCGGCGAGGACGATGGCCGCCGTCTCGTTCACGTCGAGCGAGGGGTCGAACGCGAGCTTGTTGCCCTGAAGCGCCTTGGCGGCGACGTTCATGCCGATGGACGAATCGCCGGGACTGGATGTGTAGAGCGGCACGCCGAACTCGTATGCGGCGGCGAGCAGCGACTTGTATTCGAGGCCGAGAGCGCGCTCGCGTTCGCGCACGTACTTGCCGCAGAGGTTGTGAAACTCCGCCGTGGACATCGGTCGCTGAAACTCTTCGCCCTCGATGATGCGACGGAAAAACGCGTCTGTGTCGAGCAGGACGGAGTAGTCGAAGAAGATGTCGTAGATACGCACGACCTCTTCGTCGCGAAGCACGATGTCCGAGATGCCGGTCGAGCCTTGATGAAGCGAGAGGCCGATGCCGAAGTGTGTGTCGTGATAGAGATTCGCGCCGGTCGTGATGATCCAGTCAATAAATCCCGCGCGCATCAGTGGAATGAGCGCGGAGATGCCGAGTCCGGCGGGCGTCAGCGCGCCTGTCAGAGACACGCCGACGGTCACGTCCGGCTCCAACATCTTTCGCGTGAAAAGCTGGCACGCCTCGCGCAGACGCGCCGCGTTGTAGGCGAGGAACGTCTCGTCAATCAAATCGGCGAGCGCGACATCGGGCTTGATGGGCGTCGGGTCTATGCGCTTGCCGCTCAGAAACTTGCTCTTCTTTTTTGCCATTCTTTCCCCGGTCTGCCGTGAGTATTTTAGAGCTATTCCGCTTCCGCTCCTTTGCCGTTCGGCGAGCGGCGCAGGCGCAAACGACCGATGCGGCGCTCGTCCGCTTCAAGCACCTCGACATCTAAGCCGCGAAACGTCAGAGTTGTCCCGGCTGGCGGCACGCGTCCTTCTTCGCTGATGACAAGGCCGGCGATGGTCGTGAAATCGTCGTCCTCGATTTCCATGTCGAAGAGACGCTCGATTTTTCCGATCTCGGTCGAGCCGAGCACGTCGTAATAACCGTTGTCGCCCTCGATGAGTTCGACGATCTCGTCGTGCTCGATGTCTTCATCCTCGATCTCGCCGACGATCTCTTCGAGGATGTCCTCGACGGTGACGAGTCCGGCCAGGCCCCCGTACTCGTCAATCACGAGGGCGAGTTGCATGTGCGCCTTCTGCATCTCTTCGAGAAGCTCATCCACGGGCTTAGTTTCGGGAACGAAATAAGCGGGGCGCAGCAAAGGCTCAATCGCCTCGTCCTCCCGCCCTTCGGCCCAGTAGCCGAGCAGGTCGCGCATGTAGATGAGACCTTCGACGTTATCAATCTGCTCGCGGTAGACGGGCAAGCGCGAGTATTTCGATTCGATGACCGTGTCGCGCGCCTGTCGCACGGTGGCCGTCAGCGGGAGCGCGACGATGTCCGTGCGCGGCGTCATTATCTCGTTGACGCTAGTGTCGCCGAACTCAAGGATAGACTGGATCATCTCGCCCTCTTCGCCTTCGAGAATCCCCTCTTCCTCGCCCACGTCAATCAACGCCTGTATGTCGCCCGCCTCATCCTCTTCCTCTTCGTCTGAACCGGGTTCTGGCGCAGGTGTGTTCGCGCGCCGCAGGCGGTCGAAAGACTTGTGCCAGGGGATTGAGATGAACGAGAAGACGCCGTAGAAAGGCCGGTAGACGGGCAGCAACGTGCGGAGCATCTTTTCGGGATTACGCAGCGAAAGAAATCGCGGGATGACCTGCCGGAAAATGATGCTGAGTGTCAGGCCGACGAAGAACGCGGCCAGCAAAAAGCGCCGCTCCTGTCCAAGCCGCTGGTAAGAGATCGAAGTGACGAGGACGGCGACGGCGACCTGCAAGACCTGAATCACTGCCGTCAGCGTGAAGCGAAAACGCGGGCGGTTCTCCACCATCTCGCCGAGAATCGTGCTCATCCTTCCGCCCGGCTCTTCATCCCCCTCCGCAATCAAACGCCGCAAGCCGACATCGCTTAACTGGCCGAACGCCATGTCAATCGTGGCGAGAAACGCCAGCACGACGAGCAGCAGGCAAGTGAGTCCTATTTCTAATTCAATTTCCATAGAGAGT
>JAIVJG010000242.1 GCA_020200155.1 Acidobacteriota bacterium | reverse complement strand
GGGGAAGGTTTGGATCGAAAGCGTCCTGGGCGAAGGCACGACGTTTCACTTCACCGGCTGGTTCGGCACGAAGCCGACGGAGCGAGCACCCATTGCAGCTCTTCTTGATGTAGCGCCCCCGGTATATGGACCGAAGCAGTCGCTGCGGATCCTCCTCGTCGAAGACAATCTGATCAATCGCGCGGTGGCGACTGCTCTTCTGCAGAAACGTGGGCACACACTGGTGCAGGCGGCGACTGGCCGCGAAGCATTGGACGCGGCGGCACGGGAGCAGTTCGACATCATCTTCATGGATGTGCAACTGCCGGAGATGGACGGCTTTGATGCGACGCGCAGCATCCGACGGATGGAGCAGGCGACCGGGCGCCGCACCACGATTGTGGCGATGACCGCACACGCAATGGCGGGCGATCGCGAGCGTTGCTTGGCGAGCGGCATGGATGGATATCTTTCGAAGCCGCTGGAACGAACCGCTCTCGTGGCGGTACTCGATCGCGCAGCACACGCATCGGTTTTCACCGTGCTTGATCCGATCTCAATCGCCGATTCGCGCACGCACAGCCATGCCGCGGTGGCGGAAGTGGGCGCGGCGCTTTCGCCCTGATCCGCTGGACTCACACCTTGGCACCGCGATCCAGCCATGAAGACCCACCGCTTTCCCCGCCTCCATTTCGTCGTCGCCGCCGGGCTTTGCCTGCTCGCGGCGCTGCAGTATTTCGTCATCGCTCCGGAGCTGGCGCGGCTGCCGGCTGACTATGTGGCGGAGACGAAATACTTCGCGAAGTGCCGCTCACATGAAAGGCCCGGCTCGCAGGTCGAAGAGTATCATTGTATCGCGCGCCGGCGCGATCAGACGCTGACGAGCGGCCGGGACCAAGCGATCATTCAAGGCGACACGCATTGGCTCACTCCGGCGGGCGTAGTGATGTTTGAGGTTCTCAGCGTCTATGGCGTGGACCGCCGCACCCGCGAAAACCTGCCGGGCTACGGCAACGAGGAGCGCCGCGGGCTCTACCTTTTCCCGCCGCATACGAAGCAGCAGAAATACGGGCAATGGGACCCGATGTATGGCGGCCCTCGCGTCGCGACCTTCGTCCGCACCGAGCAGCGCGATGGCCTGCCGGTTTACGTTTTCAACTTCGCCGCCAATGGGCTCGACGAGACGACCGGCTATTCCTCGCTGCCGGATGTGCCGGAGCGCTATCGCGCGATCACCTTCGGCAAAGGCACCGTACGGGTCGAACCGGTCTCCGGCGTGATCGTGGGCTACGAGGAGGAAGGGACGAGCTACTTTGTCGAACCTAAAACGGGCGAGCACGTCGCCGAGCTTTTCGAGTGGAGCGATTCATTTACACTGGAAACGGCGGCGGCGCAGTGGCAACTGGCACGCTCGCAGCGCTGGCATTTTCTGGCGCTCGAAATCTATTTGCCGGCCGCGCTCGCCGTTGCCGGGCTGACGTGGCTGGCGGGCGCGGCGCTGGTTTTTTTGCGGCGGAAAACACCGCACGACCCTGATTCCACCGAGCCCGCGTGGCATCTCGCGCCTTCCCTCGGGACATAGTTTATGAAACTCAGCCTCACGACGCGGATCACGCTGGTCTTCGTGCTTTTTGCCGCGGCGCTGCTCGGCGGCGTCGGGTTCCTCGCCTATCGCAGCGGGCACGACGCGCTCCGCTCCGCCGCGAGTTCCGAGCTGCTCTCGACCGCGCTGGCAAAGGAAACCGAGGTGAATAGCTGGATCGACGAGCGCACCGCGGATGTCGCTGCACTCGCTGCGCCGCGCGATCACGTTGAGGCCATCGAGACTCTCGCGCGGGCCGCGGCAGGCTCGGAGGAGGTGAAGAGGGCGCGGGCGTTTTTCTTTTCGCAGGCGGAGACGCTGCTCGGCCGGGAGTTCCTGGAGTTCATGATCCTCCATCCGGAGAGCGGCGTGGTGCTGGCTTCGACGAGCGCGAGCGAGGAAGGCAAAGTGAAAATCGGCCATCCTTATTTCGAGAGCGGCAAGACCGAACTCTTTGTGCAAAATCCCTACCTTTCCCCCGACTTGCATGGACCGGGCATGACGATCTCCGCGCCAATTCGTTCCGCCGATGGAACACTTGCGGGAGTTCTCGCCGCGCGGCTCAACGTCGAGAGCCTGCGCGAGATCGTGCAGCAACGAACCGGGCTCCGGCAAACCGACGCCGCCTATCTTGTGAACCCGGATCGCTTCTTCATCACCCAACCACGTTTCCTGAACGAACCCGCCGTCTTGCGTCGGCAAGCCGAGACCACCGCGGCGAAAAATTGTGTGCTGGGGAACAGCGGCGTCGTCCTTAATACCGACTATTTGGGGATTCCCGCCATCGCCGTTTATCGCTGGCTGCCGCAGCGGAAACTCGGGCTCATCGTGAAGATGAGTCAGGCAGAGGCGTTTGCCCCGGGCGACGGGTTTCGCACTACGATTTTCCTGATCAGCCTTGTCGGCCTCGTCGCTGCCTCCGCGATTGCGGTGTTGCTTGCGAAAGGAATCGTGAGACCGCTGCACGCGCTGCAGGAAGGCGTCGCCGGTTTCGGCCGCGGTGAAGTGCAGAGCTCTCTCCCGGAGAATTCATACGACGAACTCGGCTTGCTCGCGGGCGAATTCAATCGGATGGCCGCCGCGATTTCAGCCAAGGAAGCGGAGCTGCAGAAGCGCCTCGCCGAGCTTACGGTCGCGAAACTCGGCGCGGAAGCGGCGACGCGAGCGAAGAGCGAATTCCTCGCCAACATGAGCCACGAGATTCGCACGCCGATGAACGGCATTCTCGGCATGACCGAACTCACGCTCGACACCGAGCTGGACCGTGAGCAGCGCGAGTATCTCGGGATGGTCAAAACGTCCGCGCATTCATTGCTCGGCGTCATCAACGACATCCTGGATTTTTCAAAAATCGAAGCAGGCAAGCTGGAGATGGAATCGATCAGCTTCAGTCTGCGCGACGCGATTGGCGCGATGCTGAAGCCTCTCGGAATCCGCGCGGACGAGAAGCAGCTCGAGCTCGTCGCAGATATCCCGGCAGACGTGCCGGATCACTTGGTCGGTGATCCGCTGCGTCTGCGCCAAATCCTCCTCAATCTCACCGACAACGCGATCAAATTTACGGCGCACGGCGAAGTGGTCGTGAAAGTTACCGCCGAATCCGAGAACAATGGCGAGACGGAATTCCATTTCTGCGTGACCGACACCGGCATCGGCATCCCGGAAGAAAAGCAGGCCGCAATCTTTGAAGCGTTCGCCCAGGTTGATGGATCAACAACGCGGCACTACGGGGGCACCGGCCTGGGACTTGCGATCGCCACTCGCCTCGTGCAGCAGATGGGGGGACGGATCTGGGTAGAGAGCCTCCTGGGTGTCGGCACCACATTTCATTTCACGGCCTGGCTTACTAACTCGGAGGCGCCGTTCGTGGGAATCACGCCGATCGATGCGGGACGACTCATGGGACTTTCAGCGTTGATCGTGGACGATAACGCCGTCAACTGCCGCATCCTGGAAGAGATGCTGAGCAACTGGGGGATGCGGCCGAGCGCAGTTCGCTCAGCACCGGCAGCGCTTGCCGCATTGAAGGATGCAGCAGCGAAGGGCCAGCCATTCCCGCTCGTGTTGCTCGATGCCATGATGCCGGAGATGGACGGCTTTGCGCTCGCGCAAGAGATCAAACACGAGCCACGTCTCGCCGGCGCTACGGTGATGATGCTCACCTCTGCGATGCGCTCCGGTGAGGGAAGTCGCGCGGCTGATCTCGGCGTGCACAGCGTGCTGACGAAGCCGGTGATGCAATCTGAATTACTCGACGCAATTTTGCGGGCCTTGACCGGGAATGATCTCGCGGCTCGCCACGAACAATCCACAGCAACGAGAGGGGCCGCAGCAAAGCCCGGCGCGCTTCACATCCTTGTAGTTGAAGACAACGCGATTAATCGCGCGGTCGCGGGCGGCATTCTCGGCAGGAAAGGTCACACGCTCGTGCACGCGTCGAACGGACTGGAAGCAGTCGACGCATTCACCGCGCAGAAGTTCGACCTCATCCTGATGGACATTCAGATGCCGGAGATGGATGGGTTCGAAGCGACAGCGCGCATCCGCGAAATCGAAAGCGCCACGGGCCAGCACACGACAATCGTAGCTATGACTGCCCATGCGATGGCGGGCGATCGCGAGCGCTGCCTGGCGGGGGGCATGGACGATTACCTCTCGAAACCGATTGTCGCGGAAGATTTAAAGCGGGTACTCGGTGCGATTGAATCCAGCGGCGCTGTGCCGACGCGCGCGCGAGACCACGCGAGCGTCCACACTCACGCCGAGCTGCGCGACATCTGTGACGGGGACGACGAACTAGTGGCTGAACTGATCGCGCTGTTTCGCTCCGATACGCCGCAGTTGTTGGAAGTGCTGCGGAGCGCGGCCAAACGATGCGATGCCGCCGGGCTCGCCGCGGGGGCGCACAAGCTCTTGAGCTCACTTGGCGCGTTTGGAGCGATGCACGCCAGCAAGATGGTGCGGCAACTCGAGCAACAAGGACGCCTGGAAGAATTGGACGGTGCTGAGGAAGAGATCAGGAAAATCGAGCGCGAGATCGACACAATCCACGCGCGCCTTGCGGATTATCCTTTACCAACAGTGACGTCGCAGCCGCGGGAACTCGAGGCCGCTGGAGCATGACTATGTCGGTGTCGGCGCCTGAAGCACGCTTGCAAAGTCGGCTCGAGGCCGTCCTCGCCCCGAAGCGCACGCGAGTGCTCATCGCGGAAGACGATCTCGTAAGCGCAAAGGTTCTTGGCGCACTCCTGCGTCGCCTCGACTATGACGTCGTGACAGCGCGCGATGGCGACGAGGCTTGGCAGCTATTCAACGCAGAGCCAACACGCCTGATTGTAAGCGACTGGATGATGCCGGGCCTCGATGGCCTTGGCTTGTGCGAGAAAGTGCGCGCCCGCCCCGGAATCCCATATACCTATTTCATTTTGCTAACGGCGAATCGCACGACGCCGGAGAATTACACGCTTGCGACAGACGCAGGCGTCGATGATTTCCTCACCAAACCAATCGATCGCGAGGCATTGCAGATGCGTCTGCGGGTCGCCGAGAGGATCCTGAAGTTCACCGCCGAGATTCGCCAGTTGAAAGAACTCATCCCCATGTGCGTTTACTGCCGCAAAGTGCGGGACGAAGAGGATTACTGGGAGCAGGTCGAGACCTACATCCAGAAGGAAACCGGCAGCCGGTTCAGCCACGGCGCGTGCCCGGAGTGCTGCGAGAAGGAGTTCGTGGCGCTCAACGTGGGACAGAGCGACAGTCACTAAGTTAAGCGCTGTAGCCACGCCGCTCTGTCGGCGTGTTCAGCCAGCGTCGCCGGAACGGCGACAGAGCGCCGTTGCTACAACCGTTCGCCGTTTGCGCAGTACAGCGCAGCCGACATCTAGCCGCCTCCGACATCTACCCACCTGTGACATGTAGCCGCCTCGGACATGTAGCCGCCTCGCTCTGTCGAGGCGATTGTGCTTACAATAAATCCGCTAATGCCCGAGCACCAAAAGCCCCACTTCCCAGCCCGCCCTCGGAGGTTAGAACTCTTATTCTCTAACGTTCGCCCCTTCTACTTCGTTACCTTCAACACCTATAAGCGACTTCCTCTGTTGGCCCGCCCGGAGATCCACGAAACCTTCCACTCCTTCTGCATCCGCGCGCAAGAGCATAACGTCGCGGTCGGCCGGTACATGATCATGCCGGATCACGTTCATCTGTTTGTCGCGCTATCGCCGACCGGTCTCACGTTGTCAGAGTGGATCCAGGCTCTGAAGAAAGTTCTCGGCAAGCAACTGCTAAGACTCGCCGAACAGAAACCGCATTGGCAGGAAGGTTTCTTCGATCACGTTCTGCGCAACAGCGAAAGCTATGGGCAGAAATGGGATTACGTGCAGATGAATCCAGTGCGCTCAGGTTTCTGCCGCGAGGCTGAGGATTGGCTATATCAAGGGGAGATTGTGAGCGTTCCATTTTAGCCACACCCGGAAACGGCGACAGAGCGCCGTCGCCACAGCGGGTCGCGGGTCGCGTTTTGCGCAGTATTACACAGGCTGCGCACTGTAGCCGCCTCCGATATGTAGCCTCCCCGGACATCTAGCCGCCTCGCTCTGTCGAGGCGTTTGTGCGGAGCAGACGCCGCTTAGAGCGGTATCTGCATGACGTGCGCAGGAGCGGGCATACGAAAGCGATCCAGCGCGTCGGCGCGTTCTGTGAGAACACCCTGCACTTCTAGCGTGCGCATTCCCCCTCGAACGCGGGCGAGCAGTTCGCCGGAGTCGAAGGGCTTCACCAAGTAGTCGTCTGCCCCGGCATCCAAAGCTTCGATCGTGTCTTCTTTCCGGTCTCGCGCGGTCAGCATGATAACGTGAACCAGCTTGCCGCTCGCGCGAATCCGTCGGCAGACTTCCGCGCCGTCCATCTCGGGCATCATCCAATCGACGATCGCGACGCACGCCTTTTGTTGTAATCGCAAAGCCGTCATCGCATCACTTCCGTTCCTGGTCACGATCGGGTCGTAGCCGGCCTTGCGAAGAAGCGCCGTCAGCAACGTCCGTGAGATAAGATCGTCTTCGGCGATAATGATGGGAATACGCGTGCTCAGCCGGACCGGAATACAGGCGACCGCGGCACTTTGCGGCTCGGGGTTGAATGGAATGAGGTTCATCTTGATCCGGTTAGAGGCCTGTAGCCTTTCACGTATTAGTTAATAGCTCTGCCTATGCCGTGGCCAATGCGGCCTCTGCCGAAGGTCCGCTGCGGATTCTACTGAGTTTGGTCGGTGCGAGGTTGGCCCCTTACGCCGCCTCGCGACTGAGGCAGTCATGCACCATGTCGGCAAGCTTCTTCAACCGGTACGGCTTTGAGAGAAAATTCGTCGACTGGTCGAGGAACGTCTTTTCGCCAAACAAGTCGGAGCTATAACCACTCACAAAAATTGCCTTCAAGTCGGGACGATCAGCTTTCAGCTCCTCAACCAGTTGATGTCCGTTCACGCCGCCGGGCATCATTAAGTCCGTCAGCACCAGGTCGATCTCACCCGCGTATTTTTTCCACAACCGAATGGCCTCATTTGCATCGCTTGCCTCGATCACATGGTAGCCTTTCCCCTCAAGATACATAGTGGCCAT
>JAIVJG010000241.1 GCA_020200155.1 Acidobacteriota bacterium | reverse complement strand
GGCCGCAGCGAGCTTTCTTTCTACGATCTCAAGAACAACAAGCCTCTGCCCGCGCCAAAGCTGCCGGCGGAGATTGCCGGCGGCATTGACTTCTCGAAGGACGGGCAGCGCATCGCGATGGTTCTGTCGGGCGCAAACGCGCCGTCCGATATCTGGGTGCTCGTCATGGCGACGCGCCGGTTCACGCAGTTAACGCACAGCCCGCACGCAGGCGTTGACCTCTCGAAGATGGTGCGCCCCGAACTCGTGCGCTACACGGCGCACGACGGGCTTGAGTTGAGCGGCTGGCTCTATCGCCCGCGAGGCGCGAGCGGCCCCGGCCCCGTCGTCCTCAGCTTCCACGGCGGCCCGGAAGGGCAGGAGCGGCCCGGCTTCAGCAGCACTTACCAGGCGCTCGTCTCGCGCGGCATCTCTGTCTTCGCGCCGAACGTGCGCGGCTCTTCGGGCTTCGGCAAGAAGTTCGTCAACCTCGATAACGGTGCGCTCAGGGAGAACGGCGTCAGGGACATCAAGGCGACGGTTGATTATCTCGTCAAGGCGGGCGTCGCGGACGCGCGGCGCATCGGCATCATGGGCGGGAGTTACGGCGGTTACATGGTGATGGCGGGACTCACGGAATATCCTGACATGTTCGCCGCAGGGGCCGACCTCTACGGCGTCGTCAACTTCGAGACCTTCTTCAAGCACACGCAGCCGTGGATGGCCGCCATCTCGAAGATCGAGTACGGCAATCCCGACACAGAGGCCGAGATGCTGCGTCGCCTCTCGCCCATCAACCGCATTGACCGCGTCAAGACACCGACCATCGTCCTGCACGGCGCGAACGATACGAACGTCCCCGTCGTCGAGGCCGAGCAGGTCGTCGAGAACTTGAAGCGCCGCAGCATCCCCGTCGAGTACGTCCTGTTTCCCGACGAAGGACACGGCTGGCGCAAGACGCCGAACCGCATCCGCTCGACCGTCGCCATCGTGAAGTTTTTTGAGAAGTACCTGAAAGCGAGTTGAAGTCAGTCGCACAGCATAGTAAAAATTCATTCCTGAAGGAAAAGCACTGATGATTGATTTTGAGTTGACCGAAGACCACAAGGCGATTCGCC
Organism: Acidobacteriota bacterium; assembly: GCA_020200155.1. Lineage (GTDB taxonomy): Bacteria > Acidobacteriota > Blastocatellia > Pyrinomonadales > Pyrinomonadaceae > JAIVJG01. The sequence goes on along the minus strand of JAIVJG010000241.1, from coordinate 6,097 downwards.
AGACCGTGCGCGATTTCGCCGTCAAGGAAGTCGCCCCGCGCATTAAGGAACTCGACGAGAAGCAGCAGTTTGATCGCTCCATCCTCGACAAGATGGCCGAGTTGAATCTGCTCGGCGTTTGCATCCCCGAAGAATACGGCGGCGCGGGCTTCGACTACATCGCGCTCGGAATCGTGTGCGAAGAACTGGAAGCCGTGGACACTTTCATGCGCGTTGTGATGAGCGTGCACACCGGCCTCAACAGCTTGACGCTCTACGCGTGGGGCACGGAGGAGCAGAAGCAGAAGTACCTCGTGCCGCAGGCGAAGGGCGAGAAGCTCGCGACGTATGGCTTGACGGAGCCGGGCGCGGGCAGCGACGTGGTCGGCTCGCGCTCCGTCGCGCGGCGCGAGGGCGACGAGTGGGTCTTGAACGGCGAGAAGATGTGGATTTCTCTGGGCGACGTGGCCGACAATTTTCTTTTCTTCTGCTGGACGGACGAGGAAAAGCGTCGGAAGCGCGACCACGCAGGCATGTCCTGCTTCATCGTCGAGCGCGAAATGCACGGCTTCACGTCTGGCACGATTCACGGCAAGATGGGCATCCGCGCAGGCAACACAGGCTACTTCTCTTTGCAGGATGTGCGTGTGCCGCAGGCGAACATGGTTGGAGAAGAGGGCGAGGGCTTCAAGATCGCGATGTTCGCGCTTGAGCAGGGGCGCTACACCGTCGCGGCGGGCGCGACCGGCATCATCCGCGCCTCGCGCGACGCCTCCATCGCTTACGCCAACGAGCGCGAGACGTTCGGGACGAAGATCGCCAACCACCAACTCGTCAAACAGAAGATCGCTGACATGGAGGCCGATTACCAGATGTCGCACCTGCTCTGGCTGCGCGCCGGTTACCTGAAGAACGAAGGCAAGCCCAACGCTCGCGAAACTTCACTGGCGAAGTGGCAGGCCACTGTGCGTAGCGAGCATGCGGCCTCGATGGCGATTGAAGTGCACGGCGCGAACGGCTACTCGAACGACTACCCCGTCGAACGCTACCTACGCAACTGCAAGGCTGCGATCATCTACGAGGGCACGCGCGACATCCACACGCTGATGCAGGCCGACTGGGCGCTCGGCCTCAAGCGCGAGAAGGCCGCGCGCAAGACCCTGCCGCCCTACAAGCCGGCGGAGTCGCGCGAGTCAGTCGCGGCTGACTGAAGGGGCTAACGCCTCTCGTCCAAAGTTTTCGAGTGAGCCGGATAGAAAAGCGGGCTGCCTTTCATCAAAGGCAGCCCGCTTTTTTTACATCTGCTTCGGACTTTTCCGAAGCGCTTGCGAAAAAAAATCGGAGCAGCCGCCGGTGGAAGGGTTACGGGCGGCTGCTCCGGTTAGAGCTCATAATAGGTTGGGTGAGTGAGCTCTTTTAGGGGACTGGATTTCGTTTTTAGTTTCCTTCGTAGTGTGCCGCGATGGTCACGACCTGCGGCTCGACCGAAGACGTGCCTGCGCTCTGCGTCATGCGAAGCTCTTTCTTCAAACGGCGCTCACGTGCCGACGCGATCAACGCACGGCCCCCGCTGCCGGGATTCCACGCCGCCGAGAGGAAAAGCTCATCGCCGTACTTGTTAAAGATCAGGCTCGCCTCGTCGTGTTTGCTGGCTTTGGCGGCCATCTCATGCGTCAGCACGAGGACGTTTTCGCGTCCGTCGGCGCTGCTGATTAAGAGTTGTGCGCCGTCGTCGGAGACGCGCCGGACGGAGTACTCGCCGGCGGGGATCATCTTGTCGCCGATGTAGAAGTCGAAGGGGATGTGCGCGACGAGACTACTGTGGGACTGTGCGTAAGCGGGCGTCATCGCCATCGCGGAGACGAGCAGGCTCAGTGCCAGAAAACTCATGCAAACTCTCTTTTTCATGGCGTCCTCCTTGGGGACTCGACGGGCGCTGGCTGAAGCTTCACCGTTGCGCCCGTGGGCTTTCGTTTGGGCGGCTCCGGTCTTCCTGACCCACCGCTTCAACACCCTTTTCAAACGGACTCTGCTTCTTATCAACCTTTGAACTGCTCTGACACTATGACAAGCGCCGTGCCACGACGCGCGCACCGTCGCGGCGCGTGCGCGCTATCGCCGGAACTTCTTCATTTAAGCTAAGATGTCGCCCGGCAGCGGTTCTTCGACACGCGCCTACCACTCGACGAGGCGGCGGCCCGTGTCTATCCTTTCAGATAGACGCTCTATCTTTTGAGATAGCCATTCGCTTTGTCGAGGGTCGAGCATGGCCGGGGATCACTCGCCGCAGACGACAAGGCGGGAGGGTGAGCGTCACTTCTGCTTTTCACCTTTACCTTTCACCTCGCCAGTGACTTTTTTACGCCGGCATGATATTTGTCGCGCCGTCCGGCAATTCACACGGACGTTGGGACGCCTCCTCTAATGAATCCGAGACTCGCAGCCATCGCAGGCCCTCTCAAAGACTCAGTCTTCGCGCTGGGCGGGGAAGAGTTTTCCATCGGGCGCGACTCGTCGAATCAAATCTCGGTCAGCGACCGTCTGCTCTCGCGCCGCCACTGCCTCATCAAGCGTGTGGATGGGCGTTTCAGGATTCGCGACCTCGCGAGCCTCAACAGCACCTACGTCAACGGCGTCCCCATCAAGGAAGAATTTCTGGAGCACGGCGACCTGATTGCCGTCGGCGACTCGCGACTCGTCTTCCTGCTGCACGAGGGCGAAGTCCCGCAGGCCTCGCACCCGGTTCAGGTCAGCGAGCAGAACCTGCTTGCGCGGACGACTGTTCGCCTGAAGGTCGAGGACGCGCTCTACTTGCAGCCGGCGCCCGACTGGTCTTCGCTGCCGCCGCTGGCGCGTATGGCTCGCGACCTGACGGTGCTGGTCAAAATCAGCACGGCAATCAACGCCGTCCGCGAGCCGCAGGAGTTGCAGCGTCAACTGCTCCAACACATCTTTGAGGTCGTGCCGGCGGAGCGCGGCGCGATTCTACTGGTGGACGAGAGTCACGAAGTCAGCGCCGTGTTCGGCTGGGATCGCGGCAAAGGGGCGGAGAAGCCCGTGCAGGTCAGCCGCACCATCGCGCGGCGTGTGATGGACGAGAGCGTGGCGATTCTCAGTAACGACATCCTTGCGAGCGAAGACTTCGCCGTCTCGGAGAGTTTGGAAGCGTCGCACATCAGTTCGCTCCTCTGCGTGCCGATGCTGCTGTTCGGGCGGGCGCTCGGCTGCATCTACCTGAGCACGACCGACCCTACGACGAGTTTCAAGGAAGAGCACCTGCACCTGCTGACGGTCGTTTCCGGCATCGCGGCGGTCGCGCTGCACAACGCGCGTCACGTCGAGCGGCTCGAAACGCAGAACGAACTCCTGCGCGCCAGTAGCCGACTCGAACACAGCATGGTGGGCGACAGCCCGCGTATGCGGCAGGTCTACGGATTTATCTCGCGCGTCGCGCCGACAGACTCGACCGTGCTGATTCGCGGCGAGTCCGGGACGGGCAAGGAACTCGCCGCCCACGCTATCCATCGCAACAGTCCGCGCGCCGACGGGCCTTTCGTCGCCATCAACTGCGCCGCCCTGACCGAGACGCTCCTTGAGAGCGAATTGTTCGGCCACGAGCGCGGCGCGTTCACGGGCGCGCTGGCGCAGAAGAAAGGAAAGCTTGAAGTGGCGGACGGCGGCACGCTCTTTCTTGACGAAGTGGGCGAGATGTCGCCGCTCTTACAGGCGAAGCTGCTGCGCGTTTTGCAGGAACGCGAGTTCGAGCGCGTCGGCGGGACGCGCACGATCCGCGTGGACGTGCGCGTCGTCGCGGCGACGAACAGGGATTTGGAGGAAGCCGTCAAGGACGGCGGCTTCCGGCAGGATTTGTACTACCGCCTCAACGTCGTCTCGTTCGAGATGCCCGCTTTGCGCGAGAGGAGGGAAGACATCGCGCCGCTCGCGGATTATTTCGCGGCGAAGTACGGCGCAAAGTTCAAACGCGGGGTGGAGGGATTGTCGAAAGAGGCGCACGCCTGTCTCGCCGCCTACGACTGGCCGGGCAACGTGCGCGAGCTTGAAAACGCCATCGAGCGCGCCGTCGTGCTCGGCTCAAGCGACATGATTTTGCCGGAAGACTTGCCGGAAACGATTCTCGAAACGGAGCCGTCCGCAGGGGCTTCGGCCCCCATCACGAAATATCACGAGGCGATCAAGAGCGCGAAAAAGCAACTCATCCTCAAGGCTGTCGAGACGGCGGGCGGCAACTTTACGGAAGCCGCCAAACTGCTCGGCGTCCACCCGAACTACCTGCACCGGCTCGTCCGCAACTTGAATTTGAAAACGTCGCTGAAGAAATAAACCCGCGCCCGGATGCGGCGCGCGAGCTTCCGCGTCAACGCGTGCCGAGTGTCGAGCTTTTTGCCTCTACTATTTCCGCGCGTGCTCTGCTAGTATGCGTCTGGCCTTTCCATTCAGTTCATTTCACGACCGAATTCAAGCGGACAAAACTTTATCTTCAGGGGCGTAACAGATGGCGCAAGAGTTGAATAGCGTGAACCTCTCGCTGGACTTTTTGAGCGTGTGCGAAGCGGCGGCGATTGCGGCGGCGCGCACGATGGGGCAGGGCGACCGGAAGTATTCCGACCACGTCGCCGTCGAAGCGATGCGCGAGCAGATGGACACCGTCCCGATGCGTGGTCGCATCGTCATCGGTGAGGGCGAGCGCGACGAAGCGCCTATGCTTTACATCGGCGAGGAGGTCGGCGCGGGCGCACGCGGCAGGGGCGACGGAGACTTCCCGGAAGTTGACATCGCCGTTGACCCGCTCGAAGGGACGAACTTGTGCGCGCTCGGCGCGAACAACGCCATCGCCGTGCTCGCCGCCTCAGAGCGCGGCGGACTCCTGAACGCCCCAGACCTCTACATGGACAAGATCGTCGTCGGCCCGTCTTCGCGCGGCGCGATAGACATTGACGCGCCCGTCAAAGACAACCTCAAGGCGATAGCACGCCGTCTGGGCCGCGATGTCGAAGACCTGACGGTGATCGTGCTCGACCGCTCGCGACACAAGAAACTGATACAGGACGTGCGCGACTCCGGCGCGCGTATCCGTCTCATCGGCGACGGCGATCTGTCCGCAGGCATCTCGGCGGCGGTCGCGGGCACGAACATACACGCCTTGATGGGCATCGGCGGCGCGCCTGAAGGCGTGCTCAAGGCCGCCGCGCTGAAGTGCCTCAACGGCGAAATACAGGCGCGGCTCGTCTTCGATCCAGAACGCCTCGGCGTTGACGGCGACAAGGTTCCGCCCCGCGCGGACGTGCTCGCGCGCCTCAACGAGATGGGCATCAGCGACCCCGACAAGATTTACGACACCAACGATCTCGCGCCCGGCAAGAAAGTTATCTTCGCCGCGACCGGCGTGACGGATGGCTCGCTTCTCAAAGGCGTCCGCTTCTTCGGCGCGGGCAAACGCACGCACTCGCTCATTATGACCACGGAGTCGCGGCACATCCGCTTCATTGACACCGTCCACGTCGAAGGCGGCCCGGACACAGTGATTAGATTTTAGTGATAAGTGATAAGTGATGAGTGAAAGGCAAGGCTATTGTCTGCACTCATCACTCATCACTTCCTGTATATGCCTGCTTCCATCTCGAACTACGTTCCGCAATTCGTCTCCGGCGAAGAATCAGCGCGGCTCAGGCGCGCGGCGTGGGGGGCGTGGCTCATGGCGGCGACGTGGGCGCTTCTCTTCGTCGGGGCGATTGTGCTGGCTCCTTGGGCGCACGCGCACGGGCACACGTTTTTGTCGCAGGTCATTTACAACGGTTTTAGTGCGGCGTGTCACCAGATGCCGGAGCGCTCCTTTCATGCCGGGGGATTCCCGCTTGCGGTGTGTGCGCGTTGTTTCGGGCTGTACGTGGGCGGGGCGGCGGGCGTGCTCTTTTACCCGCTCGCGCGTGGCTTGACGCGGCGCGACGCGCCTGCGCGCGTGTGGCTGTTGCTGGCCGCGCTGCCGACGACCGTTGATTTTGCGCTGGGGTTTTTCGGTGTCTGGGAGAACACGCACCTGTCCCGGTTCCTGACGGCTGTGCTGCTCGGCGCGGTGGCGGCGTTCTTCATCGTGCCGGGA
>JAIVJG010000304.1 GCA_020200155.1 Acidobacteriota bacterium | reverse complement strand
TCGCCGCCGTCACCTTCATCGCGCTCTATTCGTATTTAATACTCGCCGGGCGCGAGTAAAGACTGAAGCCCTGCGACTCAAAAACCGTTTACAGCAATCCGCGCTCTTTAACTCTGATGTAAGTTTCCAGAAGCGACGGCACGAGCGCGGCGGCGGTCACGTCTAAGGCGAGGCCGCCCTGCGCTTCGACGTGGCGGAGCGCGGCTTCGCGTTGGAGCATGATCTCTTCGGCGACGGACTGCGCGAAGAGGCCGCCGATACTTTCGGGCGTGTGCTGGACGGAGGCGCGCAGGTCTCGGTCGGCGATGGTGACGACGAGCGGGAGGTGTCGCGGGCGCAGGATGCGGAGCGAGGTGAGCAACTCGCGCGAGCCTTCCTCGTCAACCAAATCCGTGAGCACGACGATGAGGGCGCGGCGCTTGCAGTTAGCGGCAAGGTACTCGAAGGCGCGCGTGTAGGACGGCTCGATCATCTCCGGCTCGATGGCGTGGAGCGCCTCGAGTACGCGGTCTGTCTGCTCGCGTCCCTTGGCGGGCGGCACGTAGGCGCGGATGCGGCGACCGAAAACGACGAGGCCCGCCACGTCGCCGCCGCGCTCCGCCGCGCTCATCAGTGCGAGAGCCGCGTTGATGGCGGAGTCGAATTTCGTCTCCTGCTCGATGCGCCCCGTCATCAAGCGACCGGCATCGAGGGCGATGATGATCGTCTGGTCGCGCTCGATCTGGTACTGCCGCGTCGTCAGCTTGCCGCGCCGGGCGGTGGCGCTCCACGAGACGTGGCGCAACTCGTCGCCGGGCACGTAGTCGCGCATGGACTCGAAGTCGCGCCCCTCTCCGCGCCAGATGGAACGACGGTGCGCCGCGACCAGCGAGCGTGCGCCGAGCGCCTTCAACTCCGCCTCACGCGCGCGACGCCGCGCCGACAGAATCATCTCCGGCGGATACTCGTCCTTGATTCGCAGGCTGAACGAGCGCGGCGTATGGTTGAGGACGAGGACGCGCACCGCCGTCTCCATGCCGATGTGAAAGCGCCCTTCGAGTTCGCGCACGATCTCCAATCTCGCAGGCATGCGGCTCGTGCGGCTGTCAGCAAACGCCGCGACGAGCAACGCCGCGTCGAATCCAATCGCCAGCCAGCGCAAACTCGGTCGCCCCCACGACAGAGAAAGCGGCACGAAGCCGAGCGTGAGCAGCGCATAGAAAAGTTTGGTGAAGACAAAGCGCATCGAGTTTGCTGAAGCTCGCACCGGCTGTTCTGCTTTAGTGCCGCTTATTTTCTTCTCGGCAGAGGCACAAGCATCGAGATTCGACGCTTGTAATCTCGATAAACCTCGCCGTGAACGTTCACCATATCGCGCTCTTCGAGTTGCAGCGCGATAAGGATGTAGGTTGTCGTGGCGAAGGCGAACAGAAGGTGGCCGGTCGTCATGCGCGGCGTCGCCCAAAAGGCAATGATGAAGCCGAGCATAATCGGGTGACGCACTATCCGGTAGAGCCAGGATGTCTTGAACCCAAGATCGGTATATTCCTGCCCACGCTGGTATAGATAGACCTGCCTGAGTCCGAAGAGGTCGAAATGGTTGATCAGAAATGTTGAGAGGAGCACGAGCAGCCACCCCAGCCAATGAAGCCGGGCCGCGCCATCACGCTGTGCTGAACGGCGAAGAGGCCGAGCAGCACGGCATTAATCAGCAGCGCCGACGTGAAAGCGCCTTCGACGGCAGGGTAGTCAACCGACTTGGGCACGAAGATGTTGCCGACGAAGCAAATGGCGTAGAGGAAGGTGACGAAGAACACAAGGTAGCTGACAACCCCATAGACGAAAGCAAGTATTCGACCCATGACGACCATCTCCTTTCGCGCTGCGGTTTAATTTTTGGGGACTCTACCATCTGATCGTTTAGCCTATTTTATATCATCTCGGTACTTGCACTGTGCTTAGAATGTCCGTGATGACGCTGTCGGTCGTCGCGCCGTCGAGTTCGGCTTCGGCGCGCAGGGAGACGCGATGACGCAAGGCTGGGCGCGCGATGTCGCGCACGTCGTCGGGCGTGGTGAAGGCGCGACCGCGCATCGCCGCGAGCGCCTTCGAGCACAGGAGCAGCGCCACGCTGGCGCGCGGGCTTGCGCCGTAGGCGACCGAAGGGTGCTCGCGCGTGCGGCGCACGATGTCCACGAGAAACTGCTGGACGCCCGGCTCCATGCGTGTGCTCTGGACTTCGGCGCGGCAGTGTGCGACGGCGTCCGCCGCGAGCGGTCGGATGTCCACACCTTGCAGTCGTCGCGCGTTGAAGCCTTCGTCCCAGTTGGCGACGATGCGCGCCTCTTCATCAGCCGACGGGTAGCCGATGAGGATCTTGAGCAGGAAGCGGTCAAGCTGCGCTTCGGGCAGCGGGTACGTGCCCTCGTACTCAATCGGGTTCTCGGTGGCGAAGACGGTGAAGAGCGGCGAGAGCGGATGCAGTTCGCCGTCAATCGTCACCTGCCGCTCCTCCATCGCTTCGAGGAGCGCGGCCTGCGTCTTCGGGGGAGTGCGGTTGATCTCGTCGGCCAGCAGGATGTCGGTGAAGACGGGGCCGCGACGCAGAGAGAAGTTCGAGGTGGCGACGTTGAAGACGTTCGTGCCGGTGATGTCTGAAGGCATCAGGTCGGGCGTGAACTGGATGCGGCTGAAGTCCGCGCCGACGATTCGCGCCAGCGTCTTCACCAAAAGCGTCTTCGCCGTGCCCGGCACGCCCTCGACGAGCGCGTGCCCTTCGGCGAGGAGCGCGACCAGAACTTGCTCGATCACCTCGTCCTGCCCGACGATGACCTTACGCAATTCCGTCAGAATGTGCTCGACGGTTGAGGGGACGTGTTGAAGCATTTCAGAGTGACGGGTGACAGGCGACGTGTGACAAGTTTTTCTTTTCGTCTCGTCTTCGTGTCTCGACTGACCGCGTTCCTTTCGGATGGAGATTGTAGAGCATACCTGTCAGATACTGTATCTTTCTTTCAACGCGTCTCAGCCTGCCGGATTTCTCTGGCGCGCATGCGGATGCCGAGGTCGCGTTCGAGTTCGCGCAAACGGCGAGCGAGCGCGAGGGCCTGGCGCGCGGAGATATGTGCGCCCGCCATCGCGTCTTCGCACTCTTGCATGAGTGCGGCGAGCGGCGCGGGGTCGCGGCCTGAGCGTGCGGCGACGCGGGCGGCGATGTCTGTGTAGGGCGCGTTGGCCGTGACGCCGCCGTAGCGCGCGAGCGCGCGGCGCGTGCGACCGTAGACGTTTTCGATGGCGAGGTCGTAGGCGCGTGCGCGTTGCTGGAGTTCGGCCATCGAGGCGACGAATTCGAGCTTCGAGCGGCGGTCAACGCGCTGCGCGGGCAAGGGGCGCGCGAATCTACGCCCGCTCGTCCAGAGCACGGCGAGGACGATGAGAGCCACTTGCGCGAACATCCAGAGTATCGGCGTGCCCGCGAAGTAGGCGAGGGCGTGGTGCTGCGTCGCGCCGTAGCCCTGATGGTATTCGTCGAAGGCGATAAGTCCGCCCGCGCCCGCGACGAGGTTGGTCGCGAGCATCAGATTGTCGGCGAGGTTGATGCCGACGTTCGAGACGATGAAAGGATCGCTCAAAATCACGACCCGCCCGCGACCGTAGACGTAATCAACAAGGAGCGAACCTTCGCCCTGGCGACCGTCGGAGAGGTGACGGACGGGCGCGGACGGGCCGACGGGTTCCACGCCGGCTCGTCCGATGGCGAC
>JAIVJG010000073.1 GCA_020200155.1 Acidobacteriota bacterium | reverse complement strand
GCGACGCCGGAGAAGCGGCTGGCGTTTAATCGCGCGGTGATGAAGCGCGTGAATATGGGGGCGGGCGGGAAAAGTCTGCGTCTGGGTGCGTTGTCGAAGCAGGAGTTTCAGAATCTGGTGCGGGGCGGCGCGGAGTATTACGTGGAAAAATACGGCGCGACGTTTGACCGCAGCCGCGCCGAACGCCATCGCATTCCGGTTGACGATAGTTGGCAGATTCCTTGGGGCGGGAAGGGCAGACCGGAGCGCGGGCTGGATCAGTTGGGGAGCCTCGGCGGCGGCAACCACTTCATCGAACTACAGCGTTCTGAACAGACAGGCACGCTCTTTCTGCAAGTGCACACGGGCAGCCGAGGCTTCGGGCATGGACTCGCCACAAACTATTTCGAGCTGGCGCGCGAGGAACACCCTGAGTTGATGAAGGACATAGACCTCGGCTACTTCACGCCGGAGTCGAAGCATTACAGCGACTACTTAAACGCCGTCGCGGCGGGCGGCAACTACGCGATTCTCAACCGCCTCGTCATCTTCGAGCAAGTCTCGGAAGCTTTCCGCGAAGTCTTCGGCGAAGATTTGGAACTCATTTACGAGATCAGCCACAACCTTGTGCAGAAGGAGCCACATCCGGAGTTCGGCGAGGTGTGGGTGCATCGCAAGGGCGCGACGCGCGCGTTCCCCGCAGGGCATCCGGCTCTGAAGGGTACGCACTGGGAGCAGACGGGGCATCCCGTTTTGATTCCCGGCAGCAACAAGGATTGGAGCTACATCCTGCGCCCGCTCGAAGGCGCGGTCAGGAGCGGCTATTCGGTTAACCACGGCGCGGGACGTCGCATGTCGCGCGGCGCGGCGACGCGCACGCTCTCGCAGCGCCAGATGGACGAAGAGTACGCACAGGCGGGAATCGTCGTCAACGCAAACGGGCGCGTTCCGCTCGACGAGGCCGCGCCGTGCTACAAGTCCTCGCAAGAGGTGATCGAGGCTGTCGTCGGCGCTGGACTCGCCGAGGTCGAGCACCGTCTGTGGCCGCTCGCGTCTTTGAAGGGCGTTGACGAGCGGAGGAGAGGCAAGAAGGGCGCGCGGGGGAAAGCGCGCGGCAAGGGTAGAGAGGAGAAGAAAACGAGCGAGCACTATTAAGAGCGTCCAACAAAACTTTCAGACGACCGGAAAGCGAAGAAAGAGATTAACAGGGAGGGACAGGATTGACAGGATAAGTGAGGAGTTGAAACCGGCATTTCTTCAACTGCCGTTCTTCCGCAAGTTAAACATTTTAAGCAGGGCCAGTTCTTCCGGGTCATATTCGGGCTGCTGGCGCTTGATGCGCCTTTGCGAGCGCGGGCGAAATTCTTCGAGCAACTTGCCTTCAAGATAGCTTTCGAGCACCGATGGATGAATGTAGCAGTCGCGGCAGACGGCGGGCGTGTTGCCCAGACGCTCGGCCACGCGCCGGACGGCCTTGACGGCGTTACTCTTCGCCTGTTGCTTGTCCTCCGGATGACCTTCCTCGGCCAACTCAATGGCAGCCAGAAGCGTCCCGCCCCAGGTGCGGAAATCCTTGGCGGAAAATTCCTGCGAGGTCGCGGCTTTGATGTAATCGTTCACGTCGCGCGGGCGCACGGCGTAGATTTTGCCGTCCTCGCCGATGTACTCGAAGAGCTTCGCGCCGCCGATGGCCTTGATCTCTTGAAGGAGTGCCGCGAGTTCTTCGTCAACGAGGATACGGCGATGGCGGACGTGATGCTTGCCGACGAAATTGAAGACGAGTTCGCCGCCGTCTCTGATCTCGACGTGGCGGTTACGCAGCGTCGTCACGCCGTAGGTGCGATAGCGCTTGACGCTCTCCTCCGAACCGAGGCGGAAGTAAAGGTCGTTAATGAGGCGGACGACGACGGCGAGCACGCGCTCCTTCCCCAAACCCTCACGCGCGATGTCTTCGTTGGTCTTCTTCCTGAGCGCGGGCAACGCTTCGCCGAAGCGCTCGATCTTTTCGTACTTGCGCCGCCGCTGGCGGGCGATGAACGACGGGTGGTAGATGCGTTGCACGCGTCCTTCGCCGTCCAGTCCGATGACTTGCAGCGAACTGCGCGGGCCGGGCGAGACGCGCACCTCTCTCCACGCCGGCGGGATGACGAGCGACTTGACGCGTTCGAGCACGGCTTCGTCCGTGACGCGGCGGCCTTCGACCGTCTCGTACACGAAGCCCCGACTCTTCGAGCCGCTTCTACGCAGCCACTTCGCGCGCCGCCCGCGTGTAACACTTCCGACCGCCGCGACGTGTGCGGTGTCTTGTTGAATTGCAGCTTCCACGCTTGCCATTTGCACTCTCCCACGGACGCGCCGCCCCACCTGAAAAACTCCAAAAGCCGTGTGAACCTCGCTAAAACATTCGGTCGCGACAGTCTCTCAGACACCTTCGGGGGCGCTTGTCGTCGCCACCCTTCGCGTCGTGCGACTGCCGTCACCCGTGTCTTGCAAACAAGAAGCGGGCCGGAGTGGAGAAATCAAAGGATTGGCTCGATAAATCAAGCCCCGCCTGTTGTCCTAACGCCGGCTTGATACGGCACTACCCGCTTCCAGTCTTTGCGACTGGAAGCGGGTAGTTAAGTTTGAAGCGTTGGTTTCAGGAAACCGGCGCGGTCGAAGTCGCCTGCCGCGACTGCTGCTCCGCCGGGACGTAGTAAAGAATGCGTGCGCAGTTGTCGCACACGATGACCTCTTCGCCGCGCCGCACGTCGGCCATCATCTGCGGGCGCAGCGTGATGAAGCAGGCCGTGCAGGAATTGTTGCGCGCCTCTGCGACCGCCACGCCGCCGGGGATACGCGCGCTGATGCGGCTGTACATTGACTTGAGCACGGGCGGCAGGTTTGCCAGCATCCGCTCGCGCTCCTCGCGCCGCGCGGCGAGAGCCTCGGCGTCGGTGCTGACGCGCTCTTCGAGCGACTTCAGTTGTTCGTCGCGCTCGGCGCGCATGCGCGCGATTTCCGGCTCGCGCTCGGCGATGGTCTTCTCCGCCGTCTCCGCAGCCTCCATCTGTTCGAGGATTTTCGTCTCCAACTCCGAGATGTGTTTCTTCGCCGCGTCTGCCTCGCGAATCGCCGCCTCGTATGTCTTGGGATTGGTCGAGGACATCAGGTCGCGCTCGGCCTTCTCGGCGTGCGTGCGTGTCTCTGCAATCTCTTTCTCGAACTGTGCGCGTTTGGCTCGCGCCTCGTCGCGCTGCGTTTCGAGCGCCTTAAATTCAAAGGCGCGCTGATCGAATTCCTTCTCGATCTCGGCGCGCCTTCGTGGTAAAGATTCCAACTCGGCCCGTATTCTTCGTAAGCTGATGTCAGCCTTTTGTAAAGCGATCAACTGCTCCAATTCCGCTTTCACTCTTGTTATCTCCTTGAAAACATCGGAAAGACAGCCGCGCCCAAGTGCGCGCTTCGTGAATAATGATTCATTCTCTCCTATTTCAAAAGCAGTGACAAGCAGCCGAACAGCCGTGACAGGTGACGGGTGAGGGGTGACAAGATAAAATCCTGTCTTCACTTGTCACTTGTCACCCGTCGCCTGTCACACTCAGGACGACTTTCCCGAAGGTCTCGTTCGATTCCAGCAGCGCGTGCGCGGCGCGCACTTCTTCAAGCGGGAAAGAGTTTTCAACGACGGGACGCACGCGCCCGCTCGCCAGAAGCGGCACGACGTGCGCGGCGAAGAGGCGGACGGCACGCGCCTTCTCTTCGTTCGAGCGGGCGCGCAAGACCGTCCCCGTAATCGTCAGACGTTTCGACATCACGGCGCGAAAGTCGAGCGCCGCTTCAGCGCCCGCCAGCGTCCCGACGAGCATCATGCGCCCGTGCGCGGCGAGCGCCTCTAAATTGGCGGCGAGGTACGACGCTCCGACGAGATCGAGGATGACGTTGACGCCTCGCCCACTTGTCCATTCGCGCATCGCTTCGGCGAAGACACGCGGGTCTTTGCCGACCACGACCCATTGATCGAGTCCGAACTCGCGCGCACGCGCCAGCTTCTCTGCGGTGCGTCCAGTGCCGTAGACCGCGCACGCGCCAGCCGCGCGAGCAAGCTGGATGGCTGCCGTCCCGACGCCCGATCCGGCGGCGTGGATGAGCACGCTCTCGCCCGTAGAGAGACGCGCCTGCGTGAACAGCGCGTCCGAAGCGGTGATGAAGACTTCGGGCACGGCGGCGGCCTCCGTCCAACTCAGGTTCGACGGGATTTCAGCCAGATGGCTTTCCGGCACAACCACGTACTCGGCCTGCGCGCCGCCCGCCGTGATGCCGAAGACGCGCTGCCCCACCGTCAACGCGCGCACGTCTTCGCCCACACTCTCGACCTCGCCGGCGAACTCAAGGCCGGGGATGTCTGCGGGCACGCCCGGCGGCGCAGGGTAAAGTCCGCGACGCTGCAAGAGATCGGCGCGATTCAAAGCTGCCGCACGCACGCGCACGCGCACGCGGTCACCGACCGCCAACGGCGCATCCGTCTCGACCACTTCAAGCGCCTCGACACCTCCCTGCCCGACAATCCGGACGGCACGCATACGTTCAACCATTTCAATTCCTCAACCTTCGCTTCTCAGGAAAAATTAACAGGGATAGACAGGATGAAAACAAATGATGAATGCGGAATGATGAACTGAAAGCAGAGGCTTTTTCTTCACTCGTCATTCCGCATTCATCACTCAGCATTTCCCCTCTTTTTTAATCCTGTCTATCCTGTCTATCCCTGTTAATTGTCTTTCTCATTGTTAGCGCCAAGCTTAACACCAACTGCGCCCGCCGCGCTCTCGTGCTAAATTGCCGCCACGCATGAGTGAATCGACCCGCATGCTCGTCATCGTCAACCACGCCGCCGCACGCGCGCGTCGCGCCTGGCCGAAAATTAGCGACGCGCTGATTCGGGGCGGCGTTCGCTTTGACCTGCACGAAACCCGGCACGCAGGCGACGCGCAGGAGCGAACCCGCGTGGCGCTCCGGGCGGGCACGCGCACCATCGCAGCCGTCGGGGGCGACGGGACTTTGAGCGAAGTGGCCTCCGGTTTCTTCGAGCGCCTCGACGCACTCACAGAAGGCGCGTTGCCGCGAAGCATCAATCATTCTGCCGCGCTCGCCGTCCTGCCCGCCGGAACGGGCGACGACTTCGCGCGCGGGCTGACGGGCGGCACGCGTGCGCCTCTCGGCGACTGGGTCGCGCGACTCGTCAAACATTGCGGGCGAGAGGAAGCGGGCGCAGGCGTCGTTAACGAGGACTCAACGCACGAGGGCGGAGAAGGCTCTACGCGCCGCGTGGACGTGCTTTACGGGAGCGCAGACGCCGGGGCGCGTCGTTTCATCTGCCTCAACGCGGCGACGCTCGGCATCGGCGCGGAGGTTGCCGCGAGCGTGGGCGCGCAGAGGGGTGTGACGCGCAGCCTGCCGGGCGAGGCGCGTTTCGCGCTGGCCGCCGTCCGGGCGCTCGCCGCGTGGCGCAATCGCCGCGTGCGAATTCAGGTTGAAGGGGGTGTGTGGACGGAGTGGCGTACAAATCTGCTCGCCATCGCCAACGGCCCATACGCGGGCGGCGGGATGAACTTCTCGCCCGGCGCGAAAATTGACGACGGGCTGCTCGATGTCGTCACCGCCAGCGACATCTCGCGCGCCGCCGTGGTGCGCGAACTCACGCGCATACACAGGGGCGGCCACCTCGCCAACCCGCGAGTCCGAGTCGTGCGCGGCACACGCATGCGCGTCGAGACGTTTGATGAGAATGAGGCTCTCGGCATCGAAGCCGACGGCGACGTGCGCGGCCATACGCCCGTCGAGTTCCGCGTCTTCCCTTCCGCGCTGCGCGTCGTGTGGTAAAGTTCGCCGGTTTAACTTTGCTACGCGTTACGACCTCGCCGGTAGCCGCCATCGCAAACCGCCATTCAGACGCGCGCCATCAGGCTCAAGAGGTAGTCGTCCACACGTGTCTTAACAATTTCGTCCGTCAGATGACTGACGCCGAACGCGAGCCAGCCTTCGTACACGTCGGGCGGGCCGGGCAGAACTTCGATGATTGCGAGCAAGTCCCAGTAAGGATGGTACTCGAAACTCGCCCCGCGCAGAGATTGGTAGGCGCTTAAGAACTGATCCGCTTCGGCCACCCCGCACAATTTCGTCAGGTTCAGTCTGCACCATGCCACGTCGAAGCCCGGCGCGCCGCGACAGGAGTTGACCCAATCAATCACGCCGCTCAGTCGCTCGCCCTGCCACACGACATTGTTCGGATGGTAATCGCGATGAATGAAGCACTCGCGCGTTGCGGGACGCGGCCCCGCGACGACCTCAATCGCGCGTTCCCACTGCTTCGGAAACTTCGACCAGCGCGGCGGCGCGAGGCGTGTGATGTCGCTATAGTCGAAATAGTTCCACCCGAAGTCTTCCGCGTCGAGCGCATGAATGTGTGTGAGGGCTTCGGCGAGACCGTCTAACCAGCCGTCAAGATTCTGCGGACTGAGATTGACGTTGCCGGGAAGCCGCGTCATCAACGTGGTGGGGACGCCGCAACAGTCACCGCGCGTGTCGTAAGCAATCAGTTCCGGCGTGGGCACGTCGGCCTGCGCCGCCTTGAGCAGACTGGATGCCTCATGCAGCGCGAGGTCTGGCTCTGTTTCGAGCCACTCTGTATTGAAGAACTGGCGCAGCACCAACTCGATGCTACGTCCTTTGTAATTGACCTCAATGCCATGCACTACGGAGGATGTCGCCCCGGCCAGACGGGAAACCGACTCAACCGCAGCCCCCGCTCCGACAGCTTGCGCGACCCAGCGCAGTGTTTCGAGAGATGGTTGAGAGGCATGATCCGATAGCTGCGACATGGCGACTCATGGAAGCCCCGGCTACTTTACTTCAGCAAAGTGCGTGCGCGCTTGACGACGTTCTCGACGCTGAAGCCGAGTTCGCGCATGGCGTCTGCGCCGGGTGCGGACGCGCCGAAGCGTTCGAGGCAGATGCAGTCACCATTGGGGCCGATGTACCTGTCCCAGCCGAGCCGCGCGCCCGCTTCGATTGCGAGCCGCGCGGGGACGGATGCGGGGATGACGCTCTCGCGATACTCGGCGTCCTGCTCCTCGAACAACTCCCAGCAAGGCATCGAGACGACGCGCACGGGGATGCCTTCCTTCTGCAACGCCTCGCGTGCGTCGAGCGCGAGCGAGACTTCGGAGCCGGTGGCGAGGATGATGAGTTGGGGCGTCG
>JAIVJG010000072.1:7325-8410 GCA_020200155.1 Acidobacteriota bacterium | reverse complement strand
GTCGGATGCAACGCGCGAAGGCGCGCGAGGCTGACGAGATACTCCGCGAGCGAGTGGAAGCGTCGCGTGGGGTCTACGGGGTCGGGCGAGAGAATCGGGTTCGGCGTGACGCGCTTGAGGACGCAATCGCCCGCAATGACGGTGCGGTCGGCCTCGCGCAGGAATGAGCAGGAGCCGGGCGTGTGCCCCGGCGTATGCACGACGCGCAGAGTGCCATGCGCGAAGCGCATCTCTTCGCCGTCAATCAACTCGCTGTGCTCGCCGTCCGCCAGCGCGTCTGCATACTGCCGGACGCCCTCATACATGCGCCGCAT
This sequence comes from Acidobacteriota bacterium, assembly GCA_020200155.1. Lineage (GTDB taxonomy): Bacteria > Acidobacteriota > Blastocatellia > Pyrinomonadales > Pyrinomonadaceae > JAIVJG01. Next base: position 8,096 of record JAIVJG010000072.1, on the reverse strand, counting down.
CGCCGCGATCTCATCAGGCGGCACGCCCGCGCGTTCCAGCAACCTGCGATGCTCCTCGTATTCGAGACGCCCGACGCGATGCCCCGTCTCCCAGCCGTGAACCAGCACCTCTGCGTCCTTCGCCTCGTCGCGCAAACTCTTCGCCAGCCCGCAGTGATCCTCGTGCGCGTGCGTCAACACAATCCGCCGGATGTCTGAGATGCGAAAGCGCGCATGCCTCAAGCCATCCTTCAAAGCCTCCAACGCCTCCTTCGTCTTCGGCCCCGTGTCAATCAACGTCACAGGGTCTTCCGCGATGAGATAGACGTTGACCGGCCCGATGTAGAAAGGCGTTGGCAGTGAGATGGGAACGATTTTCATGGGGTTAAGGGTAAAGGGAAAGGGACAAAGGGTAAAGAAGGAACGCGCGGATATTCCGCCCACTCCTTGACCCTTTGCCCCTGATCCCTTCCCTGCTTAGTAAACGTACTTGTTCGCCTTAATCATCACGTCTGCGATTCTCTGTCGCGCGGCGACGGTGTTCATCGGCGTGTTCTTGGTAAAACGTCGGAGCGCGGCGAGAAGCGTGCGTAGTTCGTCGCCTTCGGCCATCGCGGCGAGCGTGTTTTTGGCGTGCGCCTCGATGCGCTCCGTCGCGTCGTTGCAGAAAACGCGCGTCATGTCCAGATAGCGCGCCGCCGCCTCTTCGCCCTTAACGGCGGCGAGTTTCTGCGCGCGGAGGATGGCCGTCTCCATCGCGAAGGTGTCCATGATGATGTCGGCGACGCCGAT
>JAIVJG010000072.1:0-7243 GCA_020200155.1 Acidobacteriota bacterium | reverse complement strand
TCGTTCGTGCCCTCGAAGATGCGGTTGATGCGCGAGTCGCGGTAGGCCTGCTCGGCGGGATAGTCTGCGGAGTAGCCGTAGCCGCCGAAAATCTGCACCATCTCGTCGGCGACGAAGTCGCAGTACTCGGAAAGCGCAACCTTGATGATCGAGCACTCCGCCGCGTACTCCTCAATCGCGCGCAGCTTAGATTCGGGGTCGGTCGAGTCGGCGCTCGCGTTAATCGCCGACTCGATGAGGCCGAGCGTGCGATAGGTCATCGCCTCGCCGACCCACGTGCGAATCGCCATCTCCGCCAGCTTCGACTTGATCGCGCCGAAACTGGAGATGGGCCTGCCGAACTGCCTGCGCTCGTTCGCGTAGCGCACGGCCTCGTGCAGCATCAGCTTCATCCCGCCGTTGCACATCGCGCCGAGTTTGAAGCGACCGACGTTGAGGATGTTGAAGGCGATCTTGTGGCCCTTGCCGACTTCGCCCAGAAGATTCTCGACCGGCGTCCGCACATCCGAAAGCACCAGCGCCGTCGTCGAAGAACCCTTAATGCCCATCTTGTGCTCTTCCGCGCCGTTCGTCAGCCCCGGCTGCCGCTCGACGATGAAGCCGCTGAACTTGTCGCCGTCAACTTTGGCGAAAATGACGAACACGTCCGCGAAGCCGCCGTTCGTGATCCACATCTTCTCGCCGTTGAGGACGTAGTGTGTGCCGTCTTCACTCAAGCGCGCCGTCGCCCTCGCCGCGAGCGCGTCCGAGCCGGAGCCGGATTCGGTCAGGGCGTATGCGGCGATCATCTCGCCCGACACGATTTTGGGCAGGTACTTCTTTTTCGCTTCCTCCGTTCCGTAGTAGACAATCGGCAGCAGCCCGATGCCGCTCTGCGCGCCCATCGTCGTGGCGAAAGAAGCGGCACGCCCCAGCATCTCGCCGATGATCGCGCCCGTCGTTTGATCCAGACCCAGCCCGCCGTATTCCTCCGGGACGGTCGCGCCGATCAGGCCCAGCTCCGCGCCCTTCTGCACCAGCTCGCGCAAAAGCTTCCAGTCGTGTTTCTCAAGGTCGGGGGTGGCCGGGCGCGCCACGTTGTCCATGAACTGCCGCGACGTTTCGGCGATCATGCGGTGCTCGTCCGTGAAATCTTCGGGCGTGAAGACTTCTTCCGTCGTGCGCTCCTCGATGAGGAAACTTCCGCCCGCGATGATTTTCTTTTCTTCTGCGAGGGCTGACATAACAATTTAATCCTTTCGTCTATTTTGAATGGCCGAGCTTTATCTCTGCCCATTTTGATACGTGAGAAAAGAATTAACAGGGATGGACAGGATAGACAGGATGAAGAGCAAATGCGGAATGATGAATGATAAATGAAGAAAATGCTGTTGTCTTTCATTCATCATTCCGCATTCATCACTCATCACTTCTTCTCCTATCCTGTTCATCCTGTCCATCCCTGTTAATTGCTGAAAAATCTCCATCAACTCATTCGCTCAAAAATTCCCGCCGCGCCCATCCCGCCGCCGACGCACATCGTGACCATGCCATAACGCCCACCCCGGCGCTCAAGCTCGCGCAGAATCGTGGCGGTCAGCTTTGCGCCGGTGCAGCCGAGCGGGTGGCCGAGCGCAATCGCGCCGCCGTTGACGTTCACACGAGCGGGGTCGAGTCCGAGCGTCTTGATGACGGCGAGACTCTGCGCGGCAAAGGCTTCGTTGAGTTCGATCACGTCTATGTCTTCCAGCTTGAGTCCAGCCATCTTCAACGCCTTCGGGATGGCGTAGACGGGGCCGATGCCCATCTCTTCGGGCGGACATCCGGCGGTCGCGTAAGCGACGAAGCGCGCCAGCGGTTTCAAGTTCAACTGCCGCGCACGCTCGTCCGACATCACAACCGCCGCCGCCGCGCCGTCCGACATCTGCGATGCGTTGCCGGCGGTAATCGTGCCCTTGACGTGGAACGCAGGCCTCAGCTTTGCCAAACTTTCTTCCGACGTGTCGCGCCTCACGCCCTCGTCCCTGCTGAACGCGACCTCGCGCCGCTCCTTCTTCCCCTTCGCGTTCAATTCTTCAAACGCGACGTTGAGCGGCACAACTTCATCGTCGAACTTGCCCGCGTCCTGCGCAGCGGCGGCGCGTTGATGCGACTGAAAGGCGAAGGCGTCCTGCTCCTCGCGCGTCACTTCATACTTGCGCGCGACGTTCTCCGTGGCGAGTCCCATGTTGAGGTAAAAGTCCGGATAGTGCTCGACGAGGTAAGGGTTCGGGCGAATGATGTGGCCGCCCATCGGAATCATGGACATCGTTTCGAGGCCGCCCGCGACGATCACGTCCGCGCCGCCCGTGCGGATGCGGTCAGCCGCTATCGCGATGGATTGCAGGCCCGACGAGCAGAAGCGATTGATCGTCATCGCGCTCGTCTCGATGGGCAACCCGGCGCGAATCGCCGCCGCACGCGCGACGTTCATCCCCTGCTCGGCCTCCGGCATCGCGCAGCCCATAATCACGTCCTCGACCTCCGAGGGCTGCACACCCTCGGCGCGCCTGAGCGCTTCGCTGATAACCGCCGCGCCCATCTCGTCGGGGCGCATATTTTTCAGAGTCCCCTTCGGAGCCTTGCCGACCGCCGTGCGGACTGCTGATACGATAACTGCGTCTCTCATGCTCTTGCCCTCTTGTTAAATTAACTTCCCGGCCTGTCAACACGAAGCTGAAAACTCTGAATCAAATATTTAACAGGGATAGACAGGATGGACAGGATGCAAAGCAAATGCGAAATGATGAATGAAGAAAAAGCTTTTGTCTTTCATTCATCATTTCGCATTCATCAATCATCATTTCTTCCGTCATCCTGTTCATCCTGTCTATCCCTGTTAATAATTCTTATGTTCTTCAACTCAAATCGCTACTTCCACCTCTTCGACGTTGAGCACGTCGCGCAGAACGCGCGGCTCGATCTCGACGAGGAAGCCGCGCTTGCCGCCGTTGATGTAAATCTTCGGCAGCCCAAAAATCGTGCGCTCGACGTAAACCGGCATCCGTGCCTTTGTCCCGAACGGACTCGTCCCGCCGACCACATAGCCCGTGTGCTTCTGCGCCGTCGCCGGATCGCAAGGGCTGACGGCCTTGACGCCGAGCGTGCGCGCCAACGTTTTCGTCGAGACTTCGCGGTCGCCGTGCATCAACACGACGAGGGGCTTTCGCGAGTCCGTCTCCATCACCAAAGTCTTGACCACCGCGTGCTCGTCAACGCCGAGCGATTCGGCAGAATGTCGTGTGCCGCCGCGCTCCTCGTAATCATAAAGGCGCGGCTCGAACGCGACCTGCCTCTCGCGCAGCAGTCTCACTGCCGGTGTGACCGGATAATTCATCTGAGGTATCTCGCCGCGCGCCTGAGCACGCGCACATGCAGGGGCCAATTACTTAGTCCGACGGGCGAAGCCTGACAATGAGCTTGCGCGCGGTCTAATGCGTCTTCAATCAGCGCGTCGTGCAGCCAACAAAACAACAGCGGCCACGACAGACGCGCCGTCCCCTCCAAACTCATCGCCAGTGTATGCCGCACGCACACGACGCCGGGCGCGGCCTCTTCCACGTCGAAGCTGTGCGTTCCCACGAAGCCGCGCGGCGCGGTGAAGCGGAAACGGATGCTTTGTTGAGGACGATAATCCTCTACGAAGTAGCGCAAGGGGCCGTGGCCTCCCGACGCGCCGACGCCGAGCGGACGATCAAAAAACATTGGCGGCCACCTGTCTCGCGGCCACAGCACGTCGCCTCTCCCGGCCAGATTATCAATCAACGCGCTCCCGACCGCAGCCAACGGAAGCGAAGTTTGAATCCTGCGCTCGTGAACGTTCTGCATCACGGTTAATTTCTCAAGGGCTTCCCCGTCTTCAGCATGTGGCCGATGCGCTCCTGCGTTTTGCGCTCGCCGCAGAGTGACAGGAACGCTTCGCGTTCGAGGTCGAGCAGATACTGTTCGGAGACGCGCGTCTCGTGGTTGAGATCGCCGCCCGTCAGGATGCGCGCAAGCTTCTCGCCGATCAAGGCGTCGTGATCGGAGATGAAGCCGCCGCGTTTCATTTGATGTATACCGAGCTTGAGCGTGGCGAGCGCGGTGTTGCCGAGTGCGCGGATGTCCGTGCGTTGTTGCGGCTGCGTGTAGCCGGAGGCATGCAGCGCAAGCACTTCCTGCTTCGCGTCAGCTATCAAGCGGTCGGCGTTCATCGAGTAGGAGTCTTCTTCTCGGAGGAAACCGTAGCCGCGCGCTTCTTCGGCGGACGTGGCGACTTTGGCGAGCGCGATAGTCTCGAACGCACGTTTGACGAAGGGAAAAGGGTCGGCTTCGTCCATGCCCTGCGGGATCGAGTCGAGCGCACGCACCAGCATCTCCTTCGTGCCGCCGCCCGCCGGAATCAGTCCAACGCCGACTTCGACGAGGCCGATGTACGTCTCAGCCGAAGCGCGCACGCGGTCTCCGTGCAGAGTCATCTCGCAGCCGCCGCCGAACGTCATCCCGAACGGCGCGACGACAACGGGCCTGGCCGAATAACGCAAACTCATCGTCGCCTGCTGGAAGGCGCGGATGGCGAGGTCGAGGTCTTCCCAGTTCTCGTCCTGCGCTTCGAGGAGCATCAGCATCAGGTTCGCGCCGACGCTGAAATTCTGTCCCTGATTGCCGACGACGAGGCCGACGAAGTTCTTTTCCACTTCGGCGAGAGACTGCCTAATCATTTGCAGCGTATCGCCGCCGATGGCGTTCATCTTCGAGTGAAATTCGAGACACGCTACGCCGTCGCCCAGATCAATCAGCGACGCGCCGGAGTTTTTCCTGACAACGCCCGCACGGTCTTTGACAGATTTCAGAATAATTGCGCCCGGCGGCGCGGCGAGCGGTACGTACTTGTTCGACGCGAAGTCGAAGTAAAATTCCTGCCCATCCTCTTTCTTGTAAAAACTGCTCGCGCCCGCTTCGAGCATCTGCCCGACGTTCGCAGGGATCGTCCGCCCTTCCTCTCTCATGCGCGCGACGCTCTTCTCGACGCCGATGGCATCCCACGTCTCGAAGACTCCGAGTTCCCAGCCGAAGCCCCAGCGCATCGCGCGGTCTATCTCAACGATTGAGTCGGCGACTTCCGGGACACGGCTCGCGGCGTAGGCAAGCGTCTTCGAGATCGTCTTCCAGAGGAATGCGCCCGCGCGGTCTTTGCCCCACACCAGTCCGCGCAGGCGCTCGCGCGTGTCCTCGACGTTCTTCGCCACGTCGAGCGCGGGCAGTTTCACTTTCTGCGCCGGGCGATATTCGAGCGTGGCGTGGTCGAGCGTCCAGATTTCCTGCTTCTCACCTTCGCCTTTCTGTTTTTTATAGAAGCCACTTTTCGTCTTGTTGCCGAGCAGCCCGCGCCCGATCATCTGTGTGAGAAAATCCGGCGCGGCGAACGTCCCGCGCTCTTCGTCTTCGGGGAGCGCTTCGTAAAGATTCTTGATGACGTGGCCGAAGACATCCAGGCCGACGAGATCGAACGTGCGGAAGGTCGCCGACTTCGGACGACCGACCGCCGGCCCCGTCAGCTTGTCCACTTCCTCAATCGTGTAACCGTCTTCGAGCATCGTCCTGATCGTGACGAGTGCGCCGTATGTTCCGATACGGTTGGCGATGAAGTTCGGGCGGTCTTTCGCGACGACGACGCCCTTCCCCAAACGCTGGTCGAGGAAGCCATAGACCGAGCATGAGACTTCCGGCTTCGTCCATTCGGTGCGGATCAGTTCGACGAGGTGCAGGTAGCGCGGTGGGTTGAAAAAGTGTATGCCGAGAAAGTGGGCGCGGAAATCTTCCGCGCGGCCTTCGGCGAGTTGCCGGATGGGGATGCCGCTCGTGTTCGACGCGACGACGGAGCCGGGACGCCGGAACTCTTCGACGCGCTCGTAAAGTTGGCGCTTGATCTCAAGGTTCTCAACCACGGCCTCGATGATGAGGTCGCAATCTTTCAGCTTCGGCAGATCGTCGTCGAAGTTGCCGACGGAGACGAGCGCCGCGCCGCCTGTGCTAAAGAACGCGGCGGGTTTAGCCTTCTTCGCCGCCTCCAGCCCCGCGCGCGCGTGCCGGTCGCGCACCTCTCTGGATTCCAGCGTGAGACCTCTGGCCTGCTCTTCCGGGATTAGCTGGCGCGGGGAAATGTCGAGCAGGAGCGTAGGCGTTCCGGCGTTCGCCAGATGTGCGGCGATCTGCGCGCCCATCGTGCCCGCGCCGAGGACGGCAGCCTTTTCGATCCGAAGCATAGGGGAAGCAACACCTTTCCAGAAAAGTTCACGAGCGAGGTGAGAACATCATACTGAATGAGCATTCATTCATCAAGCTGACTCGCGAAGGTTGTTGATGTGAACCTCTGTTAGTGATAGTTCGGGCATAAAGTGAAATTTGTCTGCGATTAAATGAATTTTTTCGGGCATAACCCTGAATGGGGGTTATATCGACCGCGACGGCAGCACAATCATCAACGAGGTTCGACGAGGCACACGAGTTTGTGGGCGGCGTCGCGTCCGTGTATGAGGTTCGTGTGCCGGATTCTCCGCAGGACTTCAGGCGGGGTCATATCAACAAGACGGGCAAGTACCACTGGGAGCCGAGGTCGGGGGCCGACGGTGCGAATGGACATCAACCCCCCCCTCCTCCCATTAATCGCGTAGGCCGGTTACGCGGTCACGGTTAGATCAAAGGCGTTCTGCGACATGCGACCAGCATGAAGCTCGCGGCCAAAGAGCGCACCAGAGAAATCGCACATCAGTTCGCGGACTATTGCCGGAAGCTGGACGGCGCGTTCGAGACGGTGAGCATCCCCTTCGAGAAGAAGTGGGAGATGCTCACCGTCCTGCGTGTTACCGTGCTCGCCCACTCGAACGGCACGCTGAAGTTGCAAACAAATCCGGGGACATCCCGGCTATCTGCCCTGAAATTAAAAGTTTAGTTTCAAGCCAAACTCGAAACAGTTTGGCTCAGTTCAAAGGCAATCTCACTCTTGAGTTTTCGTTAAGTCAAAGATGAAATTTTATAGATACAGGCCAACGGGCGGGCTTTCAAGCGCCATCCACACCGGAAACGAACTTATCACCCCGGCGCATAGGCTCAGCACATTACCCTCTCTTTTACCTCTTTTCAAGGGTACTACCTCCTTTCGCCGCGACGGGATGACTTAGAGCGGTTTTCAAATTAACGTAAGGCATAGCCACAATGTTTGAACCACGCGCGAGCGTCAGATTCG
>JAIVJG010000147.1 GCA_020200155.1 Acidobacteriota bacterium | reverse complement strand
AGGCGTCGGCTACTTGAGAACAACGCTCGACAAGAAATTCTTCCCCGAACTCTGGGAGGCACGCACCTATCTCGACACGAAACACGGCGCGACCGGCTGCCCCTTCGCCGGTCACGAGTGAGGGCGTCGTGCCGGACGTAGAGCGTGCAGGCACAGTTCGGCTATGAGGCATAATATGATCTTCATCCTCCTGGCTCTGCTCTTTATCGTTCTCTTCATCGTATCGCGTATCCGCTCCTCCGCGAGACGCGGGGCGCGAAGGGGCATCAACTCGCACGCGAAACCGGGGAAGCGGATCGCCGGCAGCAACAAGGCGCGTGGCCGGGGCACAGGCGGCTCCACGTCCGACACTTTCGCCGACACCTCGACGACCTACAGCGCCCCGGCGTGGAGCGATGCGAGTTCCGCAGGTGCGGATGTCTCCGCCGGAGGAACGTCCGGCGGGGATTCGGGCGGTAGTTCTGACTCCGGTGGCGGCGGAGACTACGGGGGCGGGGGCGATTTCGGCGGAGGCGGAGGGGGCGGCGGTTGGAGCTGACGAACGAAAGAAACCCGTCTGGATTCCAGGCTGATTAGATGAAGATCGAATTCCCTGAACGCTTCAACATGGCCGAGTACTTCCTTTATCACAACGTGGAGGAAGGACGCGAAGGCAAGACGTGCCTCTATTTTCGCGACGAAACCTACTCTTACGGCGATGCGGTACGGATGTCTAATCGCGTGGGCAATGCTTTGCGTGAGCTGGGCGTCCGCCTGGAAGACCGCGTGTTGATGGTGCTGCCCGATGGCCCGGAGTTCGTGTGGACTTGGTTCGGCATCAGCCGCGTAGGGGCTTGTATCACGATGGTCAACCCGCTGCTGCCCGCCGAAGATTACAAATATTATCTCGAATACACGCGTGCGCGCGTGGCCGTCATCCACGAATCGCTGCTCGACAATTTCGCCGAAGCCGCGAAGAGCGCGCGGCATTTGAAGAGCGTGCTGGTGGTGGGGAGCGAGCACGGGGAGTTTCTGTCGTTCGAGGAAGCGGTACAGGCTCAGCCGGAGGAGCTGACGCCCGCCGATACGCACCGTGACGACATCGCTATCTGGCTCTTCACCTCCGGCTCGACCGGACACCCGAAGGGCGCGGTGCACCTGCAACACGACCTGCCTTACAACACCGAGTGCTATGCGAAGCGCGTGCTCGGCATGAACGAGCAAGACCTGACTGTCTCCGTGCCGAAACTCTTCTTCGGCTACGCGACGGGCACGAACCTGCTCTTCCCCTTCGCCGTCGGCGGCGCGACCGCGCTCTTTTCCGAACGCTCGACGCCGGAGAAGATGTTCGAGACAATCGAGCGTTATCGCCCGACAATTTTGACGAGCGTGCCGACGATGATTAACTCGATGCTCAACCTTGAGGGCGCGAACGAGCGCGACGTATCGTCGCTTCGCATGTGCCTGTCGGCGGGCGAGGCGCTGCCAATCGAGTTGTACAGGCGGTGGATGGAGACGTTCGGCGTGGAGATTCTCGACGGCATCGGCTCGGCGGAGATGTTTCACATCTACATCACGAACCGACCGGGCGACGTGAAGCCGGGCAGCCTCGGTCGCATCGTCGAGGGTTATGAGGCGGAGGTCGTGGATGCCGAAGGCCGGGGCGTGCCCGTCGGCGAGATGGGCACTTTGCGCGTCCGTGGCGACTCGGCTGCGCTCTGCTACTGGCAGGCGCACGAAAAATCGAAGGAAACTTTCGCGGGCGATGCTTGCACGACGGGCGACCAGTTCCACGTGGACGAGGAAGGTTACTACTGGTATCACGGTCGCACGGACGACATGCTGAAAGTCTCCGGCGTCTACGTCGCGCCCGCCGAGATCGAGAACTGTCTCTTGCAGCACGAAGCCGTCCTCGAATGTGCCGTCGTCGGCCACGACGCGGGCGACGGGTTAGTCAAGCCCAAAGCTTTCGTCGTCCTGCGCGAAGGCCATGCGCCCGGCGCGGAGTTGGAGCAGGCCGTCAAGGACTTCGTCAAATCCCGCATCGCGCTCTACAAATATCCACGCTGGATCGAGTTCGTGCACGATGAGTTTGCCGCGCATCATGTTCATGCCGCAGGTGAACTCGTACTCGCCCGGCTTGTCGGGAGTTATCTCGACCGGCACGGTCTGATCCTGCGGCAGGTGTGCGCGCTTGCCGAAAGATGGCAAGACGATCTCATCACCGCACGTCGAAGCCTCTCGGCGCGTGAAGTTCAACCTCACGGGTTGCCCCGCCCTGACCATAATGGATGAGGGCTGATACCCGCCCTTCACGATGATGTCAATTTCCTGTACGCCCTGCTCCTTCACTTCTGCGATGACCGTCTCGCCCTTCCACAGCCAGAAGTACCAGATGATCCACGCGACGGCAGCCAGCCCCGCGACGGTGACGATAATCTGCGTCGTGTTCATGCTCTCACCTCCTCGACGGGCTTCGGCTCGTAGAACCGTAAGCGATTGGCGTTCGTCACAACCGTGATGCTCGATGCGGCCATCGCCGCGCCCGCGATGATCGGCGAGAGCAACACGCCAAAGACGGGGTAAAGCACTCCGGCGGCGATGGGGATGCCGAGGGTGTTGTAGATGAACGCCCCGAACAAATTCTGCTTGATGTTCCGAAGAGTCGCCCGCGACACTTCGATGGCGGTGACGACGCCGCGCAGGGAGCCGCCAACGAGCGTGATGTCCGCCGCCTCGATGGCTACGTCCGTCCCCGTCCCGATGGCGAATCCGATGTCGGCCTGCGCCAGCGCCGGCGCGTCGTTGATGCCGTCGCCCACCATCCCGACGAGACGGCCCCCGCGCCCGCCCCTCTCTTTCTGCGGGCGGCCTTCGGCTTGCAGATGCTCGACCTGACGCGCCTTCTCTTCGGGCAGCACGTCGGCCAGCACGCGTGTAATGCCTGCCTGCCGTGCGATGGCTCTGGCCGTGCGCTCATTATCGCCGGTCATCATCACGACCTCGATGCCCATCTTCTGTAATGCGCGAATGGCAGTCACCGAATCTTCTTTGATCGTGTCGGCGACGGCCACGATCCCGGCGGGGCGACCATCAACCGCGGCGAACATCGGCGTCTTGCCATCGTCGGCAAGGCGCGGGGCGCTCTGCTCGAACTCGGCCATCGAGACTCGCTCGCGCTCCATCAATTTCCTGTTTCCGACCAGCACGCGCCTGCCGCCCACGGTCGCTTCCACGCCGTGACCGGGGACGGCGTTGAACTCCTCCGGCTCGCCGACCTCGACGCCGCGCGCGCGTGCGCCTTTCACAATGGCTTCGGCCAGCGGGTGTTCGCTGCGCCTATCCGCGACCGCCGCCAGCTGGAGCAGTTCGCTTTCGGCGAAACCTTCGAGCGGGAGCACGTCGGTCAGCTCCGGCTTGCCCTTGGTAATCGTGCCGGTCTTGTCGAGCACGACCGTCGTCAAACGTGAGGCAGTCTCCAGCGCCTCGCCGTTTCTGATAAGTACGCCGTGCTCGGCGGCCTTGCCGACGCCGACCATCAGGCTGATTGGAGTCGCCAGCCCAAGAGCGCATGGGCAGGCGATGACGAGCACGGCGACCATCGTCACCACTGCGTAGTTCAGCACCGGCGCGGGGCCAAAGTTGAACCACGCGAGAAAAGTGACAATTGAGAGGATCATCACCGTGGGCACGAAGTA
>JAIVJG010000146.1 GCA_020200155.1 Acidobacteriota bacterium | reverse complement strand
CTCGTGAAGGCTTGCACATTAAGCCCCTTCGTCGAACAACATCCGAACCAGGGGTAGATAGCGGACGCAATACGCGGCGCAGAAGATCACTCCTATCTCCGCCACGGCCAGCACTGCCACCAGTAGCGGCGTGGCGATGAGGATCCCGAGGCCGGGCAGCGCGATGATATCCGCACCTTTGAGCCAGAAGCCGAGCGCCCAGATGAGGGGCAAGAGGACGACGGCCGCTATGAGGTAAAGGATAACTAACAGAGCTTGTATCATATCGCCTCCTCTGTCCGCTCCAAACCCGGAAGACATCTAACGCTGGAATTGACGTGGCGCAAAACCGCTACACGCAATCTAGGATTTAACGGACAAGTTTGATAACAACGTAACTGTTTTGCGCTCACGTCCAATGACTTGTTCGGCGTGTCTTGGCATAAAACGCGCTTCTCAACCGTTACGCAAAACAATATCCCAAGAAAGCGACATCGCGTTTGCTGCAACTTCTTTGGTCGGCGGCAGCGATTTAGCGATAAGCACGTCGGCACTGCCGGGCGGACGTTTTAACACTTCAAAGCGCGAGCGCAATTCCAAAAAGAGAATATCTTTCTCGTTGAGCGGTTCGTCAGGGAAAAACATCTGCGTTACGAGCCGATTGCTTTTGCCCATTACGTCAAAGTGAATATGCGGCGTGCGCTGCGTAGTCGGACTATTTGGATATGCGCCCGGTTTGATTGTCTTGAATCGATACCGTCCTTGTGAATCAGTTTTCAGAACGGCAAAGCCTTGAAAGTTCTCATCTAGCGGCGCAGTGTTCGTATCTGAAGGATGCGCGTATCGCCCGAACTTATTTGCCTGCCAGATTTCGATTTTCGCGCCCGAAACGGCTTCGCCGCTTTGATTCAAAACTCTTCCCTCGACATACAGAATGTCGCCTTGAGCGCTTCTCTTATGTCCGTTAACGAAGGTCAAATCCGCGTCAATATCTTTGGAATGCTGCACGGGATAAAACGGTCCCGCGTCAAACACCGGTGTAATCAGCCGTTGAGTTTCCTGCGCGAAAGCCGAACCGCCAAGCATAGCAAGTCCGCCAATGCCAAGAGTCATTTCCAACATCTCTCGACGGGAAAAAACTTTTCGTTGATTATTCATTTTGTCTCCTGTTAAAAAAGTTCACTCATCGTACCACGTTTCAGCAAAGAGAAAACGCCGAACGCCCGGCATCACCCGCCCGCCCAAGCGATTGAGTTTGAAAGCCGCGCTGTTGCGGGTCGGGTGCATGCCGTTGTTAGCCCGCCCGCACAAGGTGACGGGCAATCATGACTGCCACACAAGATTGTTTGAAAGCAAACGCCACTTGCCGCCCTCTCGCCTTATCGCTACGTGCCACCCTTCGGTAAAGACGTTGCCGAACACGACTTCTATGAGGGCAGTCTTGCTAATCTTGAGCAGTAACTTCCGAGTTTCAGGATAGGTTTTAGATTTTGGCTGAGTTTGGGCGGCAGCGGAAATCGCGCCACCAATAATTAGCAGGAGTACAGTTGCGAGTTTTATCATCTTCATACTTTCACAACGCGAAGCGGGCTAACGCTCGAATTAACCCGCCCGCCGACGATGATAGACAACATGAGCACGGGCGACAAGGTTGATGAAAGCCAAGCTAAGGCGGGTCGGGTTGAATGAGTTGTTATGCCGATTTCACCGACGAATGAATCTAACAAGCAATAGAATCCAACCTACTAATCCAAAAAATGAAAACGTCCCAGTGGAAATGCTTATGTAGCTTAATCCTGAAAATTGTTTAGAGATCAGAGGATTTCCGAGGCGCTGGTTTAAATGATCAATATCGCGCGCAAGATTATCCCTTACAAACTTCACGAAAATTGACACAGCAACATAGAGAGTGGATGTGGCGATTCCCACGATAGAAAGAACTATTGGAATCGCAGGAGCTATATCTTTGTCCAATGAGTATTTCAAAAGTACCCCATTGATTGCCAGATAAACGGTAAATGTAGTTACGGAAATCGTAGCGTAAGACTTACCCTCTTCAAATTTCTGTTTCAGAATCTCAAGAACGGTGCTTTCTTGCGGATTGATAAGAGATTCCTTCATATCCGATTGAGGTTGTGAGGGCTTTTCAGGTGTTTGGTGACTGGTCATTACTTAATTCTCCCAAGTAGGATCGGCATAACGCTGGAGCTAACCTGCTTTTTAAGAGCGGAGCGATTAAAAAGTCAGGTTCAGCGACTTGTTCGACAGCGCGCTGTCAGAAACCTTTTACCTTTCGAGGATGTATCTTCCGCTCATATCTTCTGTCTCGAAATACGCTAACTTTCCCGCGATACAAGAAACCAACGTGCCAAAATTACTTCCTTCGACTTTAGATATGGCTTCCCGCAAGGGCATTTCCTTTTGGTCAATATCCGAATCATCGGACATGACGTAGCAAATCTCAGGCGCACCCTTCTGCTTCAACATCCTGAAAATTGACTCGGCAGACTGCTGATTTGAGGGAATCAACTTAGCGTACCGCCCATCCAAATCATGAATATGATGAAAGCCAGCCAGTATCTTCTTTCTACCTTTAACACTTCCAATCAATGACACGTATCTGTCCCGCTTTTCGGGAATGATGAATGCACGCGCGAACATTTCTTCGTGAACGTTCATAACTCGTACTTTGGACTTGCCGGCAATAGAAGCTGTCGAACGCCCGAATTAACGCGGCGGCGCGAATCCATGCAAGCCGCGACGAAAGAGACATCATGACAAGCACGCTATCGCCGCTCGCGTTGAATGAGTTGTTAGGTTTCGCCATCGGTGAACCACGAAAACCCTGTATCTACATTCTCCTCACCCTCAGATTCTTCGATCTCTTCGATTTCATCAGCATAAAGCATCGGCGGATCATCGCGCTCGTTTAGAACATTATCTTTCAATCGAGAATCTTCGCGCACCAAATTCACCGCAGCCAATTCTGCCTCCTCAGGATTCCGTGCATCAACAACGCGCGTAACGTAGAACCCCAATTTCTGAAGCTGCCTATCGAAATTAAGCAGGAAGTTCTCGCCATTAATCAGCACTCGATATTTGCTCATAAGATTCTAAAGAGATAGAAACCTAACGCCCGGCATCACCCGCCGCGCATTCAACCTCAAAACCATTCAAGTCTTGCGGATGAAAGCCACGCTATTCGCGGTCGGGTGCATGCCGTTGTTAGATTGCGGCCTACCCAGAGCCATTCTAACCCATAGGAGAACTATGCCCCGCAGGATTCGGGAATACGTCCGACTTACCCGTCTGCCGAAACTTACCCGCGCGCCATTGATAGCGGGTGCGAGTGACAGACTTAGCGCAGCATGCAGGGGCATCTTCTGTACCATACAACTCCCCTCCGATGCGCGCGCCCTTCCCATATAGCTCCACGACCAATTTGCCACATTCGGCATAGATGCTCCGCAGCCCGCCATCCGCTCGATCACCCGTGACGAACGCCCAGAGCAGCCTCGGATGATTCCCTTTGAGGGTGTAGATATAGAGGCAATTCGGCATTGACGAGCCGCCGGTATGAATGCCTAGCC
>JAIVJG010000071.1 GCA_020200155.1 Acidobacteriota bacterium | reverse complement strand
CGCTCCGCGTGTGTAGCCATTGTTTTCATTCGCTCGTCGAACCCTCACTTTCGTTCCGCGCTTGATTTCGCTGAAACAGTATAAACACTGTAGTCGAGTACAGAGTCAAGCGGTCGCTGGAAGTTCGACTCTTCGAGGAGTAAGGGCGCGATTTGCTCAATGTCGAGATTGCCGCGAAGGGTCGCCCGCTCAGAGGGGATGTGCGGATGGGACTCAATTACAGGTACGAGACTCGCAACTCCAACGATCCGGACAAGAGATTTAACGCGCACGTTATCGGCGTCACGTTCGGATTCAAGTGGTGGCGATGAAAATCCGGCTTCAGAACTTCAACGGCGTCTCGTGCTTCCCCTACCACGCGATGCCGTAATCTTCGCCGTGATTGCTTGAACCGCCCCACATCGTGCTGTGCGCCTGGTCGAAAAGAATCGCGTTGATGGGGCCGGACGTGCGCTCCTCGAAGGTCAGCTCGTAACCCATCCGGCGCAATTCCGAGCGCACCCACTGCGGCATTGACTCGGCGAGCAGGATGCGCCCCGGCCTCGACTCGTGCTCGCCGAAGGAACTGCGCATCTGGAAGCTGTTGATGTTCGGCGCTTCCGTGGCCTCCTGCACAGTCATCCCGAACTCGACGACGTTCAGGAAAAACTGCAAGAGATTCTGATCCTGACTGTCGCCACCCTGCACGGCGAAGGCGAGGTATGGCTTGCCGCCCTTCAGGGCCATCGTTGGCGTGAGCGTGACGCGCGGGTGCTTGCCCGGCTCGATGACGTTGAAGGGGCCTTCCCGTTCGTCGGTCACGAAGCTCTGCGCGCGCTGGCTGAGGCCGACGCCCGTGCGCCCGGCGATGACCGCCGGAATCCAGCCGCCGCTCGGCGTCACCGAGACGACCCAGCCTTCTTCGTCCGCCGCCTCGACCGAAGTCGTGCCCGCGTAGAACGCTCGCTTGAAATCTTCTTCAGACGACCGTGGCGGAATGCTTTGACTGACAGGGCGGATCGTGTCCTGAGTCGGACGCGGTGGCGAGGTCGGGGCGGCAGTCGGTCGTGTGTTCCAATTCTCCAGCAGGGAGCGGTAAGGATTGGCCTGCTGTCCCTGGAACGGATAGGGGTCGCCGGGGCCTGCCGCAGCGTCGTTGCGCTCCCAGTTAATCTGCTTCGCGCGCTGCTTCGCGTAATCTTTCGAGAGCAGCCCCTCTATGGGTTCGGTCGGCGGGAAGTATGAATCGCCGTAGTAAAAGTCGCGGTCGGCGAAAGCGAGATTCATCGCCTGGTAGACGGCGTGGACGTAGCGTGAGCTATTGAAACCCATCGCTTTGAGGTCGAAGTTCTCAAGGATGTTCAAGGCCTGAAGCATTGCCGGCCCTTGCGTCCAGTGCGTCAGCTTGTAGACTTCGACCCCCTTGTAAGTGGTCTTGACCGGCTCCTCAATTCTCACCTTCCAGTTGGCGAGGTCTTGGGTGGTGATCAGCCCGCCTTCTTCCTTCACGCCGCGTGCGATCTCGCGCGCGATGTCGCCCTTGTAGAAGCGGTCGTAGGCGGCGTAGATGGCATCCTTGCGGCTCTTGCCTGAGGCGAGCGCCTGCTGCTCGGCCTCGACCAGCTTGCGGAGAGTGGCGGCCAGGTCTGGCTGGCGGAAGACCTCGCCTGCCTCCGGCGCTTCGCGCTTCTGCCCGGAGTGCGGCAGCATCACCTCGCGCGAGTAGCGCCACCCCTTCAAACGCTTCTTCTCGCGCTCGATGAGGTTGGCAAGCTGCGCCTCAATCGGGTAGCCATCGGCCATCTGGATCGAAGGGTCAAGCACGTCCTTTAAGCTCAGCTTGCCGTACTCGGCCAGCATGACGAGGATGCCGCCGGGCGTGCCGGGCGTGACCGCCGCGAGCGGCCCATACTCCGGCGGGAACTTCATCCCCTTCGACTTATAGAACGCTGCCGTCGCGCCCGAAGGGGCCACGCCCAGCGCGTTGATGCCAATGACCTTTCCAGTGTGCGGATTGTAGATGAGCGCCTGCGTCTCGCCGCCCCACGAGAGCGTGTCCCACATCGTCGAGGCGGCGGCGATCATCGCGCAGGAGGCATCAACGGCGTTCCCGCCTTTCTGGAAGACCATCGCGCCAGCAGTCGCCGCGAGCGGCTTGCCCGTGATCGCCATCCAGTGCTTCCCGTGCAGGGCCGGCTTCTGAGTTCGCTGTGCGGATAGCCTTGCAGGAATCGCAAGGAGCGTGGACAGCAAGAGAATAAGACCAGTGACCGACTTCAAAATTCTGTTTGAGCGCATCTTTTCTTTCCTCGAATCGCAACGTTTATAACTTGCCAGGAAGCATCCCGGTTATATGTCTCCGGCGAGCGCGGCATTTGCCACACACCTTTAACTGCACTAAAGCATAAGGCAGAGTTTACACCTTTGCGGCGAATCCAATAAATTCAAAAACTTTCCACTGCCTCAACCAAATGCCCATCTTTTGTTTTGCTCCCCTAAATTTGAGATGGAGCGGCTTGGCTAAGCTTCTTCACGACGACTCGCTCCAACACGATTAGAGCGCCCCTCTGAACAATAGAAGTGCCGGTACGAATCCCGACCGCCACTTGAGGCCGAGCACAGAATCATTCACTGACCAAGCCGCATCGGGCGGTGATTGCCCATTCTCAAAGTTGTGTCTTCCTCCCTGTTAAATCGTCGGGTATAGAACTGATTGACAAAGAGAGATTGACAAATTAACATGGCGAGTCGTTGAAAATGAAAATCATTTTCAACGACTACCCCAGACCTGAGTTAACCCTTTCCTGGCAATGACTGCTGATTGATTTAGCTGCTCCTGAGGGGAAGGATTGATTACACAGTGATTTCTTTTAATTCCGTATGTCTATTACAGGAGACAAAAAATTGCGAATTCAAACTGTTCTTTCGTCAGCCTTAATTACGCTGCTTTTATCAATAACAGCATTCGCTCAAAGCCCCGCCGTGACCGGGACGATTCGCGGAGTCGTCCATGTCGAGCCTTCGGGTATGGCAACGCGGAACGCCGTCGTGACAATCTCCGAGTTGAGGAGATCAATGCTGACCGATGAAAACGGCGCGTTTGAATTTATTGATATTCCGGTGGGCAAGTATCAAATCATCGCGCACCTCGACCGCGTACCGGATGTCGTCAAAACCGTCGAAGTCAGGGGCGGCGATCAGATGGTTGATTTTCAGTTAACTCTGGCTCCTGTCAGCGAGCAAGTGACGGTGACGGCGACAGGCTCTGCCGAGGCGATTGGCTCTTCCTACCAATCGGTCACTTCCGTCGGAGCTTTGGAGCTTGCCCAAAGGAATCCCGTTTCCATTGGCGAAGCACTCGAATACCAGCTCGGCGTAGCCAAACGCAGTTTCGGTCCCGGTTCGGGTCGTCCGGTTATTCGCGGGTTCGACGGCGACCGCGTGCTGGTTCTGCAAGATGGTTTGCGCGTCGGCGGCATCGCTTCGCAGTCGGGCGACGAAGTTGAGCCGATTGATGTCCTCTCGCTCGACCGCGTGGAGATCGTCAAAGGCCCTGCGACTCTGCTCTACGGCAGCAACGCCATTGGCGGCGTGGTCAACGGCATCTCAACGAATGACGTTTACCAAAACGGTTTGTCCGGCTACTTGACCGCTTTCGGCAGCACGAACAACTGGCAGGCGGGCACAAGCGGCGGCTTCAAATACGGGTTCAAGAACTTTCTCTTTTTCGCTAACGGCGGAGCGCAAAAAGCTAACGACTATCGCACTTCAATCGGAACGGTCTTAAACTCTTACTCCCGGAGCAACAGCGTGAGCGGCGGCGTGGGCTGGTTTCCCCGCAAAGGTTGGCTCGCGTTTAATTACACTTACGACCGTAGGCGTTACGGTATTCCGGTCGAGCCGGACGAAATTGATTTCGAGTACCTGAAAATGCGCCGCCATAGCTATGAAGCTAAAGGCGGGTTGCGCGAACTCGGCGGCTTCATCGAGGGCGGTGATTTCGCCGTCAGTTACAACGATTACATCAATCGCGAGTTCGAGTTTGAGTCGGACGAAAACGTCACCGAACTTGATTCGCTTGCGACCAACAAAAACTTTAACTACCGCGCCAACTTCAACCACCGGCGGCGCGGCAAATTCTCCGGCACTTTCGGGCTTTCCGGCTTCACCCGCGACTACGAATCAATCGGCGAGGAAGCTCCCGCGCCGCGCACCAGGCAAAACTCTTTCGCCGTTTACGGTCTGGAGCGGGTTGATTTCGAGCGTGTCGGATTTCAGTTCGGCGGGCGCATTGAGCAGAACGGCTACGATCCGGAAGGCAATTTCCGCAAGCGCAACTTCGTAGGATTTTCCGGCAGCGCGGGGCTACGCGTTCCGCTCTGGAAGGGCGGCTCGTTCGTCGCCAACTACCAGCACTCTTTCCGCGCCCCGGCTCTCGAAGAACTTTACAACAACGGGCCGCATCCCGGCATCCTCGTCTTCGACGTAGGCAATCCGAACTTGAACCCTGAGCAGGGCGACGGTGTTGATTTTTCTCTGCGCCACAATACCGAGCGTATGCGGCTCGAAGGCAGCGTTTATTACTACAACATCCGCAACTTTGTTTACACGGCGTTCACGGGCGCAACCGACGCAAAATCAAACCTTCCGATAGTTGACTACGCGCAAGGGAGGAGCCGCTACGTCGGGACGGAAGCGAGCGTCGAAGCCAGGGTCTCGCGCACCCTGTGGCTCAGCGGCAAAGTGGACTACGTGCGTGCGGAACTTACCGGACAGAACAAACCGCTGCCACGGATTCCGCCTTTTCGCGGGACGCTCGGACTGGACTGGCGTTATAAAGCGTTGAGCGTCAGACCGGAATTGATTCTGGCAAACCGGCAAGTTCGTGTTTTCGATAACGAAACACCGACCGCCGGCTACGCCCTCTTCAACCTCAACGCCTCGTACACGTTTGTGACCGGACGGGCGGCTCACATCGTTTCGGTCGGCGGATATAATTTGGGCGACACGCTGTACCGCAATCATTTGTCGTTCATCAAAAACATTGCGCCGGAGATGGGGCGCAACGTGCGACTGAATTATTCTCTCAGATTTTAAGTTTCATCTAAAACGACCGCACCATACGTGTGCGACTGCGGTTACCGGCCAGTTAAGAGTAGTGTAGAATCTCGTTGGATGTCAGGCAGCAAGAATCTGTTCGGTCACTCCGAGTAACTGGATTTTCGAGAGTTAAGATATGTCGGATAAATTCCTACCACTCACCAATCGCATTTACGAATATCTACAGTCCGTGTCGTTGCGGGAGCCGGAAGTTCTGCGGCGGCTGCGCGAGGAGACTGCGCGGCTTCCCATGGCGCGGATGCAGATTTCACCAGAGCAAGGTCAGTTCATGGCGCTGCTTGTCCAATTGCTCAACGCCAGGAAGACACTCGAAGTGGGAGTCTTCACAGGTTACAGTTCACTGTGCGTCGCGCTGGCGCTTCCCGCAGACGGGAAGGTGGCGGCCTGCGACATCAGTGAGGAATGGACGCAGATCGCGCGACGCTACTGGGAAGAAGCGGGTGTGGCCGGGAAGATCATCCTCCGCTTGGCTCCGGCCAGCGAAACACTGGATGAGTTAATAGCTGGCGGCCAGGCGGGCACGTTTGATTTCGCCTTCATTGATGCGGACAAGGGTAACTACGAGAGCTATTATGAGCGGGCGCTGAAGCTCGTCAGGGTCGGCGGGCTGATCGCCATTGACAATGTGCTGTGGTCAGGTCGAGTTGCGGACGCTGAGGATCAGGAGCAAGACACCGTGGCAATCCGTGCTCTCAATCAGAAGTTGCACCGGGACGAGAGAGTAACGCTGAGTCTTATTCCAATTGCCGACGGCTTAACTTTAGCACTCAAACGCAGGTGACTTTGGCCCCGTCCGTTCAGGAGAGATCGAAGAGCATGAATTCCGCCGCTTCGCTTGCCTGAATGTTGAGCGAGGATTCGTCGCTGATGGCTGCCCCATCCCCCGCCTGAAGAGCAGTGTCATTGACTGTCACTGCGCCCTTGATAACCTGAATCCAGGCGTGGCGGTCTTTGCCGGGTTGATATGACACTTCTTCACCCGTTGAGAGCAAGGCGTCAAATAGTTTCACGTTTTGATGAACCGTCAGGGAATCCTCGCTGGCATCGCTTGAAGCGATTAGGCGCAACTTCCCGCGCCGCTCCGCTTCGGGAAACATCTTCTGCTCATAATAAGGCTTGATACTTTTCTGCTCCGGCTGTATCCAGATTTGCAGGAGGTGCGTTCGTTCGGTCTCGGAAGCGTTGACCTCGCTGTGGCTGACGCCCGTTCCGGCGCTCATCTTTTGCACCTCGCCGGGGCGGATCACGCCGCTTCCTCCGGTCGAATCGCGGTGTTCGAGTGCGCCTTCGATGACGTAAGTGATGATCTCCATGTCATTGTGTGAGTGCGTGCCGAAGCCCTGACCCGGCGCGATGTAATCCTCGTTGATGACGACGAGATCGCGAAAGCCCGTCCAGCGCTGATCGTAGTAACGGTTGAAGGAGAACGTGTGGTTGCCGTCGAGCCAACTCGTCTGTGTCTTCCCGCGTTCTCCTGCCGGTCTAATCTCTATCATTTCGCTGACCCCCTGATAATTGTCTTCATAGGACTCACTTCTTAGCCAAGCTCACGAACGCGGCGATTTCGCTAATCAGGCCGGGAACCACCGGCAGCGTAGGATCGCCGTAAGACGCTATTTGCTTGGCTTGCTCACTTGAGACTGCCTTAAGGATGTGATTCATTTTCCTTCTCCCTCAAACTCTGACAGATTGCCGATAAAGTAACGCCGCAGTTTGCCGGCGGGTCTTTGATCGGCGACTCAACTCCGAAGATCACTTACCATTGCTCAACCTCGCCAGTGCTTCAATGATCGCGCGAAGACGATCAAGGTTGAGAATGACGATTGTCGGGACTATGACCAGCTTTCCGCGTCGAGTAGGCTGGAGACTGCACGCAGTTGTCCAACCTCCTAGCTGGCATGGGCGACGCCTTCTCTCCGGCAGAGCCGTATCAAGAGAATTGGTCCCAGAATCCAGCCTGCAAATGAGGTATACAAACCGGGGAAATAGCCGCCGACCCTGAGCGTAAGCAGGAGATGCCAAATCGCGTTGCCGAGAACACAGATGACGAAGAACCAAACAATAATCATTGGAAACTTCATCCCTTTATACATTCCCAAGCCAGCTAGTAAGAACAGGCTATAGGCAATCATATTGAAAGCCAAAAACACATTGGCGTCAAAAGGAGGCATTCCAGCCATAATTTCGGCGACTCTGAACTGAAAGCCGTAAACGTATTCTTCTGTAAAG
>JAIVJG010000303.1 GCA_020200155.1 Acidobacteriota bacterium | reverse complement strand
GTTCGTCACGTTCGACGTGCGGCGCGGCTTCCCCGCTCGCTTCGCCGGAGCGTCGAGGCGTCTGTGTGTCCTGCCCTTGTGCTGTCAAAAGATTTTCACTCGACCGTCAAACGGATGGACGTTTCAATCGTGCGCGGCGGGAGGCACGCTTGATCGTTGCACGGCTGCACGCGGATTTTGACGGGCAGCGTGTGCGCGCCTTTCGTCGCCGCGCCGTCGGCGCTGAGCGGCAGCTTGATGACGGCCTCGCGCTCGTAGACGGCGAGCGGCTTTTCGGCGAACGTGAATTTCTTATTCACAGACGCGGGATAGACCGGCTCGCCCGGCTTGATGCCTTCGCCCGGCGCGACCGTGAGTTGCGTGGGAATGTAGAACTTGTCCGACGCCGGATTGGCGTTGACGTGATAACCCTCGGCGATGCTGAGCCGCACCTCGGCCACGCCCTGCCCGCCCGCCGCGAGCCGCACCTCCGACGCGCTGGCACTTACGACGTTGGATGCGTCTTGAGAAGTCGCTGCCTTCTCTTGTGGGCCGGAGGAGCATGCGGCGAAGACGATCAGCGCGACGACGCAGAGTGAAGCGACTTTTGAACAGTTCATATCGTGCGAGTCTAAACGAAGAGGCTGCGAGTTCAAAATTTCAGACGCGAAATTCGTGCGCTACAAGCCTGAGACTCATCCAAGGCCGGGCGGCCTCTCGACCGGGCGCGGGCGTCGCGACAGGCGGCGGATGATGAAGCGCACGATCAGCGCGACGGGCAGCACGAGCAGAACAAAAATCGGAATCAGCAGGATGATGAAGCGAATTAAAAAGAGCGTGATGGTCGCGGCGGCGTCAACACCATCGCCGAAGGCGCTCTTGATGCTGTGGAAGAAGCCTGTCGTGCTGACGAGGGGCGCGGGCGGTTGGAGTGTGACCTTGATGGTCGAAAGGCTGGTCTGGCTTTCGAGGAAGCGGCGGCGGCCTTCCACGCGCTCGATCTCCGTGCGGACGTTCGCCAGCTCGCGCTGCACTGCGAGCGCGGAGGAAACATCCTTCGCCCCTTTCATAATCTCAAGAAATTGCGCTTCCAACGCCTTCTGCGTGCGGATGCGCGCTTCGAGGTCAATGTACTCTTCGGTCACGTCCTGACCCGTGATTTTCTCCGCCGTGACGCGGCTGCCGAGTTTGCGAATCTCGTTGATAACTGCGTCGAACTGCGCGGCGGGAACACGCACTTCCATCGTGATAATCTCCGTCGCCTTGCCGTTGTCCGACCCGACCTGCTGTCTCGACTCGGACGTGACGACGAAACCGCCGCGCGCTTCGGCAAGCGTGGCGAGCTTTTGCTGGCCCTCGGCTGGCGCGTCGAGTTCGAGCTTGATGTCTGCGTTGCGGATAATCTTTCGCTCGACCGCCGCCGGTGCGTTCTGGGAATCGGCGGCCTGACTCAAAGATACTTTCTGAAATGCCGCGTCCTGCGCCTCGGTTTGCGTTGACGGCGCGGAAGCCGTGCCGCTCTTTGCCGTGGGCGCGGAGCTTGTTGATCCAGCGCCGGACGAATTACTGCTTACGGCATGGTCGCCACTTTGCTGGCTGCAAGCCGGGCAAAGCAGGAATGCCGAAGTTAACAGGACTATTGCCCTCAGTCTCATCTCTCACCTCCGCGACGATGAAGTACCGGAATGCTGTCTGAACGAACCCGGTCGCTAATGCTTGCAGGTAACTTCGGCCCGGATTGAAGCGCCGGGCAGTGCAAGGTCATCCGCAAAATCTGACGCGACGACGCGGCTTATGCGCGAGCGGAAGGCTCCGCCGCCCGCCCGCCGAAGAAGGCGCGTGCAGACGCGAACATACGACGCAGCCGGCGAACGACCTTCGGGAGAATCCACGCGAGGATTAACAGAAAAATCAGGATCACAACGAGGATCACGACCGGGTGCAGCACGGCCAGCA
Source organism: Acidobacteriota bacterium (assembly GCA_020200155.1). GTDB lineage: Bacteria > Acidobacteriota > Blastocatellia > Pyrinomonadales > Pyrinomonadaceae > JAIVJG01. Next base: position 226 of record JAIVJG010000303.1, on the reverse strand, counting down.
CGATTGAGCCGACGGCGAACACATCTTCGACGATGGAGAGCGTCCAGTTCGTGAACGGCTCAGGGCTGGTGTTGGCGGCGGCGCGCACCGTCGCCTTCGTGCCGTGCGTCGAGAGTGCGAGGCCGCCGCCCAGAAGCAGCGCGACGACGCGCACGGACGGGTTGAGTTCCGTCGTCGCCGCCAGCGCCAGCGCCGCGCCCGCCGGGACGCGTATGAAAGTGTGCAC
>JAIVJG010000070.1 GCA_020200155.1 Acidobacteriota bacterium | reverse complement strand
CTCTTTATAGTTGCCCGTTGCGGTTCTGGTGTTTCTCGTAAGCCCTGATAATCATCTGGACGAGCCGGTGACGCACGACATCCTTCTCTGTGAAGTAGACGAACTCGATGTCCTCGACGCCCGAAAGGATGCGCTCGGCTTCGATGAGGCCGCTGCGCTTGCCTGCCGGCAGGTCAATCTGCGTCACGTCGCCCGTAATCACCGCCTTCGAGCCGAAGCCGATGCGCGTCAGCGCCATCTTCATCTGCTCGCTCGTCGTGTTCTGCGCTTCGTCCAGAATGATGAAAGCGTCCGAGAGCGTGTTGTGAGTCAAAATAAAATCGTCGGTCACGTAAAGCGAATCTTTCGCGGCAACGCTGATGCACTGAGTCTCTTGTACGCCGGCAGGCTCGATGCTTTTAATAAAACGCATCGGACGACCGCCGCCTTGTGCTCGGTAAACGTCGGCTTTTCGTTTCAGTCGAAAAGGCTCAAGACCTTTCGGCAAGCGAAGGTTCAACACAAAAGCATCATGGCGATAGCCGATCTCTCTGCCGCGCGCGAAGCCGGGATGACGCCCTTCAGCTTTGCGCCTGCGACAGTAAGCCACGCCACCAAGCGAGCGCGCCAAAAACACGACATCATCCCTGAGCCGCTCCGATGTGGTCGTGTATTGAATGCGGCAAGTCCTTCCTGCTTGAACAACCGGCCCGCCGTCTGTGTCTAACAATCCCTGCAAAACGGCGAGGCGAATATCTGCGCTGTTATATAGATAAACTTCAGGAATGAATTTGGTCGCAGAATACGTTCCGGCTAATTCCAGTCCGCGCAGCGCCTGCGTGAGCGGATTACGCACAATCATTCCGCCGTGCCCAGCCGCCGGATTAGTAATGACGTAATCAACGGCGGATTTGCGCCGAAATGAAAGATGCATGTCACCGAGCGCGAGTTCTAACGACGAAACCAATTCCACATCAGAAGTGGCAAAAGCGGGCGAAGTTTTATCGGTGATGCAACCGTCGCCGAGCAGCAATCCAAGCGCATACGGGTCAAGCGGGGTGTGCCGAAACTCCCAATCCACGGGTGCGGAAAGCACAGGCAATTCGTAGCGGTATTGATGAAAGCAACGCAGGTTGCCGATCATCTCTTGCGTTTGCAATACGCGCCAAGGTTTGTTTCGACGTTTGTCGGACGCCGTGCGAACCGCCCAGAGATGTTCGGCGCAAGCCAGAGCACTTGCTCCATCGGTCATCGTCACGCGATAAACTAATTTTTCACCCTGCGGGAAAACACCGACCACGGCGGTCGGTTTTCCGTCGGAGCCGATGACCAAATCGCCAACTTTCAAACCGCCCATTTCGCGCCAGCCTGCCGGAGTGAGAATTTTACTGTGCAAAGGATGTGCTCTGCCCCGCATGAAGGCGAGCGGCGCGACTTCGATGATGCGCTTCTCCAGCAGTTTCGTCACGCGCTCGGCCTCGATCAAATCGAACAAGGCGTCGTAGAGCGGGCGCAGGTATGGGTCAACTTTCTCCTGCAAGTCGCCCGGCAGGAAACCCAGACGCTCGCCCGCCTCCACCGCCGGACGCGCCAGCACGATGCGGCTCACCTGCTTCTGCATCAAAGCCTGCACGGCCATTGCCACTGCGAGGTACGTCTTGCCTGTGCCGGCGACTCCTATGCCGAAAACGACATCTTTGTTCTGCATCGCCTCGATGTAGCGGCGTTGCGTGGCGGTCTTAGGGGCAACCTGTTTTTTGCCGGAGGGATTGAAGCGGGCTTTGGTAAAGTAATCGCGCAGCGAGTAGGCGCGGTCTTCGGCGATCTGCGCGAAGGCTTCGCGGAGTTCGCGGTCGGTGAAAGCTTTACCCTCGCCGAAGAGCGCGGCGAAATCTTCGATGATGCGTTCGGCGGTCTCCACGTCCTTCGGGTCGCCGTCAATCGAGAGGTCTTGCCCGCGCGCGTTGACGCGCACGTCGAGCAACGTTTCAAGGTACTTAATGTTTTGATCGTGGACGCCGAAAAGCGTCTCGATGCCTCTGGGCGGAAGTTCAATCTTCTTCAAAAGTCGCTGTCTTCTCCTTGTTGCGGGCCATGTTTCGTGCCACGAGGGCAGGCAAATGAGGGATTGCAGGGTGAATCGAACATCTTCAACTGCGACGCTACAACACGGCGCACATGGGTGTCAACGTGAGGATTTACAGGCCAAATGGCCGATTCCCCGCCTTGACATCAACACACCCGACACCTATACTCTCCGCTTTGCGTTAAGCGAAAGTTTCTCGCCTATGTGCGGTCATCGCAAAACAAGACGGAGAGCCAGTTAGTTTGAGACGGAGTTGAGATAACGGAAATGCCAAATCATAAGTCTGCCGAAAAGAGAATGCGCCAGAATGAGAAGCGCCGCGTGAACAATCGTGGCAATCGCGGGCGGCTGCGCACGGGCGTCAAGAAGCTGCGCACCGCGCTGGACGAGGGCGATCAGGGCCAGGTTCAGGAGCTGCTTCCCGCAACGGTCTCGTTGATTGACAAGGCTGTGCAGAAGGGCGTGCTTCACCGCAACGCCGCCGCGCGATACAAGTCGCGGTTGACGGTGCGGGTCAATCAAGCGTCGAAATAATAGTCCGAGTTGGAATCTGTAAACCGGCGAGGCGGATCGAATCATTTTCGATCCGCCTCGCTTTTTGTATTCAAAGAGACAGGCGGCGCACGCCAACGAAAGGAGATGGAGATGTCAACCAAAGCCGGCAAGCCTTACCACAGTGACGTGGAGGTCGCAGGAGTCGTTCGCAAATTCGAGTCCTGCGAATTCACGCCGTCAGAGTTCGGACACCGCCCACACCTGACCGTCTCCCTCTCGTACCTTCTCCGATTCTCCGAAGGAGAAGCGCTGCGGCACATGCGCCGAAGCATTCACGGGTTTATCGCGCATCACGGGATTGACCCGCACATTTATCACGAGACGATGACCGTCTTCTGGATGAAGCGCGTCAATGCTTTTGTCGGACAGTCCGACGCATCCCGCCCTCTCTATGAACTGGCGAATGAACTGATCGAGTCGTGCGGCAACGCGCGGCTGATTTTCGATTACTACAGCAGGGAGCTGATTGAATCGGAGGAGGCTCGGACGAAGTGGGTCGAGCCGGATTTGAAGCCGCTGGACTTTTAGGCCGACAACTCGCAGACGAGCATTTCGAGTTGCAGGCGCGGCGTAGCTCGCGAGGTTTTGATGGCGAGGTCTGCGTCGGCGATCCTTTGTATGCGGCGGGCCAGAATGTTGGCATCGGCGCGACGGGCAGTGGCTAGATAATCCTTGCGCTTGCTCTGCGGCATGGGAATGATGCGGAAGACTTCCTCGTTGGGCGCGCCGCGCTCCATCAGGTCTTTGGCGAGCGCGAGGCGGTGAAAACTGCTGGCGAGCAGCCCCATCAACATCAACGGCTCTGTACCATCGTCGAGCAGGCGGCGCAGCGTTTCCAGAGCGCGCTTGCGGTTGCGCGCGATCAGGTGATCCGTCAGCTCGAAGTTTGAAAGCTCGCGCGAGCGTCCGACCAGTTCGTCCACCAACTCCATTGAGATATAAGCGGACGGCAGGGCGGCGGTCGCCAGCTTGTCGAGTTCGGTCGCCAGGCGGCGGACGCTCGTGCCCACTAGGGCGACGATCTGGCGCAGCGTTCGCTCGTCCGTGTTGGCCTTCAAATCCTTGAGGCGCGAATTGGCCCAGGCAGCCAGTTCCCCGTCGCTGAGCGTCGCGAACTCGACGCTCGTGCACAAGTCGAGCAGGGTCTTGCTGAGCTTGCGCCTCTTGTCCAGTTCGTCGGCCACGAAGATGACGGTGGAGCTTTCCACGGGGCGCGTGAGGTAGCGGAGCAGCACGCCCTCGTCCGACTCGCGCAGGCGCGCGAAGTCTGTGATACGCACCACGCGGCGGTCGCCCATCATGGGCAGTTGCTCGGCGGCGGCGATGGCCTGCTGCACGTCCACGCTCGACAGGCTGAAGCTCGTTTCGTTGAACTCACGCAGGGACGCGCCCTTCAGAGCCTGCTCGGTGATTGCGCGCGCCGCCGCATCGCGCAGGTAGCCTTCCGGGCCGTGCAGGAGGTAGAGCGGCTCGACGCGCCCGCCTTTGAGCGCACGCCAGAGTTCTTCACGCTTCAATGTGCTCAAGGTTCTTCGTTGACTCCGAAGCCGTTGATGAGGGTTGAGACGAGGCTCTCGGCGAAGCTGCGCGCGAGACGCTGCACCGCAGGGTCTTCCTCGTTAAAGAAACTGCGTGGGTCGTCCGTGAACTCGAACTCGCCGCGAAAGACGTAGTCCTGATTATCGTACAGGACGCGGTTGCTCACCTGATCGCGGACGGTGACGGCGGCGTTGATCGTCACCTCGAAGATGCGCGCGCGCCCACGACTGTCGAGCAGCACGCCGGAGAAGCCGAAGCTTTTGATGACTCCGTCCACGATGGCGTCCGCGCCCTCGCGCTCGCTCTGGACGCGCAGGCCCTTGCCGCGACGGATGATCTCGTTCGACACCGCGTCCGTGAAGCGCGACTCGATCTTGTAGCGCAGCGCGTTGTTCTGAAAAGCCGGGACGGCAACGGTGCGGATGTGGTTGGGCAGGCCGCTTCGAGTGACGGGCTTGTAGCACCCCCGAAAACCGGAAGCGCAAAAGATGAGAGCGAACAGCGCCGCCGCGCGCAGGATTTTGCGGCTCAAAGTCATTTCAGACATTTACCTCTTATGCTTTCTTCGACAAAGGGACGAGGCACGATACGACTGCCTCTGACATCATGTCAAACTTCATTTTAGCGAGCCGGCACTAAGCCACGGTATTGTGCGCTCTTTTCACGGCGTCCGCCACACGCACGGTCTCGACCGCCGCGCGAACGTCGTGCACGCGGACGATTGAAGCGCCGCGCAGGACGGCAGCCGTCACCGAGGCCATCGTGCCGTGCAGGCGCTTGTTGACGGGCGCGCCGCCAAGCAGGTGGCCGACGAAAGACTTGCGTGATGTGCCGACGAGCAGAGGGAAGTCCGGAAACTCGCGCGCTAACTCGTCGAGTTTTGCGATCAACTCGATGTTCTGTCCCTGCGTCTTACTGAAGCCGATGCCGGGGTCGAGCACCATCTTTTCACGTTTGACGCCGCGCCGCTCCGCTTCTTCGATGCTCAGACGCCACGACCGGGAAACCTCCCCGACAATGTCTGTGACCGGCTCCTGTGTGTGCATCGTCTCGAAAGTGCCGCGCGAGTGCATGAGTATTAGCCCGGCCTCGTGGCTGGCCGCGACACCGCCGAGAGCCGGATCGAAGCGGAGGCCGGAGATGTCGTTGATGATCTCGACTCCGGCGTCCAAGGCGACGCGCGCGACGGCGGCTTTAGTCGTGTCAATCGAGTAAGGGACTAAGCTGTTCAGGGCTATCAGGACGCTCAGATATTTCCGGACACGCAGTATCTCGTCCTCTTCCGAGACGGGACTCGCCCCCGGCCTCGTGGATTCGCCGCCGATGTCTATGATGTCCACGCCGTTCTCGATCATCTGTTCGGCGTGATCCCATGCACGCTTGCGCGTGAACCATCTTCCGCCTTCGCTGCGGGGCTGCGTCGGCGTCGTCGAGCGGCAGTCCGGCCACGATGCGGCGAATCTGCACGCCGTCGAGCGTCTCGCGCTCCAGCAGCGTCTCGGAGAGGCGCACCATCGTGTCTCGATTCTCGACGATGATGTTGCGTGCGCGTTCGTACTGCTCGTTGACGATTTTCCTGACTTCCTGGTCAATCTTGATCGCCGTGTCTTCCGAGAAGTCGCGGTGCTGCGCGATCTCGCGTCCGAGGAAAATCTGCTCCTCCTTCTTGCCGAAGGTGAGCGGCCCCAGTTCGCTCATGCCGTACTCGCAGACCATCGCGCGTGCGAGTTCCGTCGCGCGCTCGATGTCGTTTGATGCGCCCGTCGTGATGCTGCCGAGAAAGACCTCTTCGGCGATGCGCCCGCCCATCAGGATGGCAATCTGGCCGACGAGATATTCCTTCGAGTAATTGTGGCGGTCGCCTTCGGGCAACTGTTGCGTCAGGCCGAGGGCCATCCCGCGCGGGATGATCGTCACCTTATGGACGGGATCGGCGTTCGGAACTTTGAGGCCGACGAGCGTGTGTCCCGCTTCGTGGTAGGCCGTGACGCGCTTCTCCTCGTTGGTGATAACCATGCTCTTGCGTTCCGCGCCCATCAACACCTTGTCCTTCGCCAACTCGAAGTCCGTCATCATCACGATCTTCTTGTTGTAGCGCGCGGCGTTTAAGGCCGCCTCGTTGACGAGGTTGGCGAGGTCAGCGCCGGTGAATCCCGGCGTGCCGCGCGCGATGATGTTGATGTCCACGTCTTCGCCGAGCGGGATTTTGCGCGTGTGAACTTTAAGTATGCCTTCGCGCCCGCGCACGTCCGGGCGAGAGACGACGACGCGGCGGTCGAAGCGACCGGGACGCAGGAGCGCCGGGTCGAGCACGTCCGGCCTGTTGGTCGAGGCCATCAGGATCACGCCGTCGTTCGATTCAAACCCGTCCATCTCGACGAGCAACTGATTCAAGGTCTGCTCGCGCTCGTCGTGCCCGCCGCCGAGTCCCGCGCCTCTGTGCCGTCCGACCGCGTCAATTTCGTCTATGAAGACGATGCACGGCGCATTCTTCTTGCCCTGCTCGAACAGGTCGCGCACGCGCGACGCGCCGACGCCGACGAACATCTCCACGAAGTCCGAGCCGGAGATGGAGAAGAAAGGTACATTGGCTTCACCTGCGACGGCGCGCGCCAGAAGTGTCTTGCCCGTGCCCGGAGGCCCCATCATCAGCACGCCTTTCGGGATGCGCCCGCCGAGTTTCTGGAACTTCTGCGGCTCCTTGAGGAACTCTATGATTTCCTGCAACTCTTCCTTCGCTTCGTCAACGCCCGCCACGTCCTTGAATGTGACGCGCTTCTGCTGGTTGTTCAAAAGCTTGGCGCGCGACTTCCCGAAACTCATCGCCTTGTTGCCGCCCGACTGCATTTGCCGCAGCATGAAAATCCAGAAGCCGACGAGCAAAAGCACAGGCCCCCACCAGACGAGAATTGACCATAGCAGGCCGCCGCCCGCCGGCTCGATCTGCGCCTTCTTGACCTTTTGCGCGCCGTTCTCCGTCTTAGTTGACTCGGCCATCAGAGCGTTTTTGATGGCGTCGCCTTCAATCGGCGTCTTGTATTCTTTTTGATCCGTGCCGGTCGAAACGACCTCGGATTGTTTGATGGTAAGTTCGTTGATCTTGCCTTCCTGTACCATCTTGACGAGTTGGCCGTAAGGCAATTGCGTGGCTTCGGTGCCGTGCTTGTTGACGACGAACGTGTAGAGCATCACCGCGCCGACGAGGATGAGTACCCAGAAGATTAATTGTCTAGCCGTAGAACTCAAAATATTTTCGCCTCCGACGCCGATAATAAACTATTCCGGCGTCATTTGTCGCTTCCCCGCACTTGCCTTGAAAATTTCCCGCCCTCTTGCCGTCCCGGAGAAGCGTTGACGTAACTTTATACGGCAGTCAGGCGATGTTTGGATGCTCCCCGCGCATTCCAAGTTGCGCCTTCCTCGTCGGCGCGAAAGCGCGCACGCCCGCATGCTAGACAATCAAGCTTTCCCGCGCACGTCACCCGCGCGACGGAGTGCAGCTAAGTACGGCAGTTCGCGCCAGCGCTCCTGGAACCCCAGCCCGTACCCGACCACGTAATCCTCGTGCGTCTCAAATGCTTTCCACTCGACTTCGACCTGCGTCCGCCGCCTGTCCGGCTTGTCCAGAAGCACGCACAGGCGGACGCGCGAAGCGCCGCGCTCTTCCAGTTGCTTAATCAGGTACTCCTGCGGCACGCCCGTATCCAGCACAGCTTCGACGAGCAGGCAGTCGCGGCCTTTGATGTCAACCGGAGTAGTGAATGATATGTCCTGAACGCCGCCGAGCGAACGGTGATCGTAGCGCAGGAAGGACGTGCGCAGAGGCGCTTCGAGGGCGCGCAGGAGGTCTGAGAGAAAGACGAAGCCGTCTTCCAAAACGCCGAGGATGGTGAGTTCGTGCGAATGTGTGTCTTCAAGGATGCTTGCGGCGAGCGACTTGACTCGTCCGGCGATCTCCGCCGAACTGTGAATCTCCACGGGTTGTTCATGCATCGCGGCTCGCCTCAGACTGCCCTCAGACTCGGACGTTGCACGCCGTTTTAAGTCCGGCGGTCAAGCACCCATGCGATTGTAGGGTTCCGGTGAGACTTTTATCAACTCTTTTTCCGGCGGAAGTAGAGACGACCGCGCCTACGCTCGACGGCGCACCCGCCCGGCAACTCGGCCACGCGACCACCGCGCGTTCCCTTCAACAACTTTTCCAACGCCAGCAAGTGCGACATCTCAAGACGCCGCAGGTCGCCGCGCCCGCGCGCAAGCCACTGGCGCAGGGCACGTCTTCGCAAAGACGCCGGTGCGCCCGCCAGAGCCTCAACACTCAGCGAAGACGCGCTGCCAGCATTCTCAACCGCCGTCGCTTTCTCCCCTGTCACGACGCTTGCTTCAACGCCTGCCGTTGCCGTCGCACCCGCGCTCGCTTCATCCAACAATTTAGAGGCGAGCGTCTCAAGCGTCGCCGCGTCTTCGCGCAGCAATTCCGCCGCACGCGCCAGCGCCTCAACAGCGCGCGGGTTAAATGTCTCCAGCAGCGGCAAAACTTTCCGGCGCACGCGCACACGCGCGAATCGCTCGTCAGCGTTCATCTCGTCCGTCCTGAACCCGACGCCGCGCTCGCGGCAGAACCCTTCCGTGTCCGCACGCCGCGCCCAACCGAGCAGAGGCCGCAGCAGCAGGACATCGCCCGCCGCATCGAGCGCACGCACGGGACGAATACCGCCGAGGCCCTCCGCGCCGCTCCCGCGCAGCAGACAAAGCAGCACCGTCTCTGCCTGATCGTCGAGCGTGTGCGCCGTCAGCACAGCGCCTGCCCCGCACCCGCGCGCCGCCTCGCCCAGAAACTCGTACCTCGCGCGTCGCGCGGATTGTTCCAGATTGTCGCGCCCCACGCGCGCACGCTCTCCCACGGAGGCTCGACCCGACAAACATTCATAGCCGAGCGTGCGCGCCAGTTCCTCCACCCAACGCGCGTCTGCTTCCCCGCATGCGCCGCGCAAGCCGTGATCCAGATGCGCCACCGACAACTCCGCTTCGACGCGCGAGGCTCTGACGAGTTCATCCAGTGCCAGCAGCAGCGCGACCGAGTCGGCCCCGCCCGACACCGCGACGACGTAGCGCCCGCCGCTCACAGGCCACTCAAGGCGCTTCCACTCGGCCAGTAAGCGCCGCGCAAATCCGCTCAGGCGCACAGGCTTTTGATCTTGCCGACGCAGCATCTCGCGTATAATACGCCCTTCCGGGTTTACAGGCCGCATGATGAACAATTCACTTTACAACGAAGGAGGCATACACCTCCGCTACGAACGCGCGCGGGGACTTTCCGAAGCCACTCTCAATCTCTGGCTGGAAAGATTATCCGCCCACGTCCCGCGCGAAGACATCCGGACGATCATTGATCTCGGTTGCGGCACGGGCCGCTTTTCCGTGGCGCTGGCCCGCCACTTCTCCGCGCGTGTTTACGGCATTGAGCCTTCGCCGAAGATGTTGAGCGCCGCGCGGGAAGCGGTGAACGCTTCGCCGGTTCAGGCGAGCGTCGTGTTGATGGAGGGCACGGCGGAGCGTATCCCTCTGGACGATAAGACTGCTGAGATGCTTTTCCTCTCAATGGTCTACCACCATATCGTAGACAAAGAGCTTGCCTGCGCCGAATTCAAGCGCGTCCTCAAACCGCCCGGCCATCTCTGCATCCGCACGGCGACGCGCGAACGGATAGATTCTTTCCTGTGGCTGCGTTTCTTCCCAGAGGCACGCGAAATCGAGTCGCGCCGGATGCTTTCGGGCCGGGAGTTAAAGACCTTCATCGAAGCACGAGGCTTCAGGCTCGCGGCGCACGAAGTCGTACGGCAAATGTTCGCCGGTGATTTGAACGAGTATTACGAGAGAATCAGCGAGCGCGCACTCTCTGTCCTGCAAATGATTCCCGACGAAACTTTCGCGCGCGGCCTCTTGGCGCTCGGCGAACATTGCGCGACGCACGACACAGGCCAGCCGGTCTGCGAAGAGATTGATCTGTTTGTCTTCCGCGCGGATGGCGTGTGACGGCTTGGGCGTGCGCGGGCGGCGTGAATTTCAGCTTGCCACGATCATCGTGCCCGTGCCCTCGTCGGTGAAGACTTCGGAAAGGAGCGCGTTTCGCAGAGAGCCTTTGATGATGTGTGCGCTGCGAACGCCGCGCCTGAGCAGTTCCGCGATGTTTTGCAGCTTGGGAATCATCCCGCCGGTCGCCACGCCGTCGCTCACGAGCGCGAGCACTTCTTCCGCAGTCAGGCGCGAAAGCTTGGTCGCCTGCTCGCCGGGATTCAGGTAAATTCCGTCCACGTCTGAGAGCATGATGAGCTTTTCGGCTTCGAGGCGGACGGCGATCTCGGCGGCGATGGTGTCTGCGTTGATGTTGAAGACGCGGCCCTCGTCGTCCGCTCCGAGCGAAGAAATGACCGGCAGGTAATCGTGGTCGAGCAGCACGCGCAGCAGGCGGTCGTCAATCTCAACTACATCGCCGACGTGTCCGTAGTCCACGTGCTCGTGCTCGCCCGTCGCCTGATTCAGAATCTCCCTGATGGGCCGTCGCACAGCGTGCACGGTATTGCCGTCAACGCCGGACAAGCCCACTGCCGCGACCCCGCGCTGCCTGAGCGCGGCGAGGATGTCCGTGTTGACCTTACCGGCGAAAATCATCTTCGCCATGTCGAGCGTCGCGTCGTTGGTCACGCGCCGCCCGTTGATGATCGTCTGCTCGACGCCCAACTGCACGGCCAACTCGCCCAACTGCTTCCCGCCGCCATGCACCACGCAGACACGTATGCCCACCTGATGCAGCAGCGCCAGTTCTTCGGCCAGCGATTCGAGATTCTCCTGCTCGTCCGTCACCTTCCCCGATAGCTTCACGACGAAAGTCTTGCCCTTGAAACGCTGGATGTAAGGCAGCGCCTCACGCAAAAGGTCTAAACGCGCCTGGTACATCAGCTTTTACCTCCGATGAGTTTCGCCAACACTGCCTTCTGCACGTGGAGACGGTTTTCCGCTTGGTCTATGACGACGGAGGCGGGCGAGTCAATCACCCCGTCGGTGACGATACAGTTGCGGCGCACCGGCAGGCAGTGCATGAAGACGCCGCTGTCCGTGCGTCGCATCTTCTCTTCGTCCACGATCCACTGTTTGCGGTAAGGCGCACGCTCCTCAACGTCTTCAGCCGGGTTGCCGTAGAACAGGCGGCTTCCCCAGCTTTTCGCGTAAACCACCTGCGCGCCGTCGAACGCTTCTTCCACGTCGTTCGTGACCGTGACTTTCGCGCCCGCGTCGAAGGCGCGCTCGTTGATCTCGCTCACGAGCGCGTCGTCAAGCTCGTAGCCCGGCGGGTGCGCGATGGTCAGTTCGTGTCCCATCTGCGCGGCGGCGAGCGCGAAACTGTTCGGCACGGCCATCGGCAGAGGCTTCGGATGCCACGCCCAAGTGAGCAGGACGCGCTTCTTCCCCTCGCCGAGTTTTTCGCGAATGGTCATCATGTCCGCCGATGCCTGACACGGATGATGCATCGCCGATTCGAGATTGACGATTGGCACTTCCGAGTATTTCGCGAAGGCGTTCAAGACGGGGTCGCGCCGCTCCTCCTCCCAGTTCTTCAACGCCGCGAACGTGCGGACGCCGACGGCGGCGCAGTAGCGACCGAGCACGCGCACGAACTCCGCCACGTGCTCCGTCTTGTCGCCGTCCATCACGACGCCCTCGCGATGTTCCAGCGTCCAACTCGTCCCGCCCGGCTCAAGCACCACCGCGTTCCCGCCGAGTTCGTACACGCCCACCTGCATCGAGGCGCGTGTCCGCAGGGAAGGGTTGAAAAAGACGAGCGCGACCGAGCGACCCGCGAGCGGCTGCGACGTGTCCTCGCCGCGCTTGAAGCGCAACGCGGCATCAAGCAAGCCTTCAAGCTCGTCGCGTGTCCAGTCTGAGGTTGTCAGGAAGTTTCTCGTCATGGCTTAGACGGCAATCTCCTTCAGCGCGCTGACAAGCAACTCCGCCTCACCCGTTGCCAGGCAGAGCGGCGGCAGCAGCCGCAGCACGCGCGCGTCGCTCGACGTGCCGGTGATGATGTGTCGCTCAAGCAGAGATTGCTGCACTTTTGTCGCGATGTCTGCGGTAAATTCGACGCCGAGCAGAAGGCCGCGCCCGCGCAACGCTGCGACGTGCGGGAGGCCCGCGAGTCGCTCGCGCAAGTGCTTCTCCAACGCCCGCACGTTCGCGAGCATCCCGTCCGCCTCAATCGCTTCGGTCGCGCTGATGGCGTCCGCCGTGCGCCCGTGAAAGCTGCCCGTGAACGTAATGATGCCTTCTCTGCCGGTCGCCATGCGCGCCATCCGCATCGCGTTCTCGTTGGCCTCCGTGCCGGAGTTGCAGAAGAAAGCCTTCGTGATTTCTGCGGGCGCGCACCTCACCAACTTCTCCGCCGCACTCGCGCGAACGTCTGAATAGACGAGGTTCGAGTAAAACAGCAACGTCTCCGACTGCGCCTTGATCGCCTCGACGACGTGCGGGTGACAGTGCCCCGTCGCCGCCACGGCGTGTCCGCCGTACAAATCGAGATAGCGCTCGCCCTCGCTCGTCTCCACCCAAGCGCCCCGCCCGCGCTTCAAGGCGAACGGAAATTTCCTGTACGTCGCGAGTTGAAACTCGTCTTCGCGCGCGGCGATTTCTTCAAAGGTAGTAGTTGTGTTCAAAGTCATCTTGAATATCTCTGACGGACGACATCATTCTCCACACGAAATCATTAACAGGGATGGACAGGATAGACAGGATGAAGAAGAAATGCGGAATGCGGAATGATGAATAGAGTGCGCGCGTCTTTTCTTCATTCATCATTGCTTTTCTTATCCTGTTCATCCTGTCTATCCCTGTTAATTTTCTTAACGCGTTATGCAACTCCCGATCAGTCGCGCCAACTCGTCAAGGATTGCCGCCGGCGAGCATTAGTCCCGTTCGTTCGTCGTGACCGAACATCAGGTTCATATTTTGCACGGCCTGCCCCGCCGCGCCTTTGACGAGGTTGTCTATCGCGGAGAAGACGACGAGTTGACGACCGCGCGCGGCGAGGCCGATGTCGCAGAAGTTCGTCATCTTCACCCAGTTGATGTCCGGCGAGCCTTTGACGAGTCGCACGAAGAATGCCTCGCGGTAAAAGTCCGCGAAGACTTTGGAAGCCTCGTCCGCCGTCATCTCGTCCTTCGTCTCGACGTAGATTGAAGCGAAGATGCCGCGCGAGACAGGGAGCGAGTGCGTCATAAAGACAAGCTCAGTCGTCCAATCCCCGACCGCTCGCAACTCCTGCTCGATTTCGGGAACGTGCTGGTGCGTGAAAGGCTTGTATGCGTAGAACGAATTCATGCGTTGCGGGTGATGTGTGTTCGCGGCGGGCTTCGCACCCGACCCGGATGAGCCTGTCTTCGCGTCCACGATGACGCGCCCGCTCAACAGATTATTCGCCACGAGCGGCGCGAGTCCGAGCAGTGTCGCCGTCGCGAAGCAGCCCGGATTGCTGACGAGCCGCGCACGTTTGATTCGCTCTCGATTCGTCTCCGTCAGGCCGTAGACGAATCCGCTTTGAAACTCGAAAGCCGTGTGCCCGCGCCCGTAAGCCTCCGCGAACACTTCCGCGTCGCTCAAACGAAAGTCGCCGGAGAGATCAATTACCTTCACGCTCTCAGGCAGACTCGGCGCGACCTCCATCGCCTGCCCGTGCGGGAGCGCGAGAAAGACACAGTCGAGATCAGAGAGGCTCTCTAGCTCTTGCGGAGCGTGCACGAAGCGCAGGTCTGTCAGCCCGTAGAGATTCCTGTGCACCTCTCCGACCGATTTGCCCGCCTGCTCGTTCGCCGTCACCAGAGAGACTTCCGCGCGCGGGTGAAAAAGCAAGATGCGCAGCAACTCCGCGCCGCCGTAGCCGGAGCCGCCGAAGATGCCGACGCGAATTTTCGTGTCCTGCGCTTCTCGCTTCGAGTCCATCGCCATCACCTCACACCGCTTGCAGCGCGTCGCTTGTGTCCCTCGCCGCGCCCGCAACTTTAAAGCTCGCCACTCTATCCCTGACCAGACTGAACAGTCGCGCGCCGTTTCTCTTCGCGTTTCCGGCGGACACGCCGAACTCAGTCTCGACGTAATCCTCGCCCATCTGCGAGTCCGTCACCGACCCGGCCACCACGTCAACCCTCAATCCACGGCGCGCGAACAACTCAATGCCGCCCCAAGTGCCGACGTAATCCGAGGCGCAGAAGACAATCGCCGCCGTCGCCGCGCGCAACTCCGCGTCGTCGAAGACGGAGTCAACCGAATAGCCGCCCAGTATGCCGTCGCCGAGTTCGATGACGATCAAGTCCGGCGCGCTTTCGTTGAGCCGCCCGATGATCGTCTTCGCGACCGGCGACAAATCGCCGACGCCGACGGTCGAAGGCAGGCCGCAGTCGAGAAAGCTGGCCGTCGCCACAGCGCCGTGATCCGCCATGTTAAGCGTGTCGCGCAGGGCCGCGACGCCTGAAAGTTTCCCTGCCGCCACGCGCAAACCCTCGCGCGTCGCCTGTCGAATAATCTCCGTCGCCGCGAAAGTTTTGCCGCTGTTCATGCACGCGCCCGCGACGATGACGAGTGGCGCGACAGATATGGGCAGCGTCCCGCACAAAGGCAGCGCCGCATCCGCGATGTTTCGCACGCGCACGTCCTCGTCGTACACGCAGCCAATGACCTCGACGCGGATCGCGTCGCTCAAACTCGAATGATGCCCCGTGCAGTGACCGATCACGCCGCCCATGCTCAGCAGGTGCAGTTCGTCACCCGCGCCGATTGTTTCCGGCACGTCGCCGACGAATCCCTTCAACGCGCGGCGGCGTCCCAACGCGCCGACGATGATGTCGCCCGGATTGACCTTGGCGAGACGGCCCGAAGGTAGCTCCAACTGGTTGTAAGTCGCGCTGTCGGTCAAGGCGCGCACCACGACGACATCGCCGACGCGCGCCGCCCTCGTCTCGCCCACGACCGCCAGCGTTCTGGGCAGTTCGAGCTTCGACACCACAGACCCCGTCTTGTCGGCCTCAACTACCCTGACGGCCACTCCAAACTGATTCTCTGCTGATTTCATCCGTTCCCCTTATCAATAGTGAGCAGCGAGCATTGCGCGGCGAGCAGTAAAAGCAAAATCGCTTACTGCCTGTTGTCCAGTTGCGCCAGCGAGCGCAGGCGCAGCGCGTTGAGCTTGATGAAACCTTCGGCGTCACGCTGGTTGTAAATCGTGTCTGCCTCGAAGGTCGCGAGACGTTCCTGATAGAGCGAGCGCGGCGCGCGTCGTCCGACGACAATCGTGTTGCCGCGATAGAGTTTCAAACGCACCTCGCCCGTCACGTTTTCCTGCGTCTCGTTAATCATCTTCCGCATCAACTCGGATTCGGGCGCGAACCAGAAGCCGTAGTAGACGCTCTCGGCGAACTTCAGACTCAAAGCGTCGCGCAGGCGCATGACTTCGCGATCCATCGTGATTGATTCGAGCGCGCGGTGCGCCGCCTGCAAAATCGTCACGCCCGGCGTCTCGTACACCCCGCGCGACTTCATCCCGACGAAGCGGTTCTCCACCAGATCAACGCGACCGATGCCGTGCGCCCCGCCGATGCGGTTCAGTTGCCCCAGCAGTTCGACCGCGCCCCTGCGTTCGCCGTTGACACTCACAGGCACTCCGCGCTCGAAGCCGACCACGACGTACTCCGGCTCGGCGCTCGCATCTTCCGGCGCGACGGTCATCTGGAAAATGTCCGGCGGCGGTTCCGCCCACGGGTCTTCCAGAATGCCGCCCTCGTAGGAGACGTGCATCAGATTACGGTCGGTCGAGTAGGGTTTCGAGTGCGTCGCCGTGACAGGGATGTTGTGCTGCTCGCAGTAGGCGATCAGGTCGCTTCGGCCCTTGAACTCCCACTCACGCCACGGGGCGACGACCTTGATCTCCGGCTCAAGCGCGTAGTAAGTCAGCTCGAAGCGCACCTGATCGTTGCCCTTGCCCGTCGCGCCGTGCGCCACTGCGTCCGCGCCCTCTCTGCGCGCAATCTCAATCTGCCGCTTCGCGATGACGGGACGCGCCAGCGAAGTGCCGAGCAGGTAGACGCCCTCGTAGACGGCGTTCGCCTTCACCGCAGGCCACACGTATTCCTCGACGAACTCCTGCCGCAAGTCCTCGACGTAGAGCTTCGACGCGCCCGTCGCACGCGCCTTTTCGTCAAGTCCGGTGAGTTCCTCGCCCTGCCCAACGTCAGCGCAGTAGCAGACTACCTCGCAGCCATAACTGGCGCGCAGCCAGTGCAGCATCACGGAAGTGTCCAGCCCGCCCGAATACGCCAGCACGATCTTCTTTATTTTCCGTTCCGTCACGTCTCACCCTTTCGAGTCTTGAGTCCGAAGTCAAAAAGCAATTTGTCTCATCCTGTCCGCTCTCTGGCTTCAAACTCCGAGACTCCACACCGTTTTAATCGAACAGCTCCCAGATTTTTTTCGTCACAGTGCGTTGCGCCTTCCTCTCCTGCACGGCGATGAAGACCGTGTCCTCGCCGGCGAGCGTCCCGACGATTTCCGGCAACGCCGCGCGGTCAATCTCGACCGCGACCGCAGAGGCGTGCCCCGGCTCGCACTTCGCCACCACGATGCAGTCGCCCGCCGGGTCGAGGCCCAGCAGCCCACGCGCCGAAGCGCCGTCGGTCGCGCGCGGCAGCGCGTAATTTCCCCGGCGCTTCACGATGCCGAGTTCCACCAGATCGCGCGACACGCTCGACTGCGTGGCGACGATGCCCGCGCGCTCAAGCTGCGCCGTCAATTCCTGCTGCGTCCCGATGCGTTTCGCGCGAATCAGGCTCAGGATTTTCTGCTGTCGTTTCTCTTTCTCCATATCCGTGTTATGCAGCGAGTTTGCATATCTCGTGCATAGATGCATAAAATAGCACGGAAGATGCACCCGTGCAAGGTTTGGACGTGGCGCTGAGCGAATTGGCCGAGGACGAGGCCGTGCTACTTGGGGGCGCGGGCTACTCTCAGGAAGATCGAATGAATGATTGACAGGTGACTAACTTATGAGTGATGCCAAAAAATTGTGGGGCGGGCGATTTGAGGGCCGGATTGATCCCGGCTTCGCCGGCTTTAACCGCTCGTTCGGCTTCGACCGGAGATTGTTCGAGGCAGATGTGCGCGCGAGCATCGCGCACTGCGATGGCTTGCGCGATGCCGGGGTGTTGAGCAAGGACGAGGCGGAGCGCATCGAAGGGGGCTTGCGTGCGATCCTCGAACGCGCCGCCGCACAGGGCGCGTCATTCTTTGACGACGAGACGGCGGAGGACGTGCATTCCTTCGTAGAGGCGCGGCTGATCGAGTTGGTGGGCGACGACGGGCGCAGGCTGCACACGGGGCGGAGCCGCAACGATCAAGTAGCGACGGCTCTGCGGCTCTGGCTGCGCGAGGAGATTGACCGCATCGCGGCGAATCTGCGCGTCGCGCAGGAAGCCTTGCTCGATCTGGCGGAGGCTCACGCGAGCGCGGTGCTGCCCGGCTACACGCATCTCCAACGCGCGCAGCCCATCCTGTGGGCGCACTGGTGTCTCGCCTATTTCGAGATGCTTCAGCGCGACCGCGAGCGTATGGCGGAAGCGCGGCGGCGCGTGAACGTGTTGCCGCTCGGTTCGGCTGCGCTGGCGGGGACGAGCTATCCGGTTGATCGTGAGAAGGTCGCTCGCTCTCTTCAGTTCGAGGGCGTGACGCGCAACAGTCTGGACGCGGTGAGTGACCGCGACTTCTGCGTCGAATTTGCGTCCGCCGGGAGTCTTATCATGGCGCACCTGTCGCGCATGGCCGAGGACATCATCGTGTATGCGACGACGGAGTTCGGATTTCTGGAATTGAGCGATGCGGTCGCCACCGGGTCGAGCCTGATGCCACAGAAAAAGAACCCGGACGCGATGGAGCTTGTGCGCGGCAAGGCCGGGCGCGTCTTCGGCCACACCGTCGCGCTGCTGACGATCATCAAGGGGCTGCCGCTCACTTACAACAAGGACATGCAGGAGGACAAGGAGGCCGTCTTCGACGTGGCCGACACGTTGAGGGC
>JAIVJG010000069.1:7487-9003 GCA_020200155.1 Acidobacteriota bacterium | reverse complement strand
TCGAATTTAAAAGAGCCGCTGGATGCGGGTCGGCTGCATGCGGTTGTTAGACCGCCCTCTTGTTGCGGGTTGAAGCATAGCGATTGCTGCTTACGAGCCGCAACTCTCTGGCGTGCCTAACGCCCGGCATCACCCGCGCCCCAACGCAACGTGCATGAGAAGCAGCGTGGTGGGGCGTCGGGTGCATGCCGTTGTTAGGCCGGGCGTTTATAACGGCATCGTGATTTTATCTGTTAGCGAGAGAGCAATTTTTTTATCATAGTACGCTGCCTCGTTGATGAATACTGGGTAAGCGATAGCTTCTTCGTCGTAGGTTATAACTTCTCCATTGATTGTTATAAACATAGGGTCTCCCTTTTTAAGTTCCGTGAAATCTTTGCCTTGTAGATTCCTGTGTATCATCGCGTAAATATTTCCGTCTGCATCCACAGGAAAGTCGAGATTGTTTCTATGCAGAAAGACTTCAACTTCCTTGTCACACTCTGGCTCGTCTCCCACATTCACCCGATGGATATAATCTAATGTCAGCCGAATCGCGTCATTAGCTTGCTCAAAAACATCGTGCCTAAGCACTCCTTGGGGAATCGGGCCGATCTCTAGACCGAGTCTTTTAGGTGTAACCGATGTCAGGTAAGGGTGGTCACCGCCTTGATCCTTGAAGTAGTACAAATTCACATCAGGCACATGAGATTTGATAAAGGCGGCGAGACGCAGGTCGTATTTATCTCCTCCGACCAAAATCAAGGTAACGCCCATGTTGCTGGTGGTTGTATGAATGTCAATAGTGAAATCGAATGCCGGGTTCTCTTTCGGCCCAAGCACGGCGTTTATTACTTTTGCTCGGTTCCCTTCGTATGTATGAATCGCTTCATTGTTAAGGTCGGTGCGGAAGAAACATCTGTTTAGATCGGCATCAATATATCTCTTGTTTTCATAGAACGCTTTGGGGTTGGCCCATAAGGGTTTAGTTATAAAGCTCTCTCTTGTAATTTCGCTTGGATTACTAGCCCATCTCCTAAGCAGAAATGTGCCTGTGAATACGTTGCCATGTGTGCCACCGACGATTGCCACTTTGTTTATCTTCATGATTCCTCCTTCACTAAAACCTTCTCCATTGTAAAAAGTGGTGTCCCGAACAAATCATAGGGGCCTTCACCACCTCGCTGGAAACCACAAGACTCATAGAGGCGAGTGGCGCGGTTCAAAAAGGGGGTCGTGCTGAGGAATAGATGCTTATAACCCTTCGCGAAAGCAAACCTCTCAATATTCTCCATGAGTAATTCTCCTATCTTGTACTCTCTTGCTAAAGGAAGAATGGCCATGCTTCGTATATAGAGCGATTCTCCTTTAGGCAGGACGGATACTGTGCCGCAAATAGCGTTGTCGAGCAAAGCAATCCATACCGGCCCTTCAATCATACGATTTTGTATCTGGTCACTTGAGGGAGTGACGAAAGCAAAACCTTCAGAGGTGAAGGAAGATTCGTATTCAAGATAGGATAGATGTAAAACTGACG
>JAIVJG010000069.1:0-7456 GCA_020200155.1 Acidobacteriota bacterium | reverse complement strand
GGCTTGCCATGCGCCATATTTAATTAACCAGTAGATGCTTTACGGTCATGCTAGGCCTAACGCCCGAATTGAATTGGCCGAAGCCCCACGCAAGATTGATTATGAGAATCGTGCTGGGCGAGGCTCAATTCCAATGAGATGTTATACCGCCCCAAGGGAACAGCGCGACACGCCCACAGTCTCGTGCTGTTCCTTTCAGGTCGGTATAACGCCCGGCATCACCCGCCGCGCACACAACTCAGCTACGGCCAAGCCTTGCGGATGAGAGCAACGCTATTCGCGGTCGGGTGCATGCCGTTGTTAGATGTGCGCCGAAGCGACACGTAATTCATAGAACACTCTTACCAGAGTATGCTCCGAGTCAGAGATTTCAAGCTTCGCCAGCGTCCTTTTGCCTAAGCGGCGGTCAACTACAGCGAAGGCTTTCACCAACGGGTCTGAGGACTTCACAGCCTCAGTAATCGCCATGTCGAGGTAAGCGCGCATAGCATCTCCAAAATCCTTCGGCCTCTGGATTTCCTTCTCGCATAACAACTCCCTTACCTGCTCACCGCGCAACCTACCGTGATAAGCCTCCGCCTCCGCCCATTCATAAGGATAATGCTTGCAGCTAAAAACCCGCTTCCCATCAACGGTAATCCAGACTTTATCCGCGCCGTCGTGGGATTCACGATAACTGGTCAGATGAAAATCTATTCTGTCCCTAAGTTCAGGGCAGATGAAATCTTTGACTCTCGCTTTCAGTTTCGACCACTGCATATTCGATATGACCCGCACATCTAACGCCAATTAGACCGCTCTTGGCGGTATTTTACGACTATAGCCGACAATTACCGCTCCGAGCGGTCTAACACCCGAAAAAGCCGACTTTTACCGCCACTGGCGGCCTAACACCTCTCAGAGCTGACTTTTACCGCTCAAGATTATCTGCCGACATTCATCAGGTGACTGAAAGATAGTGTGATGCTTCTCCATCCGTCAATAAGTAAACCCGAGTCTTGAGTTGAATCATGCTGACAGCAACTCAGCATGAAGCAAATTGAGATGGTCAAGTTTTTCTGGACACGACCCTCTCGCTACTTTCCCCTTTCGTTTTGATTTTCCATTGCCGCTCGAACTCATCCAGCGTCCTGTAACCCAGAGTTGAATGCCGCCGCACGCGGTTGTAATAGCCTTCGATGTAGCTGAAGGTTTCGCTCCGCGCCTGGATTACGTCCTCGAATACGCCGCCTTCCAGCAACTCCGCTTTGTATCTGGAAAAGAAGCTCTCGGCCTGCGCGTTGTCCCAACAGTTGGCCCGCCGTGACATGCTCTGCCGACATTCATAGTCAGCCAGCAGTGCTCGAAAGTTATTCGAGACATACTGTGAGCCGCGATCCGTGTGAACTATCGTCGCTGCTTTCACGCCGCCCGCCCCGACCGCGCGCTTGAACGCCTTTATCACTAATTCGTCAGTCATCCTTGACTCGACGGCCCCACCGACGATGCGCTTGGTGAACTTGTCCTGCCAACTCGCCAGATACCCCCACTTGCCTGATGGAAGCGGCAGGTACGTGATGTCGCCGACCAGAACCTCACGCGGCTGCTGTGGCGCATTCTGCCCATCGAGCAGCAGGTTCGGACTCGATTCTACTCCGTGTCGCGAATCGGTCGTGTGCAGCACGAACCGCTTGGGCTGGATGGCTCGAAACCCCAGCCGCTGCATCTGCGAGCGCACGCCGCAACGGCCCGCGCTGACACCTTCGGCTGTCAACTCCGCCGCGATGCGCCGTGTTCCGTAGCGCCGCCGGTGGTGGTGAAAGTCGGCTTCAACTCGCTCGCCGAGAACTGCCCTTTCGGCGCTGACAACGTAGCTCTTGCCGCTGCGATGATCGTGGTAGGCGCTCTCGGACACGCGCATCACGCGGCACAGCAAGCCAACCGGATAACATGCCCTCTCCTTATCAATGAGCCGGTAACGCGCTAAGCGTTCCGACCCAAGATGAGGGCGGCTAATGGGATGGCTCCGCCTCTTCTCCCCTGGCACGCGCGAGTGTCACAATGCGGCGCTCGCTACACTTTGACTCTGGAGGCATAAATCATGACAACTACAACAGCCATCATCGGGATGGACATCTCGAAGTATTCCTTTGAACTCTGCGGCACAGACGAACGCGGTCGGCATACCCTACACCGCCGACTGCATCGCGACAAAGTGTTACTCTTCTTCGCCAACCTCCCCGCTTGTACCGTTGCGATGGAGTCCTGCTCCGGCTCGCAACACTGGGCGCGTCGACTTGAAGAACTCGGGCACAAAGTCATGCTCATCCCCGCCCAGCATGTCGTCGCTTACCGGCACGGAGCCAAGAACGACCGTAACGACGCCGAGGCTATCGCCGAAGCTGCGACGCGTCCCAACATGCGAACGGTGTCCATCAAGTCCACAGACCAACAAGACCTCCAAACCTTGCATCGCGTCCGCGAACGCCTCGTCCATCATCGCACTGCGCTCATCAACGAGATGCGCGGCCTGCTCCTGGAGTACGGCATCGTCTGTGCCAAAGGCATGACCCGTTTCCTCATCTGGCTGCGCGAAGAGTTCGCCGCCCGCGTCGCTGAATTGTTGCCCATGGCGCAAGAGACATTTCACGCCCTGCGCGACGAGTTCCGCGCGTTGAACGAAAGGCTCGCCGCCATTAACAAGAGAATCAAAGCTGTCTTCGACTCGCACCCGGTCTGCCAACAACTCGCCACTATCCCCGGCGTCGGCGTTCTGGTAGCCACCGCTATCATCGCCTCGGTCTGCGAGCCGCAACGCTTCAGTAACGGGCGGCAGGCGCGCCGCCTATCTCGGACTCGTTCCCCGACAACATTCGACTGGCGGCAACCCCAAACTCCTCGGCAAAAGCCCTGCGGGCAACCGCTATTTACGGATGCTGCTCGTCCACGGCGCACGCAGCATCATCTATCACAATCGCGACAGGGATGACCCGCGCAGCCGATGGGTCGCAAAGTTGGTTGAGCGGCGCGGCTTCCACAAGGCCAACATCGCTTTAGCGAACAAGAATGCGCGCGTCGTCTGGAAGTTGCTCACGACGCCCGGCGAGATGTTCTCGCTCCCACTCACCGCCTGATAAATAAAGACTTCAGACCCGGGGTGCATCTGCGGATGAGAATGATGGCGCAAGCGGTCGGACCCGCCTTGAGTGAACCTGGCTAAAAAAGTGAGGCTGACCACCTCGTGCGGCTTATAAGGACTCAAGGCGCTGATCCCATCAAGGCTCGAAGGCAAAGCCCTTCACAAAACAGAAGCCGGATACATTTGTTGCATCCGTCCTGCCTTGTGCTTAACACGATCCGTTCCACACTTGACCTCGGCGGCGGAGCCATACATTTAGGATGGCGTGCTCCTCTTCAAGCTGCTTAACTTTCTGCCGCAGTTCGAAGTTCTCCTGTTCAAGCGGCGTACGCTGACCGTGACGGCGAAAGGCTTCTGTTCCTTCCGTCCGCGCAGCTTTGACCCATCGCGACATTGTCCAGGGTGAAATGTCGAGACTCTGAGCGGCGTCCGAGATCGTGCGTCCTTGCTCGGTCACGAGCCGTGCTGCGCCTTCCTTGAATTCTTTAGTGAACTGTTTTCTCTCTTTCATCGTGCCTCCATTATATATGGTTGAAGTGGAGGCTCTGAAGAGTCTTATTTCACTCTCTACTTTTGGGGTAAGGTTCAGTTTGACCGAGAGCGCATAGGTCGTGTGGCGCTCGACATCAATCAATGATAGTAACGACACTTCCAATCCTTTGGCGGCACGTCCCCGGCACGAGTCGAAGAACTTGTCCAGTCCATAGGTGAGTTTGCCGCTCTTGGGGATGAATGAAGTTCCTGTCCAAGCAGTTGCGTGGCGGTGGCGGCCACAGTCACTTGAGTCGCCCGCAAGTTGAAATCGAGAAAGTCGAAGTCTTGGCGGAAGTGGCGGCGCACACTGCGCTCAGAATAGTCAGCATAGCGGCTGAGGTTGAGAAAGTTGACTCTCCCACGTAACACCAGAATAGTGGCGAACCACGTGGAGAGAAATTTCTCTTGAGGTATGGCGATGGCAGACATTTGCTTTAAGATTTCTGTGACTACGGTCATCAGGTCATTTACCGATCAATGAAAGTTTGGTCACTCTCATTAAATCGGTAGATGGCCTTTTCTGTCATCTAAAATCTGTCCGAACCATTGGTTCTATAACATTCGTCATGCAGGAGTCGTCTCTGTCTGACTTCAACTCATAACTCGGATTAAGTTAAGATTCTAATTAGTCCCGCATACAGCCATTCGAGGTCTGGCTCTGGCCGCACTTAAACCTGCATGATAACGGTTTTTCTTTTGCTCTTCGGTAGGTTAGCATGAACTCATCAGTGCTGAATGGCCTGAATGATGTGAGAATGTCAGCAGAAGCCTATGAAGAATCAGTTCATCAAAACTCGCAAAGCGTCATCCCATAGGATAGACCCTCTCCCCAAACAATTTCAGTTTGCGCTGGACCTCACGATTTTGACCGTGGCATTTGTTTTGGCCTATCTCATACGATTCGATTTTTCGATCCCGCCGGATGATATTCGTCACGGCCTGACTCAACTGCCCTTTGTGCTTCTGCTCCAGTTTGTGGCCCTGATTTTGTCGGGAGGGTATGCCTTCATCTGGAAGTATGTTGGAATCGCGGAGATTAAGGCTTTTGTCATCGCAGGCATCTGTTCAGTGCTTCCATTGCTCATGCTGCACCTCGTGCTGCCTGACAATTTTTATGAGTGGCGCGTGCCTTTTTCAATTATCCTCGCTGACACTCTTCTGGCTTTCGGAGGAATGCTCAGTTCAAGAGTGCTGTGGCGCGCTCAAGTCGAACGCCTGCATAGAAATTACGAGGCTGTGAACGGCAGCACAAATCAACGCAAAAGAGTTTTGCTGGTCGGAGCGGGTCGCGCCGGAATTATGGTCTCAAAAGAGATTTTAAGGCACGGCGAGATAGAACTGGAGGTCAAAGGATTTGTAGATGACGACCCCAAGAAGAAAGGTCTGACGGTTAATGGAATTAAGGTGCTCGGCTCGACGCGGGATTTGCTAAAGTTTGTAGCCGAGCTTGAGATAGACCATGTGGTGATTTCCATTGCGCAAGCCTCGCGGCAAGACTTGCGTCGCATTGTAGAGTTGTGCGAACGCAACTCAATAAAGGTGCGCGTCATTCCGGCTCTCTATGAAATCTTACAGGGCAACGTGCGCATCAACCGTATCAGGGACGTGCAGATTGAAGACCTGCTGGGTCGTGAGCCGGTCCGTCTTGACGAAGAGGGGATGAAGAGACTGCTGGCCGGTAAGGTCGTCATGGTGACGGGAGCGGGCGGCTCCATCGGCTCTGAGTTGGCGCGGCAAGTCGCGCGCTTTGAGCCATCCGCTTTACTCTTGGTCGAGCGCGCGGAGTTCGCGCTCTTCAATATTGATAGGGAATTGCGCGCAGCCATGCCGCAGGTGTCGCTCGTGCCTCTGGCTGTAGATGTCGGTGATGAGGCAAGAATGCGGGCCGTCATCTCGAAGTATCGCCCGCAGGTGATGCTCCACGCAGCGGCTCATAAGCATGTGCCGCTGATGGAACTGAACCCGATAGAAGCTGTGCAGAATAACGTGCTGAACACGCTGCTGCTCGGAGAACTGGCGGGCGAGTTCGGCACAGAAGTCTTTGTTCTTATCTCTACGGATAAAGCCGTGCGTCCGTCCTCTGTGATGGGAGCTTCCAAGCGCATGGCTGAGCTTGTGATTCAGCATTTGGACCGCCGCTTCAATACGCGTTATGTGGCCGTGCGGTTCGGCAACGTGATTGGGTCAGCCGGTTCGGTCATCCCCATCTTCCGCGAGCAAATTTATAAAGGCGGTCCGGTGACGGTCACTCATCCGAATATGGTTCGATATTTCATGACCATCCCTGAGGCGGTGCAACTGGTCTTACAGGCCGGGATGATGGGCGAAGGTGAGGAGATATTCATTTTGGATATGGGCGCGCCGGTCCGTATCCTCAATCTGGCGAAGGATATCATCACTCTCTCGGGAATGAAGCCGTACGAAGATATTGACATTGTATTTACAGGAATAAGGCCCGGAGAGAAGCTCTTTGAAGAGTTAGAAACGAGCGGCGAAGAGGTCTCCAGGACGCGCCATCCGAAAATCTTCATCGGTAAAATCACACCCTACCCGGACGCCCAAACACGCGGGGCCTTGAAAAGACTGGCAGCTCTGGTTAAGGAAGGAGATGAAAGGAAATTACGTTTCTTCCTCAACCAACTGTTGCCGGAGGCCAATCTCATGAACCGCCAGAATGTGACGGAGCAGATAGAAATTTTGGAAGAGACCCCTGGATTCGACATCGAGCCTGATGATGAGTTGCCGCGCCTCGTTTCCGCCGCTAAGGTTTAGACGTTCCGCCGGGAGACTGGGTCATCTGACGCGTGCTAAATCATTACCCGAATAATTGAGCATAGACTTTATATCTTCGCGATACCGAAAGGTTCTTTCGATGGCCGAACAGATGTCGGACGCGACTTTCGGTTCCATGTCCGACCAGATGGGCAGGCTGAGGCATCTTGAGGATAAGAGGTCAGTATGCGGCAGGGCCTGCGTCGGTTGAGCATATATTTGATAAGCGCCCTGGCGATGAACGGGCGGATTATAATATTGGCGCGTCTCTATATTCTCGGCTGCCAAAGCAACTGCTAACTCATCTCGCGTCAGGCCGAAGAGACCTGCATCAATAATGACAGAGAAGTAGCAGTAGGACGTTCGATTGCCGGGCCGAATTTCCTGAAACCGAATGCCGGGCAGACGCCCGAGCCTCTCCCGATAGATACCGGCTACTTTATTGCGCTGGCGTACAGCCCGTTCAAGAGCCAGCAGGCTCTGCAAACCCACTAAAGCGTTAAACTCCGAAAGCCGTGCGTTGATGCCCGGAAAGAGGGAATCATAATCACCTTTGTGACCGTACTCGCGCCCGATTCGCACCTTGCTCGCAATCTCTTCATGATCAGTGGCAACGACGCCGCCCTCACCTGCTATGACCAGTTTGGTGGGAGAAAGGCTGAAGACGTTAGCGTCTCCCTGAGAGCCGAGCGGCCTCCCCTTGTATAAAGACCCGAAGCCATGCGCCGCGTCGAAGATTAAACGCAGCCCGTGGCGGTCGACCACCTCTTGCAGGCGCTCTACGTCGGAAGGATTGCCGAAGTTATGCACGGCGACGATGGCAGAGGTCTGGGGCGTAATGGCGGCTTCGGCGGCGGACGGGTCCAGATTGGCCGTGTCCGCGTCGGCGTCCGCGAAGACTGGACGCACGCCCGCCCACACCAGAGCGCTCACCGTAGCCATAAAGGTGAAACCGGGGACGATGACCTCGCCCTTCAGCCCCAAGGCTCTGTAAGCCAACATCAGACCTGATGTGCAGCTTGAGACGGCGAC
>JAIVJG010000240.1 GCA_020200155.1 Acidobacteriota bacterium | reverse complement strand
GACGCGCTCGCCGTTTTCGTCTCTTCGGGTTTGCGTTGCGTCATCGGCACGTAATCGCGGCGCTTGTGTCCGAGATAAACCTGACGCGGGCGTGCGATTTTCTGGTCGGAATCGCCCAGCATCTCGACCCACTGCGCGAGCCAGCCGGAGGTGCGCGGGATGGCGAACAGCACCGGGAACATATCAACGGGGAAGCGCATCGCGCGATAGATGATGCCGGAGTAGAAGTCCACGTTCGGGTAGAGACGGCGCTTGACGAAGTACTCGTCTTCGAGCGCGATGCGTTCGAGTTCGAGCGCGAGGTCGAGCAGAGGGTCTTTGCCCGTCACCTCGAAGACATCGTCGGCGACCTGCTTGATGATGCGTGCGCGCGGGTCATAGTTTTTATAGACACGATGGCCGAAGCCCATCAGCTTGAACTCGCCGGCCTTGACGCGCTTGACGTATTCGGGCACGCGGTCTTTCGAGCCGATCTCGTCGAGCATACGCAAGACCGCCTCGTTCGCGCCGCCGTGGAGCGGGCCGTAGAGCGCGGCGGCGGCTCCGGCGAGCGCGGAGTAGGGGTCTGTCTGCGCGCTGCCGATTGACCGCATCGTGTTGGTCGAGCAGTTCTGCTCGTGGTCTGCGTGGAGGATGAAGAGGACGCTCAGGGCGCGTTCGAGGACGGGGTTCGGCTCATACTTCAACTCCGTCGTCTTGAACATCATGTTGAGGAAGTTGCCCTCGTAGCTCAGGTCGTTATCAGGGTAAGTGTAGGGAAGCCCGATGCGGTGACGAAAGGCGGAGGCCGCGATGGTCGGGACTTTGGCGATGAGACGGTGAATCTGTTTCTGGCGGCACGGCTCGTCGAAGATGTTCTTGGCTTCGGGATAGAAGGTTGAGAGCGCGGCGACCATCGCCTCGAACATGCCCATCGGATGCGCGTTGTAGTGGAAGCCGTCGAGCACCTTCTTGATGTTCTCGTTGATGAAGGTGTGGTGCGTGACGTTATGCGTCCAGTCCTTGAGTTGCGCTTCGCCGGGCAGTTCGCCTTTGAGGAGCAGGTAGGCCACTTCGAGATACGAACTCTGTTCGGCGAGTTGCTCGATGGGGTAGCCGCGATATTCGAGGATGCCGCGGTCGCCGTCAATGTATGTGATGCTGCTCTTGCACGAGGCCGTATTCATAAAGGCGGGGTCATAAGTCATCAGCCCGAAGTCTTCGTCCGAAGCTTTGATCTGGCGCAAGTCCATCGCCTTGATGGTGTCGTTCTCAATGGGGATTTCGTACTGTTTGCCGGTGCGATTGTCTGTAATGGTCAAGGTGTCCGCACTCATGGTCGCTCCTCCCGTGATTGTTTCCGAGGCCGCCGTCGAAAAATTATTTGATTCGGTTGAGGCAATATTCTTTCAAAACTGACGACATTGCAAGCGCGCCCCGTAGCGCTCAAGTTAATTCCGGCGCGGTTGCTTGTCACTACAGTATCGTCTTTGCTATTTTCAATTCACACTACCCCGCTAAGGACTGAAACTCAATGGACAAACCAAAAGACAATGGCGGCGCGCAACCGGGCAAAAGCGCAGCCGGGTTGGAGGGCGTCGTCGCGGCGGAATCCTCCATCGGCGACGTGGACGGTATCAACGGCGTGCTCATCTACCAGGGCCTCGACATCCACGACCTCGCCGAACATTCCACGTTCGAGGAAGTCGTCTACCTGCTCTGGCACGGTCGTCTGCCGAAGCGCGCGGAGTTGGACGAACTGCGCCGCGCCATCTCGGAGAACCAACAGCTTCCCGCCGCAGTCGTCGAATTGATGCGGCGTTTCCCGAAAGACGCGGAGCCGATGGACGCTCTACGCACGGCGGTCTCCGCCCTCGCCCTCTACGACTCATCGGCGCGCGACATCTCACGCGAGAGCGCTCTGCGGACGGCGACGAAGCTGACGGCGCAATTGCCCGTCATCGTGGCGACGTTTGAACGCCTCCGCAACGGCAAGGAGCCACTCGCGCCGAAGCCTGAACTGAACCTTGCCTCGAACTTCCTCTACATGCTCAAGGGCGAGCCGCCGACCGAGCGGGAGGCGCACGTCTTCGACGTGGTGCTCGTCCTGCACGCCGACCACGAACTCAACGCCTCGACCTTTACGGGTCGCGTCGTTGCGGGCACGCTCGCGGATATGTACGGCGCGGTGACGGCGGCCATCGCGGCACTGTCCGGCCCGCTCCACGGCGGCGCGAATACGAACGTGATGAAGATGCTGCTGGAAATCGGTTCGCCCGACCGCGCCGAAGAGTGGCTCATGGAAGCGCTCAGGCAGAAGAAGAAGATCATGGGCTTCGGCCATCGCGTCTATCGCACGGAAGACCCACGCTCGGTGCACCTGCGCCGGTTCGCCAAAGAGATGGGGGAAGCGAAAGGCGAGACGCGCTGGTACGAGATTCTTGAGAAACTGCGCGAGGTGATGATGCGCGAGAAGAGGCGAGCGAGCCGGCGGCCAGCGTCCGCGTTTTCTAAAGGCCGCTTTCAAAAGCGAGACGAGGTGTCTCCGGGCGTATGACTTCAGGGGATGAAAGCCAACTCTCAGAGACGGAGAGACCTCGTAAGCTTTACCGGGTTGGGGGTCTGACCGCCGCCGTCTACCTGCTTACCTGCCTCTTTTTCATCAAAGGCCCGGACGTGTATTCGCGCGCTGGACGCGAACTGTTGACGTGGTTCTGCGTGCTGTCGCTCTTGCCTCTGTACTGGAAGGGCTACCGGATAGTTAAAGCGTCGGATGACCGCCGGGTCGCACGCACGATTGCCTGCTTCGCCGCGCTCTTCTGCCTTCTCGCGATCTTCACTTTCCCCTTCCACTCGACGGACGTGTTCGGCTACATCAATCGCGGGTGGCAACAGGTTCACTACGGGCAGAACCCTTATATTTATGCCGTCGGCGACATCCCGCAATGGCAGCAAGACCCGATGCTGTGGAATCACTGGATTTATAACCCGAACCCTTACGGCTTTCTGTTTTCACTGCTGGCGCGCTCCGTCGCTTACGTCGGCCACGGCAACTGGTGGCTGATGCTGTTTCTGTTCAAGTCTGTCAACGCGCTGGCCTACGCAGTCATCGCGTGGCTGGTCTGGTCGGGCGCAAAGCTGTCGGGGCACGCGCGTCCCGCCGTCGCGCTCTACGCGTTTCTGTGGAACCCGCTCGTACTGATGCACCACATCGCCAACGGCCACAACGACCTTCTGGCCGGCTGCCTGATTGCGCTGGCCTTCTACCTGTTGTTAAAGGACAGGTGTGTGTGGGTCGTCCCGGTTCTGGTCGCGGCCACTTTGATGAAGTACGCCCCGGCTCTCCTGATTCCGCCCGCGCTCATCTTTGTGTTCAGACGGAAGGGATGGAAAGTGGCTGCGCTCGGCTGCCTGCTCGGCGCACTCGTCTTTGTGCTGGTGAGCGCACCTTATTTACAGGACTGGCGGCTGCTCCGGCTCGAAGACATACGGGACAACGCCACACTGATTGACAACTCGCTGCACTCGCTTCTCATACACATCTACGAAAACGCGGCACGGCTCGTCCCCGCGCTCGACCAGTTTCACGGCGCGGTTGACGCCCTCATCAAAAACACTTTGCGCTTCGGCCTGCTCGTGTTTTTCGTCTTTCAGGTGTACAGGGCGCGCAAGGATTCTTCGGCGTATTCGTTGTTAGAGAGGTGCACGCTCATCCTGTTCGTGCTCATCTGCGTGGCGAGTTCCAAGTTCAACGCGTGGTATCTGGGAATGCTTCTGCCGCCGGCGCTGCTGCTCGAAGAGAGACACTGGCTGAGGCGTCTCATCATCCTCATCTCATGCACGGAGCTACTGTCCCTGACGTTCTTCAAGCAAGCTTACATGATTAACTATTTCGGCCTGATCGTCGTCCCGGCATGGATAATCCGGCGGCAAGTGAGGAAAGAAAAGGCGTCGGGCGTGGAGCCGGGTGAAGGAGTACGCTCGACGCCCATCCTCCCGGCCTCGCAGGGATTGTGAACGCCGTAGAGCTTACCTCTCAAGCGGCGCGACGGAAGGGCCGGGATTTTCTTCGCTCGTCAATTGCTTCAATTCTTCGTTCGCGGAGACGAGGCGCGTGCGCCAGATGAAAAGGGTGGCGAGCAGGAGCGTGACGGTGCAGGCCGCGCCGCCTTCGAGTCCGTAGGTTCCGCCTGTCAGCCAGAAAGGGCCTGCGTCCGTCGCGCGCAGCAATGGCTCCGGCGTGATCTTCGTAATCCCGCTGACGGGAATCCCCAACAGCGCGCCCATCGTCCAGTTCCAACTCCAGTGCAGCCCTAACGGGAACCACAGGCTGCGCGTCCGGCTGTAAGCCACGGCCAGCCACGCGCCCGCCAGTACGGTGTTGGCGATGGTGAACCCCGGCGCGACGTTCGGGTTGTAGAAGTGTCCGAGCGCGAAGGGCACAGAGGTCGGGAGCAGCGCGATCCACACGGGCCACGAACGCAACAAGGTCTGAAACGGGTAGCCGCGAAACATCGTCTCCTCCGCCGCTGCGCCGCATAGGAAGACGAGCGCGGAGAAGAGAAGCGTCTGCCACACGGGCAGCCAGCTCGCGTGCGCGGCGAGCGTGAAGCGCATGCCGCCGAAGACGACTGCGATCAGCGCGGCCAGCACGTTCGACGCCGCGCCGAGCAGCAGTCCGGCGGCGAGGTCGCGCGGCCAGCCGCTCTGAAACGTCCAGCCGAGCGCGCGGCGCGGCAAATCTTCGAGCGCGTAGTTGCACATCCACCCGACGAGCACGGCGGGAATGAAGAGGGCGACGCTTTGCAGGACGAAGCCCCAGTTGCTCCCCAGCAGCCAATCGTGCAGGCGCGCGGGAAGAACCGAAGCCAGTGCGAGCTGGAGCGCCATCCAGAGCGCGAGCACCGTCACGATGTAAGCCAGTGCGAAGACGGCGAAGCGCCATCCGCTACGCAGTCTGCCGACGCGATTGAGAAGGACGTAGAAGAAGAGGTTGGTGATGTTCATCAATGTGCCAGTCGAGTTTTCAGACGAATCCACACTATAACCGAAAGACGCCGCGCGGTCGCCAAACTCGCATGCGCCCGTGCGGAGCCGCGTGGTAAACTCCGTGCCCTGCATTGCCATGGACGACGAGCCGAAAGAAGCGGAAGAGACGAAGGGGCGGCGGACGCGGCGGCGGAGCGCGACGTGGCTGCTCGGCGGGCTGGTGCTGCTGCTTTTGTCCGTGCTCGTCATGTTGCAGGTCTTCGGCCTCTGGGAAATCTTCACGCCCGACACGGCCAGCGACACGCTGCTGCTCTACGCGCTCTCGTCGCTCAACTTCGTCGCCTTCTTCATCTTCGCGCTGATCTTCATCCGCAGCCTGCTCAAGCTCCGTCGCGAGCGGCGCGAGCGTCTGCTCGGCTCGAAGATAAGGACGCGCCTCGTCGTCTATTTCATCGCCGTCAGCCTCCTGCCGATCACGGCGATGGCCGTCTTTTCGTTCCTCTTCTTCAACCGCACGCTGGAAAAATATTTCAGCATCCTACCTGTCGAGGTTGTCAGGGAAGCGCGGGAGGCGCAGCGCAGCGACGCGACGCAGCAGGGCGAGAGCCTGCGTGATGTCGCCGCCGTCGTCGCCGCCTCGCTCGGCGGGCAGGACGCGATGCAGCTACAGCAATCGCTGCCGGTGTTACGCGAGGGCGGGAAGCTCTCGATGCTGGCGGTGACGACGAGAGAAGGCGAAACGTTGGCGCAGAGTTATGCGAACGGCGACGGGGCGACGGAGAGCATGCTCAGCAAGGAACTCGTGCCGGCGTGGCGTGCGAAGGGGGGCGTCGCAGAGGGCGTGAGCGTCGTAGGGCCTTTCAACGTGGCCGTCGTAATGCTGGACGACGGGCGAATGCTGGTCGCGGCGAGCAAGTCGCGGCAGGACGCGACACTCCAAAAGCTCGCGGCGGGCGCGCAGACCTTCGAGGATTTTAAGAGGCGGCAGCGCAAGGTACGCCTGCTCGGACTCTCGACGCTCGGCCTGATTACGCTGCTGCTCGTCTTCGTCTCGACGTGGATTGCGCTTCACGTCGCGCGCGGCATCGCGACGCCGATTCGCGCGCTGGCCGAGGCGTCGGGCGAAGTGGCGCGCGGCAATCTCGATCATCGCGTGACGGCCATCGCCGACGACGAACTCGCCGTGCTCGCCGCCGCCTTCAACGAGATGACGGCGCAGTTGGCCGAGAACCGCCGCAGCATCGAGCGCAACGCCTCGGAGTTGGGCGACACCAATCTCGCGCTGGCCGAGCGCCGCAACTACATCGAGACCGTCCTGCAAACGCTCTCGACCGGCGTTATCTCGCTCGACGAAACGAACCGCGTCACGACGATCAACGCCGCCGCGCTCTCGATGCTGCTCCTTGAAGTTGCGCCGCCTTCCGGCACGCCCCTCTCCGAAGTCGTCAGCGCCGAGGATTACGGCACGCTCGAACGAGTGCTCTGGCGCGCACGTTTGCGTAGCCGTGCCACCGAGCAACTCGAACTCGCGCGCGGCTCGGCGCAGGACGGCGGCGCGACGGGCGGCGGCGGAAGTATCCCGGTGGCCCTGACCGCGACGGCGCTCACGAAGCGGGCGGGCGAGACGGGGCGGGGCGTCGTGCTCGTCATCGAAGATTTGTCGGAACTGCTCGCCGCGCAGCGCGCCGCCGCGTGGAGCGAAGTGGCGCGACGCATGGCGCACGAGATCAAGAATCCACTGACGCCGATTCAACTCTCAGCCGAGCGCATCGCGCGCAATTTCTCGCTCGGCGCGAACGGCGAAGGCGTCGGAGCGCAGACGCAGGCCGGCGCGCAGGCTCAAGTCCTCGCGGGCGGCAACGGTGCGGAGCGCGAGCGCGTGGCGCGCGTCGTCGCCGAATGCACGGCGACGATCACGCGCGAGGTCGCGGGCCTCAAGGCGATGGTGGACGAGTTCTCGCGGTTCGCGCGCCTCCCGCCCGCCCGCCTCGAACCCGGCGACTTGAACGAAGTCGTGCGTCAGGCCGTCGCGCTCTACGAAGATCGCCTCGGCGACGTGCGGATAGACGTGTTGCTGGCACATTCGCTGCCCGGCGCGTCGCTCGACGCCGAGCAGTTGCGCCGCGTCTTCGTCAATCTCATTGACAACGCCATCGAGGCGCTCACGGGCGTAGAGGGCGAGCAACGTGTGACCATCGCGACGGGCTACGACCCGGCGCGCGGGCTGCTCCTCGCCGAAGTCACGGACACCGGCCACGGCATCGCACGCGCAGACATCCCGCGTCTCTTTCAGCCCTACTTTTCCACGCGCGGGCGCGGCACAGGACTCGGCCTCGCCATCGTCCAACGCATCATGGCCGAGCACGGCGGGCGCATCCGCGCCGAGCACAACCGCCCGCGCGGCGCGCGGATGATTATCGAACTGCCCGTCGCGGAAGATGCGAGACAGGGGGCGGGGGGCGGGGAACAGATGCCGGTGTAAAGCTGTTCTTGTGCAGTACTGACAGCCTGCTCCGAAGCCTGTTTGTTTATGACAGACTCTATCCTAATCGTTGACGACGAGCGCGGCATCCGCGAGACGTTGAGCGCGGTGCTTGAGGATGAGGGCTTTGCTGTCGAGGCCGTCGCGTCGGGCGAGGAGTGTCTGAAGGCCGTCGAGCGCGAGTCTTACGGGTGCGTGCTGCTCGACGTGTGGCTGAAGGGCATGGACGGGCTGGAAACGCTCGAACAATTGCGCGAGCGCGGCACTGCTTCGGCGGTCGTGATGATCTCCGGCCACGGCAACATCGAGACGGCGGTGCGCGCGACGAAGCTCGGCGCGTTCGACTTCATCGAAAAACCGCTCTCCATCGAGAAGACAGTCCTGACCATTCGCAACGCGCTGCGCCAGCGCGAGCTTGAGCGCGCCAATGCCGCGCTCGCCGAAGAGTTGAAGGACGAGAGCGCGATGGTCGGCGAGTCCATCGCGATGCGCGCACTGCGCCAGCAGATCAGGATGGTCGCGCCGACGGACGGGCGCGTGCTCATCTACGGCGAGTCGGGGACGGGCAAGGAACTCGTCGCGCGCTCCATCCACGCGGAGTCGCGCCGCGCGGGCGCGCCGTTCGTCGAGTTGAACTGCTCGGCCATCCCCGAAGAGTTGATCGAGTCGGAATTGTTCGGGCACGTCCGCGGCGCGTTCACGGGCGCGACCGGCGCGAAGCGCGGCAAGTTTGAACTGGCCGACGGAGGCACGCTTTTTCTCGATGAAGTCAGCGACATGAGCGCGCGGATGCAGGCGAAGGTTTTGCGCGTGCTTGAGGAGCAACGCTTCGAGCCGGTCGGCAGCACCGTCTCGATGCGTGTGGACGTGCGCGTGCTGTCGGCGACGAACAAACGGCTCGAAGCGGAGATCGAGCGCGGAGCGTTTCGCGTTGACTTGCTCTATCGCCTCAACGTCATCCCTTTCGAGTTGCCGCCTCTGCGCGACCGCGTCGAAGACGTGCCGCTGCTCGTCGAGCACTTCAACCGCAAGTTCTCGCTCGCCTACAAAAAGAAGCCGAAGCGTTTCGAGCCGGAAGCCGTCGAGGCGCTGCAAAACTATTCCTGGCCGGGCAACGTGCGCGAGTTGCGTAACACGGTCGAGCGCGTGGTGATTATGCGCACGCAGACGAAAGTCGGCGTGGGCGACCTCCCGCCGCTCGGCGGCGATCTCCCGCCGGAGTCACACTTTCGCTTCTCATCCTTCAGGGACGCGGGCGAAGCGCATCAACGCGACTTCATCAAGCGCAAGCTGGCCGAAGCCGAGGGCAACGTCTCGCGCGCCGCCGAGATGATGGGCATGGACAGAAGCCACCTCTATCGCCGCATGCGCGCCCTCGGCATCAACGTCCGCGACGAGCGCGCGGGCGCAAGCTGAAGCCTTCGCATCCGTCCTCACCTTTGCCTGAGATTAGTTTTTCAAAGGCGCTGACATTCACAAAGGCTCTTTATTCTCCGGGGTTTCACAGAGCGGGCGTACCACGCGAGCATCGCCGCCGGCATCAAAGCTCACGGTTCGAGTTGAGCGCAAAGATTCACGTTCGCTGCGTTGACACTAATGCTGAAATACCGTATCTGTAAACGTTAATGATCTCTTCCGTCAGGAAGACGCCCGTTGCGCGGGGCTATGAGACGCGCCGAGAAATTATAAATGGATTACACGACTAAAGAACTTCTCAAACGATACGCCAAGCTCGCGATAGGCCAGCCCTTCGCGCCCGTGCTGCTTAACATATTGGTGACGAGCGTCTGCGACATGCGCTGCACGCACTGTTTCTTCACGGAAGAACTCGACGACCGCCCGCGCAAAAAGTTGCAGATGAAGACGCACGAAATTCAGCGTGTCTCCGAGACTCTGGGCGGCAACCTCGGCGTGCTCATCCTCGCGGGCGGCGAGCCTTTCACGCGCAAGGATTTGCCGGAGATCGTCCGCGCCTTCTACGAAAACAACAAGCTCGAAAGCGTCTACCTGATGTCGAACGGGCAGATACAGAAGCGCATCCTGCCGGACGTGACGCGCATCCTTCAGGAGTGCCCGAACTTAAACGTCGCGGTCGCCCTCGGCATTGACGGTCTCAAGGATCAGCACGAGAAGATTCGTCAAAAGCCCGGCTCGTGGGACATCGCGATAGACACGGCGCGCCAGCTTCAAACGATCAAGCGCGAATACCCGCGCCTCGACATCCAGACGTGCACCTGTTTTATGAACACGAACCAGGACACGATCTTCGAGTGGTACGACTTTCTCAAGTACGACCTCCGGCCCGACAAGGTCAACTTCAACTACATACGCCCGCCCTCAGCCGACCCGAAGGAGTTGGACATAGACCACACGCGCTACGCACAACTCGCGCGGATGATTGACGACGACTCGCGCCACGCCGCCATCAAGAACAACTACGGCGGCAAGGCCGGCTACTTCAAGGCCGCGATAGA
>JAIVJG010000068.1 GCA_020200155.1 Acidobacteriota bacterium | reverse complement strand
GTGCAACTCCGGTCTATGCTCCGTTCAAAGATAAGCCGGGCAAGTGGGGAATGAGCGGTGCGGACTATGGCCCTTGTCGCAAAGTCTTCGACCGTAATGCAGTTTATAAGTCTCATGTACCTTCGCTGGATGAAGGATGGACGCGATATGTGCTTGAAGGCGAGCGTGACCGGCGATGTGTTTCCTATTCATCTTTGCAGGACACAGAACTACGCGCCGGAAACTTGCGCGCCAAGTTCGACGCCATCATCATCCCAGACCAGTCGCCGCGCGCGACTCTCGAAGGCTACCGCAAGGGCACGATGCCGGAGGAGTTGACGGGCGGCACGGGTGCGGAGGGCGTGAAGGCTCTGCGCGAGTTCGTCGAGGCGGGCGGGACGCTCGTGTGTCTGAATCAGGCTTCGGACTTCGCCATCAAACAACTCGAACTGCCCGTGCGCGACATCACCGAAGGCTTGAAGCGGACGGAGTTCTACGCGCCCGGCTCCATCCTCCGCACGATTCTGGACACGACGCAACCGCTTGCGAAGGGGATGCCGCGCGAGTCCATCGCGTGGTTTGAAGACTCGCCGGTCTTCGAGTTGAAGGAAGGCAAGGAAGCGTTGGAGCGCGTGCGCGTCGTCGCACGCTACCCGCAGTCGGGGATGCCTCTGCTCTCCGGCTGGCTGCTCGGCGGCGAACGCCTGCGCGGGAAGGCCGCGCTCGTCGAAGTCAGTTTGGGCAAGGGGCGCGTCGTCCTCTTCGGCTTCCGCCCGCAGTACCGCGCGCAGTCGCTCGCCACTTACCCGCTCCTCTTCAACGCCATCGCGGGCGCGAGGCCGTAACGCGCAAGACCCGTTTGCAGGAAGAGAGGGCGACGAAAGCATCTGCGCCTTCGTCGCCCTCTCTTCCTGCGTGCCGTCCTGCGTTCAAAACCACACTTACTTCTTCGCGCGCACCGAGCCACTGATCTTCTTGCGCGTCGTTTCGCCGGTCTTAAGGACGGGCAGGCCCTCGTCCACTTCCGCGTGCGGGCGCGGGATGACGTGCGTGGCGACGACCTGGCCGACCCTGCGCGCAGCCGCCGCGCCCGCGTCCACCGCCGCTTTCACCGCGCCGACCTCGCCGCGCACAATCGCCGTCACCAGCCCGGCGTCAATCTTTTCGTAGCCCACCAGTTCGACGTTCGCCGCCTTGACCATCGCATCCGCCGCTTCGATCATCGCGACTAGTCCCATGCATTCAACCATTCCCAGCGCTTCCATCTTTTTTCCTCTCAGTTTATGACCGGCGATTGAAGACCTGCCTGACGGTCTGCACGCCGCGCGGCGTGACGATGATGTTGGTCTGCGTCAGTGTCTTGCCGTCGGACGAAAGCTGCCACTTCTCCGTCGAGTCTATCGAGAACGTCCCGCCGCGCGGCGACTCGTGCGTGAGCTTCGATTCGGAGACG
The DNA here is from genome assembly GCA_020200155.1 of Acidobacteriota bacterium. GTDB lineage: Bacteria > Acidobacteriota > Blastocatellia > Pyrinomonadales > Pyrinomonadaceae > JAIVJG01. The sequence goes on along the minus strand of JAIVJG010000068.1, from coordinate 8,218 downwards.
AGCTTGCCGCCGTCCCACTTCGTTTTTGACTTGACGCCGATCCGGCCCAGCGTCGAGGGGTTCGTCTCGCCGCGCCCGTCCGTGTAATAGACCAATGCCTGAACTTCTTCGCGACCGTTGAGGCTGAGCGTGCGCGTAATTTTTATCTCCGGCTCGTTCTGCGTGATCGTCAGCGTCTCGTCCGCCTTCGCGGCGGGACTGCTCGCGAGCATGCCGAAGTCGCTCTTCGATTTATCGCGCCCCCAAGTGCCGCTCAGGTCTGGACGGGACTTCACCGCGCCCTTCGTCTTGTCGTCCTTCGCCGCGCAAACCGACACGCACGCGAGCAGTAACACGCAGGCAAGCGTTTTCCTCATCAACGAAGCTCCCTTCAACAGCGCCCCTCTATCTTCTCCGTGGCGTGCGGCACGCGCGACGGCTTCAGCGCGCTCGTACTTCAAAAGTCATGGTCGTGAAATCGCTCTCCCAGTCGAACGCGGGCTGCGTGGAGGCGCGCAGTTCAGTCCCGCGCAGAAGGTAGCGCCCCGCGCGTTCGACTCGGAAAGAGACTCTGCCGCCCGCATCCGTTTTGACGTTGACGCCCTTCTTGTCGCCCTCTCGGACGATGCCGACGGGGAAGTTCGCGAGCGGCTGCCCGTCTCTCAGGACGCGCACCGGAAATTCGTCGCCCGCGACGAGCTTCGTAGGGTCTTTCTCCGGCACGATTTCGAGCTTCATGCCGACGGCTTCGGCCCACGACGTGCGATCCACGCCCGCCGCGCCGACGCGCACGTATGTCTTCGCGTGCTTCGTGTAAAGCTCGCGCCAGCGCTTCGGCCCGCTCGTCCATGCGCGCCGCACGTCTTCGGACGCGCCGATCTCTTCGAGATATTCCTCGACATCCGAGGGCTTCAGTTCGATTGACTTCGGCTTCAACTCCACCCACAGCGCCGCCACGCCGCGCGAGACGAGACGCGTGCTGAACATCAACGAGTGCTTCCCCGCCAGCCGCCGGTTGATGTCTTCCACACGCCCGTCGAGCCTGAAGCGTGCGCGCTCGACGCGCTCCGGCTTGATGGCGGTCTCCAATCCGGGGAAGGCCATGCCGCTCGTCAGGTCGAGCGTCACGGACGCGCCCGGCGCGACTCGCGTGCGATGTGCGAGCAGCCACGTATCGTGCGCCGGCGCGCTTGCGGCGAGCGCCAGAAGCAGCGCGCATGCCAGTATGGATTTAGATTTCATAGACACGAGTTACCGTCCTGTCCCTGCCTGCGTCGCAACTTCAACGCGACGTGCAGGCCGCTAGTTTCTCAAAGAGTGAATCGGCGCGGGGATGCGCCCGCCGCGACGGATGAAAGCATCGCTGTTGAAAGCGTTGACGGCCATGATGGGCGCGCTCCCCAGCAGGCCGCCGAACTCGACCATCTCGCCCACGTTCCTGCCGGGCACGGGGATGATGCGGACGGCGGTCGTCTTGTTATTCATCACGCCGATAGCCATCTCGTCTGCGATGATGGCGGCGATGGTCTCAGCCGAAGTCGCGCCCGGCACGGCCACCATGTCTATGCCGACCGAGCAGACGCTCGTCCATGCTTCCAGTTTGTCGAGCGAGAGCGCGCCGACGCGCGCCGCGTCAATCATCGCCGCGTCTTCCGAGACGGGAATGAACGCGCCGCTCATGCCGCCCACCGCGCTCGAAGCCATCGCGCCGCCCTTCTTCACCGCATCGGTCAGAAGCGCGAGCGCGGCGGTCGTGCCGTGCGTGCCCGCGCGCTCGAATCCCAGAGCCTCGATAATCTCCGCGACCGAATCGCCGGGCACGGGCGTCGGCGCGAGCGACAAATCAATGATGCCGAAGCGTATGTCGAGACGGCGCGCGGCCTCGCGCCCGATCAGTTCACCGGCCCGCGCGAGTTTGAAGGAGAGCTTCTTAATCAACTCCGCCATCTCGTCGAGCGGCGTGCCGGCGGGCGCGTGGCGGACGGCGCGGTTGACGACGCCGGGGCCGGAGACCCCGACGTTGATGACGGCTTCCGGCTCGCCGATGCCGTGGAACGCGCCCGCCATGAAAGGATTGTCCTCGACCGCGTTGGCGAAGCAGACGAACTTGGCGCACGCCAGCCCGCCGCGCTCGCTTGTTCGTTCAGCCATCTCCTTGACGAGTTGACCCGTGCGGCGGACGGCGTCCATGTTGATGCCGGCGCGCGTCGTCGCGACGTTGAGCGAGGAACACATGCGCTCGGTCGTGGCGAGCGCTTCCGGTATCGAGTCGAGGAAGACGCTCTCGGCGCGCGTCTGTCCCTTGTGGACGAGCGCCGAATAGCCGCCGACGAAATCCACGCCGACCGTCTTCGCCGCCTCGTCAATCGCGCGTGCGAGCGTCAACAACTCTTCCGTCGTGCGCGCGTTGCCCGCAATCAAAGAGACGGGCGTGATCGAAATTCGTTTGTTCGCGATACGCAGGCCGTACTCCTCGCCGATCTCGTTGACGGTGGGGACGAGCCGAGCCGCCATGCGCTCCATCTTTTCGCGCACGCAGTCGGCTGTGGCCGCTATGGTATCGCGCACGCAGTCGCGCAGAGAGAGGCCGAGCGTGACGGTACGCACGTCGAGGTGCTCCATCTCCGTCATCCGCACGGTCTGTAAAATTTCCGCCTGGCTGTATTCCATATCTCCGGGAGTTTGCTTGCCCTCTACTTGATAACGGTGCTGAGGAAGAGGAGAAACAGGAAGACCAGAAAGAGCGCCACCGCGACGAGCACGAAGCGCAGGCCCGAATCCTCGGACGCTTCTTCCAGCACGCCCATCGAAGTCTCGCGCACCTTCTCGACGCGCGGGCGCAAGCCCTCCCTGACGTTTGCCGCAGCGCGTGCACCTTTCGCGGCGACTCCGACGGCGACGGGCGACGGAAGGGCAGCTTCTTCATTCAACGGCGGCGGCTCGGACGTGCGCGCGGCCTCTCTCTCCGGCTCCCTGACAGCGCCCTGCGCATTCTCCGCGACGACCTTCTGACTCTCCTCCGTAACAGGTTTTTTGATGACAGACTCGAATTCTCTCCACTCTTCTTCAAAGAGCAGGTCGGTGTCCGTGTGCGCTTCCCCGTCGCCCCTCGTCGTCGCGGCGGCGGGCAGTTCGACAATCGTGTCAACTCCCGTCGTCGCGGGCGGCGCATCGTCATCGAATTTCGCACCGCATTGCGGGCAGAAACGCGCCCCGCCGCGCACAGACGCGCCGCACACCAGACACCGACGTGAGATTTCCGGTAGAGACATCAAGCAAGAGAATCAGTACTGTCGCCAGATCGCCACGGGAGTTTTATTCAGACAATGCACCTAATGCCTTTTCGTGTCGTATATCATCAAGTCGTCCGGCAATTCCTGCGTGACGATTCCGCCTGTTGCGCGCGAGTGGGACAACTTGCTCGGAGCGTATCTTCATATCATCCCTCCCCTTCGGAACGGTTAAGAAGGTCTAGGATCGCCTTCGCTGTTTCGTGAGCCTCGCCGCGCACGCCTTTGAGCACGCGCGCACGTGCGACGACTTGCTGTAGTACGGATAAAGCCCTCTCCGGCTCGCGGCGCGCAGAGACGGTGTTGTCCAGCAGCGCCAGCATTCCCTGCCCCGCCGAGAGAGCGCGTGGACGCCAGCGCGCACCGGCTTTGTACTGGCTGGCTACCACCAGAGCAACCGGCAGAGGCTTGACGCCCGAAGTGCCGCCGAAAAAATCAACGCCGTAATTCTTTTGCTTCGCGCTTTCTCCCTCTCTGACCGCCAGCGGCTTGGCATAAGGATGTACGCGCCCGCGTTCATCGAGCACCGCGAACTCATCCGAGTAGTAGGTCGCGCCGGCGCGGATGAGTTCGGCCACCAGCGTCGTCTTGCCCGTGTGCGTGCGCCCCGGCACGAGCACGGCTTGCCCGCGCCAAGCGACGACGCCCGCATGCACAAAGACACGTCGGCGCGCCCACTCCGCGACGAAGAGACGCAAGTTCGACTCAAACTGCTCGAACACCTGCTCCGCGTCGTGCGTTCGTGCGAGTTTATCAATGTCTCCGTAGAGCAAACTGAAGTGCCGGACTCCCGGCCTCTTGGCTTCGCCGCCGATGACGAGTGAATAAAGGCGCTCGACGATTGGCGCGGGCGACGGCTTCCACCCCGCCGGAAGGTGCTCCGCGATGCGTCCGAGCGCGTCCGCGCGATTGACACGGACGCCCACGCGCAACCCGTAGCTCGTGAATGAGAAGCCAGCCGCCCACCCGAGGCGGTCAATCTTCTCTATTCAACGCGAACGCCACTTTAAGCGGGGCAAAGTATCGCTCATCTTCGAGGTTATATCCTGTGCATCGCGTTGAAGAGGTCTTCGCGCTGTGCGTAGATGCGGACACCGAGGCGCTCGCCCTCCTGCCGGAAGTGATCTTTGAGCGCGGCGGCAGACTCTTTCGCGCGCGAGATGTCGGCCACGATAATCATCGCGAACTTGCCACCGACGACCGTCTGGTTGATGTCGAGGATGCTGCACCCTGCCTCGGCCAGAATTTGCGAGACGGCGGCGACGATGCCGGGATGGTCAACGCCGAAGACAGAGACGATGAGACGATCCGCGCGCCCCTCTCCGCCGCCCGACGCCTGCCGCGCACCTTTCGCCGCACCGCCCTCCGCTTCGATGATCGGCTCAATCGCGCGGTAGATGTCCATCACAAACGCTTCAACCATCTGCTCGTCTGCGCCCGCGCCCAACCGACCGTAAACCGCCCGCGTAATCCGGTAAATCAGTTCTTCATTCGCCATTTCGCTCAAGTGTCGAGTGATGTCTGACGTGTGACGTGTGGAAGCGTTTTTGCGTTCACCGCTCATCACTCATCACTCATCACTTTTTATCGCCTTCCGTTATCTCCCGCACGAAGTTCGCGCGACGCTTCGATGAGTTCGTCTGAGCGCGCGAGGTCTTCCTGTATGTCCACGCGGTCTATGATGCCGACGACCGCCGCCTCGATTGACATCTCCTGATTGCCGATGGCCGTGCGCGCCGCCTTGCCGTAGGCGCACATCACCGTCTCGCCGACGCCCGCGCCGAGGCGGTCTGCGACGACGACGATGTTTTTGGTCGGCTCCTTGTCCAGATCAATCGGGTGCACGACGAGGAAGCGGATGCCTTCGAGATCAGGCGACTTCTTCGTTGACCAGACAGTGCCTACAACTTTGCCTAAAAACATTTATTTGAGATTTGTCCGAAGCATCTTACGCGGCGGTCAGACGTTGCGCGGCCAACCGTGCGAAAGCCGTGCTCAACTGCTGTTCGAGCGCCGTGTCACCCGGCTGCTCCATAATGAGTCTCACCAAAAGCTCATCGGGGAAACGGAGCGGGTCGTCGCGCAGCAACGCCCACAGGAAGGCGCTGACGCGATGCTGCACCTCATTGATGCGGCGCATGCGTTGCGGATCGTTCAGCCCGTCCTGTCCCGCCTCATAACAGCCCCGCGCAAGGACGGTCAGTTCATAAGTCAACTGCGCGAGAAACTCTTTTTTCTCTTCGGCAGAATAAGAGGAAAAAGCAGCGATGGCCTCGTTAACTGTCATATGCTTACCCCATCAGGACTAAACAAGCTCGCGCTCCAGGCCGTTGATATTGTAGCCCCGCTCCTCAAGCACCTTGACGCGGACGTTGCCATTGAGAACTGCCCCGTCCGACTTGACCTTCAGCGCTTCGCTCTTCCCTGGCCGTAAAGATTCGACGATATCTTCCGTCTTACTCTGCCGCCAGTACGCCAATGGGATGGCGCGGCGCACGTCGTCCTCGCAGACGAAGTCCACGACGCGCTTGCCGTTGGACGACGCCTGCCCTCCACTGCCGGCGGAAGACTGATTGCCGTTTCCTCCCGGCGACTGCGCAGCGGGCGTCGTCGCCGTCGGAGCGCCTTGCGACGGCGAACCGTTGCCGCCGTTTGACTGCACGGTCGGAGCGGCCTCCGGCTGCGGAGAGGCCCCGCCCGAAGGCGAGACGCGCTGCGGCTCGATGTCCACGCCGGTTTGAATCGGCGCGGGCGACTGCGCGGCGTGGAGCGGCGCGCCGGTCGGCGACTGCGAGGGCTGGCTCGCCTGTCGGTTGTCTAAGAAGCGGTCAACGATCTTCGAGATGTCTTCGCGGCTGACTGGGCCGCGATGTATCTCTTCGACGTTGAAGTCGCTTTTCATTTCGCCGCCTCCGCCGCGCATGGCGGGCGCGGGTTGGAGCGGCGACGCGGACGGTTGCTGCGACGTGCGCGCGGGTCGCTTGCTCGGCACGGGTCTGGTTTCAAACGCGACGCGCTTGATGTCCATCAAGTGCCAGGGCGAGATGTTGTCGGAGGTGACGTTGCCGCCCCACGAACCGCACCCCAATGTCATCGAAGGCGGGAGCGCCGTCGAGAAGCCGATGGCTCCGTGCGTCGTCGGCGTGTTGACGACGACGCGCGAGGCGGGCATCTCTGTGCCGTAAGCCCGCGCCATCTCGCGCGAGCGCGTGTGTATGCCGGCGGTGTGCCCCATTCCGCCGTAAGACAGAATCTCGAAGCAGCGCGCGGCGGCTCGCTCCATCCCGTCCTCTACGTAGAAGGCGAGGATGGGCGAAAGCTTTTCCATAGAGAGCGGGTGCTCGCGTCCAACACCGCCGACTTCCGCCATCAGGCAGCGCGTGCCCGGCGGAACGCTCAGGCCCGCCATCTTCGCGATCACTTCGACAGACCTGCCGACGATGCCGGGGTTGAGCGTCCGCTGCGGCGTCGAGACGACCTTCGCCAACTGGTCTGCTTCCGAAGCGTTGAGGAAGTGTCCGCCCTGCGCCTCGAATTCCTGCCGTACCTGCTTCGCGACCGGGGCGTCTGCGACGACGGCCTGCTCTGAGGCGCAGATGGTTCCGTTGTCGAAAGTTTTGCCCGTCAGGATGTTCTGCACCGCGAGGGGAACGTCAGCCGTGCGCTCGATGAAGACGGGCACGTTGCCGGGGCCGACGCCGAACGCGGGCTTGCCCGACGAATAAGCCGCGCGCACCAGCCCGATGCCGCCCGTCGCGAGGATGACGGCGGTCTGCTTGTGCTTCATCAACGTTTCCGTGCCCTCGATGGTCGCCGTTGACATGCAGCCGATGGCCTCCGCCGGCAGACCCTCCCTGACCGCCGCCTCGCGCATCACGCGCGCGGTTTCGTTAATGCATTTGGCGGCGGAAGGGTGCGGCGAGAGGACGACGGCGTTGCGCGCCTTGATCGAGATAAGAATTTTGAAGATGGCCGTCGAGGTGGGATTCGTCGAAGGGATGATGCCGGCGACGACGCCGCGCGGCGATGCTATCTCCAACACGTCCTTCGATTCGTTGATGACGCCGACCGTGCGTAGAGATTTGAAGAAACTCCACACGTCCTCGGCAGCGAAGCGGTTCTTCTCGCGCTTGTCGTCGGGGACGCCGTAGCCCGTCTCCTCCACCGCCAACGCGCCGAGCCGTGCCGACTCTCTCAAAGCCGCCGCCGCCATCGCCCCGCAGATGCGGTCTATCTTCGCCTGATCGAAGCGCGCCAGCGCACCCTGCGCGCGGTGCGCGGCTTCCACCAGATCACGCGCCTGTTGCACCGAGACGAGGTCTTTGTCCACCGACATCGCACACCTCCCAAAAGCAGGTGAATGGTAAATGGTGAATGGTAAATGGTAAATGGAAGGAGCTATTCACCATTTACCATTCACTATTTACTCCGCTCTTTGCTGTTCTCGCGCGAGCCTGCGGGGAGGGAGCGGCCCTGTTCGCCTTCGCCAAGCTGGCCGCCTGCGCCGCCCTGTAGTGCGCGCTCGTCGGGGCTGTAGCCTGTGCGACCGTTTTTGGGCAGCACGCGCTCGACTTCTCCGTGCGGGCGCGGGATGACGTGGACGCTGATTAGTTCGCCGACTCGCCGCGCGGCTGCTGCTCCGGCGTCGGTCGCGGCCTTGACCGCGCCCACGTCGCCGCGCACGAAGATCGTCACGTAGCCCGCGCCGATGTATTCCTTGCCGATGAGCTGGACGTTGGCGGCCTTGACCATCGCGTCCGCAGCTTCGACCGCGCCGACGAAGCCTTTCGTCTCGATCATTCCGAGTGCTTCAAGAGGCATCTTCTGAACTCCTCGCTTTTCTCGTTGTAGAAGTTAAAAACTTTTCCGAACCGATCCGGGATTGCCCCAACCGTAGCACCGCGCGGCGCAAAGTTCAAGACCGGCGCATCCGTTTGAGCGGACAAAGT
>JAIVJG010000067.1 GCA_020200155.1 Acidobacteriota bacterium | reverse complement strand
GTAATACCCCTGCCGCGCGCGGATGCGGAGAGCGGGGCGCGCGGGCGTGAGCACTTTGATCTTGAGGAACTTGCCCGCCGGGGCGTCGGCGCTGGAAAGGTATTGCAGGAGGTACTGCGCTCTAAGTTCGGCGGCGATCTGCCGGAAGATGCGTTCGAGGTCGTCGTTGCGTTCGGGGACGTAGGCCGTGCCGCCGGTGGCTTCCGCGACTTGCCGCATGCCGTTCTGCGCACGCGTGCTGATGTCGTTCAGGCGGACGGACGGCCCGCCCGGATTGATCGAGTAGAAGACGGCGTCTGCGCCCTGCACGGCGCGCTGCACGCCGAGCACGGCGCGCTGGTGTCGCGCCTGCAAGTCCCTGCGCGCGGCGGCGCGCACCTGCTGGCGCGTGGCCCCCGCACTTTCTGCCTTCTGCTCCGCCTCGTACTCCGCGATGCTCTGCTCGCGCACACTGCTGCTGAAATTGTCGTCGCCGTCGGAGATGGCGAGGATGACGCGCCGGTGATTGCCGGGCGCATTCTCGTTGAGATATTTCGCCGCGAAGCTGACGGCGTCGTAGAAAGCTGTCGGAACGCTGGCGGTCGCCGCCGGGATGTTGACGATCCTGGCTGTCGTCGTCTCGGCTGAAGCGAGCGGCTGGATGAGCACGGGCTTGTCGGCGATGGTGATAATGGCGGCGCGATCCGATGGCTTCAAGACTTGTTTGAGGAAGCGGGCGGCGGCCTCCTGTTGAAGTGTGAAAAAGGTTTTCCCCATGACGCTCGACGACACGTCGAACAGAACAGCGATGTCGAGCGGCACTTGCTCCGCGTCGCCGACCGCAGTCAACTCCTGCGTCCGTCCTTCCTCTTCGAGACGGAAGTCGCCGACCTTCAAGCCCTGAACAGGATCACCGTTCGCGTCCGAGACGGAGGCGGGCACGACCACGAGGTTCGAGGTCACGCGCACGACTTCATCGTCTTCTTCAGACGCGAAGATTCCCAACAGGAGCAAGAGCGTCGAGGTCTTTCTCTTCATGCCGTGTGAATTAATCACTTTCAGGTTCCTTGTCGTAAACATACGGACAGGCGGGAATGCCTTTCCCACAAAGTAACAGGTGACGGAACCGTTGTCGTCCCGTCACCTGTTATTTCGTAGTCGCCCGCGAAGACGTTACTGTGGGTTGTCGCTCGGCGGGGCCGACATGTTCGGCGCACCCTGCATGATGCCGCGATTGACGAGCACCTTGACTTCGACACGCCGGTTCTGCTGCCGGCCCTCGCGCGTGGCGTTGTCCGCGACGGCGTTCGACTCGCCGAAGCCATACGGAGTGATGATGCGGCGCAGCGGTATCTGATGGTTCTCGACAAGGTAGCGGATGACCGTGTCGGCGCGGCGCTGGCTCAGTCGCCGGTTCGCTTCGGTGCTGCCGTCTGCGCTGGCGAAGCCGCCGACTTCAAGCACGTAGCCCTTGGCGCTCAGAGCCTGCTGTGCGAGTTGGTCGAGTTGCTGCTTGGCGTCGGGCAGAAGCGCGGCGCTGCCGACTTTGAAGAGAATGGAGGTGTTGTTCTGCACCTGATAATCGTCGAGAGCGGAGATGCGCTCGTTGGTTGCGCCGACGCCGGCGACCGCGCGGTCAGCCGTTTCCTGCGCGGCCTTCGCGCCGCCGCGCGCGGCGTTTGAGACGGCGGCGAGTTCGTCGAGTTGTCCCGAAAGGCGCTGCGAGTTCTGCTCGACTTCGCCGATTCTGTTCTCAGCCGCGCCGACGCGATTCTCGACCGGCGTGACATTGGCCTCGACCGTGCGCGCCGTCCTCAAGTCGCCCTCGTTGAACCTGATCTTGTCGGCGACGAGTTGACCGTTGCCGCCGCCCGTCCCGTCCACTTCGAGATTGAGGCCGCGCATGATGGTGGTCACGCCGTAGTTCGTGCCGCCACGCAGGAATCCGCCCTTCGTCTTGACGCTGGTGCGGTCGTTGAGCGCGACAGTGGTCTGCACGCCATTGGCGTCCTGCACGACGAAGGTGTCTGCGTCGCGGCGCACGACGACGCCTTTGACTTTCATCTTCTGACCCGACGCGACCGTGCGCGAATTCGCCGTGGAAGTGCCGCCGGTCTGCGCCAGCGCCAGCGACGACAGCCCCAGCGCCAATGCGAAAGTAAGTCCGATCAAACTGATTTTTCTTGACACATTAGTCATCTCTTTTAATTCTCCATTTTGCGAAAGTTGCCGGGAAGCTTCGCGCGCCCCTTCCGTGTTTGCCCACGCCCGCAACGAACCCGTAGCTCCGTTGTTTGCCTTACGGTTCGTCGCCGAAGTTCAACCGTCGAGCGCCTGATTGAGTCCCGCCATTTGGTGAAACCGTGCGAGGAGATGTTGTTGATTTCCCTGAATCGCACGGATTCTTAACGAACGAGCCGGGCAAGTCAAGACGCTGGGGTGGCCGCATAGCCGTTTTTGTTGTGCAAAACTCAAATATTATCGAATCGCCACTTGACCGCAACATAACTCCGTGCTCTCACTTGTCCGAAGCTCAGCTACAGTCGGGCGCGCTCGCATCGCTTCGATCAAAATCACGAGATCGCTTGCCCAGAGGCGTACGCTGAGAGCGGGCGTCGCCGATCTCGTCGCGTTCGGCCAGCCTGCCGCCTGCGCCTCTCGAACAGACTCCTCGGCTTTCAGCAATAACTGTTGTCCGGCCTGCGACAAAATCGCGTAGGTCATCAAACCGCGCGTGTTGGTGGTAGGCCCGCCGGTGCTCTTTATTAAGACCTCATACCAGCCGAACAACATCTCGTGCGGCTCATCAAGTTTGAAGTACAGCGTGAGGTCGTCGTCAACAGGAATCGTCAGCAAGCCATCGGCGAGGCGGATACCGGGTCGTCGCAAATCCAGTGAGCGCGCATAGCGCCGTTGCCGGGGAAGGCTGATGAAGAAGATACCGAACCAGAGGAGGCCGAAGATGATGATAATCACTGCCCCATTAACGTTGACAGGCAACAGCAGCAGCAGTAAGCCTGCGAGCGCGACGGCCAGCAGCAAGGAAACAACGAGCGCCCCAACCCCAATCCGGAAGCTCGTCCAAAGTGAACGCCGGATAGGAACGCTGCATGAAACTTCGACGGCCTCTCTCTTCAAGCGGTCGTCCCTCCACAATCAAATCGAGTTACAAGACTTGTCATCGCTTTAAGGGCGCGGCATGAACGTATCGCTGCCCATCGAATTGCCACAACTCTGTTTGAGTTCTTATCTGTCTAAACCCTTCATGCTTTGAATCGCAATCCTCATCTCTATCTTTGTTAAAGCACCGAACAGTAATCTTGTTGATGACAAGGTCATTGAACCCGTGGTTCGTCGGCTGGCGCGCTGGCGCGCATGATATTGTGGAGGTTGTCTTTTCAACTGTCCTACCATTGCGATCAGAATCGGCTGGATACACCCGCTCCACCACCGGCGCACGGAAGACCTCCCTTAATCGTTCGCCCTCGATTCGGTAAAGCGATAATGAAGTTGACCAATCCGAAGTCGGAAGCCAGATGTGTTCCAACCTGACCCCGATCAGCGTCTCCCGGTTGTTGAGATTATAAGGGGCGAGATCAAGGGCAACATTGTCGTGCCCCGAAATCTCGATTACTTCGTTCGGATCGAGAGATTCATCCTCGACGGGCGCTCCGGAAGTGGGAAGAGTCAATTGCCTCGCGACCAGCGATAAAGCAGTCCCTCTCTTCTTAAGCACTGCGAGGAAGCTGTTCATCAAGCAATTACCACATAGTCCGGCGGGGCCATCATCATCCGCAATAACGCCCACCAGCACGACCAAATGGTCTTGCCCTTGAACTTTCCAGAGTCCGGTCTTTTCAATTTGGACTAGTGCGGGCTTTCTCTCCTTGTTAATGATGCCGGACATTCTTCCAGTGGCCGGATCGTAGCCGGGGGAAATCTGTTTGAGAACGTCGCTCGTGGAAAACTGTGCGAAAGGACGCGGCAAGCCGGCGGAGTTAGATGGGGCAGTTGGCTTCTCGCCGGTTTGAGCAGAGGAGCTACTGGAAAAGAGTAGAAAGGTTAGCCCTAACAAACACAACGCCACTGAAAAGGCCCCATCCGGGTCACCGACATTCTTCCGCCGGTATGTTCTGGTAAACAGATTTTTCATTTCCGCGTTTCGCCTGATTATCGCCTTACCGGTTCAAGAATTAACTCTTCAAAATGAACGTTCTTATCCTGATTGTGCATAATTCGATAAAGCTCTTTGACCAGAGTTAGAGTGTTTTGATAGAGCCTTTTCTCTTTGATCGTCACGGCGGTTCTCGGCGCGCTGATGTTGATCGCCCCTTTCTTTGCGCCCAGAGTTAAATCAACCGAAATCTCAAAGTATCTAAAGTTTGAGCCATCTCGCGGAAGTTCGATTGAATCCGTTACAAGCAAATTGTTTGATCTAACCAAATTGATGAGATTTCCTCTGTCTGCGGGCGACAATCTAAACCTTTTCCGCAAAGGAGGCGTTCCTCTCCCCCTGCGCCCGCTAAAAGCCTGCTCCCACACAATCGCGTCCCGCTCGACGGTAATCGTCGTCGTTTCAGAACTGCTGTCCTTGCTGTGCTCGCCCGTCGTCAACTCGACGCCGATGTGTAGCTCGTGCGTCCTGTTGCCGGAAGCGAGAACGGAGCAGGAGCAAACCAGTAGCGCTAGAATTGTCAGAGCATTTTTCATGTTAGCTGTGGGGTTAGCCGCGCGGCAGTTAGATCATCTCATCGCTCTCTCCGGTAGACTCCGTTGAAACGCACATTCGCGCCGCCGCACTCTGCGTTATCACTGGCGACGATGTAGTCGCCAACCAACTTGAGTGTGACCCGGCATTCTTCTTCAATGAGAATAAGTTTGTTGCCTTGAGGTGACGAACCGGCTTCAACGCTGCCGACATGAACGTTATCACCAAGACCTCGCCAGATGGCGTCACCCTTAACCAGCAGAGTCCCCGATTTGCTATCGCGCCGGATGTTTAATGTTTGATCGTCATACTTCCACCGACCGATCCACTTTTCTAAGGCGGGGCTTGCGGCTTGCCTTGAAATAATCAGGCTCTCCACCGGGAGCCAGCCGACTGTTTCACTACCCTTGCGCGGTTGATACCAAGCGCAAACCCATGAGCCGTACTTCCTCGACACCAGTACCTGATCTCCAGTGATGAGGTAACTCTTCGTCTCACACTTTACTTCGGGGCTGGGGCAGCCGTCGTCATCGTTAAGGAAGTGGATCCGTGCTGTCCGGTTGCCGCCAACCTTCGCTAACCTGAACTCCGCTGCGTCAGATGGGAACAGCCCGTTGCGACACCAGTTCGCCGGATTGTCATCCGTCTTCTGCGCCGTAGCTGGTGCGGCAACATACACCAACATCAACAGCGCCAAAAGAATCCTTCTCGCCGGCAGGACTGTTTTCATCTCCGGTATGACGTGCTTCGCTCTTGCCATCTTGTTCGACCCATACCTTTTCTTTAGTTCGTCGCTTTGAAAGTTACCGTTTCCGGTCGCATATTTTCAGATGGTTTCCGCAGCACGATAAGGTAAGTTCCGGTTTCGGGAAGCGCCTCGATGAGCATCCTGTCAATCCGGGGACTGGCGAAGGTCTTTTTGCCTTTGTCTTCCCATTCGACGAACTCGTAAATTTTCTTGTTCGGCAGATAAACCTCGATAGTGCAACCGTCTGCTCTAATCTCAAGCGATTGCGACTTGGCGGCGTTTATCAAAAACGTCGCGGGACTTCTCATCGCTTGAAATTCGCTGTGAGACTTCAGCCCGATGCTTGCCGAACTCGCACCTTTGGCGAAGTGAACCGTTTGCGCCGTCTTCGCTAAGGCTGTATAGCCTCCGCTGCCGCACGATTCAAAATCAGCGAAACGATCTTCATACTTATTCGTCTGATAGTTTTTGCCGTGGAATTTGATTCGCAAGGATTCTTTATCGCCGGACTTCACCAGCGTCCAAATCAAACTCTTCATCTCAGAGGGCGCGACATCGGGCATCTTGTTGTCGGCAAATGCGACTGTCAAAGTGTTGCCTCTGAGCGTTCCGCTAAACTCGTAAGTTGCGTCGCGGCGTGTGTGGTCGTCGCCACTCCCGACCGAGAATGTTCCCGCCACCTTGCTGCCGTTAATCGTAAAGTTGACGGTGCGTTCTCCCTGCAACCAATCGGCCCGGAAACATTTGGACGCGCTTTGCGCGTTCGCCAACGAACCCGCACCCAGAAAAATACAAATCAGATAAATCACCGAAACGTTTTTCATAACCGAGAGTCCTCGTCGAACATGGCCGGCAAATCCATCCAGAAAATCGCCACACCTCTTTGTCACAAGTCGGGATTCAAACAATTTGTTTGTTTAATGAGTAGAACTGATGCTGTTGAAGGGAAGGGCATAAGCCGCGCCGGGGCCGAAAACATTAATAATCACGCCATCAATGCCCAAAAGCGACGCTTTCTCAAGCAACGTGTTTCCATCAATGGTGACTTGCCGCATCTGCGTGCGTTGTTCTTCGCTAAGTTTAGATAAAAACATGTCAGCGCAATCCGGTGCTGTGAAGGCGACGGCTGGATTCAACATTCCAGACTGGTTGGGCAGCGTGATAACCGGCCCCGACGAATGATCGAACGTCAGAAAGGCGCGATAATTGATGAAAGCTGTTTTGTCAGGTTTGCCGGTTTGAAGCCATTGCTCGAAACTGTCTTCGAGTGCGATTGCGTCAGCCCAAATTTTTCCCGCCTCAATGCCGCCGCCGTCCTGAAATATCCAGGTGTATTCGCGCGGCGAACCCGGATTGACGCGCACTGTTTTTGTATCGGGAGGGACGTTGCGGAACAATTCTGTTCCGGTCATGCCGCTTGCATATGCGCCGAGCAACGCGCCCGCCGCTTGTGCGCGAAGAGCGGCTTCGCTGTCTGTGAACACCCACAACTCGCCCGGCGTTATTTGCGCTTCCGTGCTGAGTATAAACATGCCGGCAACGACGCGGGTTTCTTCGCTGTTTTGCGCGAACAGCGTCAGCGGCGCGAGCCAATTGCGATGGCTTATCAACGAACGCATAACATCATTCATGTTGGCGCGTTCCTGACTGTAAGCCGCCAGCGTTTGCACCGGCGCAGGTATTGTTTCCGACGGTCTCTGCACTTGCTCTGGCACAGCCTGATAGTCCTGTTCGCCTTCACGCGGATGATTGTCTGATGCCATAGCTGTCCCCTTCAATATTTAATCAGTTATTTTCATCTGTGATTGTATACGAAAGGCATGGAGAATCCCCTACCCTTCTTCGGTTGTCGCTTGACGTGACACAACCTACCGCCTCAACAGCACACGCGGGCGTGGCCGCAAGCGGCATGTGCCGTATCGTGTGCTGTGGGCGTCTTTCGAGGGTCAACCCGTGGCAAGGTGGTGCCTGTGATTTATCTTTTAGCCCCACCCGTTAGATCTGGAACTGACCGGCTTCGAGCAACTGTTTGACGTAGCCGAGGAAACGTTCTGCGTCTGCGCCGTCAATGATGCGGTGGTCGAACGAGAGGGCGAAGTAGGCCATGTGGCGGATCGCGATGAGGTCGTCGCCTTCGGGCGTGGTGATGACCTTCGGGCGCTTCTCAATCGTGCCGACGCCGAGGATGGCGACCTGTGGCTGGTTGATGATCGGCGTGCCGAAGAGTCCGCCGAAGACGCCGGGGTTGGTGATGGTGAACGTGCCGCCGCCGACTTCGTCCGGCTTGAGTTGCTTGGCGCGGGCGCGGTCGGCGAGGTCGTTGGCGGCGAGAGAGAGGCCGGGTATCGAAAGCTCGTCGGCGCGCTTGATGACGGGGACGATCAGTCCCCAGTCGAGCGCGACGGCCATGCCGAGGTTGATGTCGCGCTTGTAGATAATCTGGTCGCCGCTCACCTGCGAGTTGAAGATGGGGAAGTTGCGGATGGCGGTCGTCACCGCCTGGAAGATGAAGGGCATGAAGGTCAGCTTCGTGCCGTAGCGCTCCTGAAAAGAATTCCGGTGCTGCTCGCGCAGCCGCGCGATGCGCGTCATGTCTATCTCGTAGACGGTCGCGACGTGCGCCGACGTGCGTTGCGAAAGCGTCATGTGCTCGGCGATTTTGCGGCGCATGACGCTCATCGGCTCGACGCGGTCGCCCTCGCCGGGCTGCACAGTCGGCGCGGAAGGTGCCGGCGCGTGCGCGGTCGGTGTCGAAGATTGCGACGCGTGCGCGGCTGCTGTCGTGCCGCCCAGTTCGATGAAACTCAGGATGTCGTTTTTAGTGACACGCCCGGATGCGCCCGTGCCTTCGAGACGCGAGATGTCTATGTTGTGCTCCGACGCGATCTTTCGGACGAGTGGGCTTGAGCGCGTGCGGCGCAGTTCGTCAACTGTCTGCTCACCGCGCGCCGTGGCAGTCGCGGGCGTATCTTTCCCTTCCTGCTGCGCGCCCGGTCGTTGTGCGTCGTAACTCCTCCCGGCGACTTCCGA
>JAIVJG010000239.1 GCA_020200155.1 Acidobacteriota bacterium | reverse complement strand
CGCCCGCGACGATCCGCGCGCACGCGTCGAGTTCGTCGCGCAGGTGTTTGACGGTCACGACTTCCGTGCGTTGTCGAATCGCGCCGAGCCGGGCCGCCTCCTCGCGCATCAACGCGACGGCGTCCGCCAGCCCGCGCAGCGTCCGCGCGCCGAAGAGCGTGCAGCCGGGAAGTTCGACGCACGCCTGCTTGACGGCGAGCAGGTGTCCGGCGAGATTGCCGCTGTCCACTGTCGAGATGTATTGCGGTGCGAGCGGTTCGAGCGTGCGCGTGTCGTACCAGTTGAAGAAGTGGCCGCGAAATTTCGGCAGCCTGCCGAGCGTCGCGAAAGTCAGTTCGAGGCGTTCGACGAGTTCCAGCGTGCCGAGATAGCCGAAATCGTGGGCGGCGGCGGTCGAGAGCAGGAGCAGCCCCGTGTTCGTCGGAGAGGTGCGGTGCGCGACGACGGGGCGTCCATTCGAGCAGGTGACGGCGCGAAACGAGCTTGCGCCAGAGCGTGCGCGCAACGGCGTCGAGCATCAGATAAGCCTGGTGCGCGAGGAAGGTGGCGGTCAGCGCGATCTGCGTGGTATTCGTCACAACGTCGCCCCAGACGCTCCAGAAGTGGCTCGTCCAGGGAATGCCGCGCGGGTGCAGCAGCAGGCTCGTCGTGACGTGCGCGTAGACGGGGAAGGCCAGCGTGAGCACAACGAAGAGCGTCCAGAGCGCGGGCGAGCCGGGCAGAATCGTCCACGCCGCGACGAGCCAGAGCAGGACGGAGGGCGCGACGAGGCTGCGCCGCAGATTGTCGAAAATTTTCCAGCGCGAAATGAGCGGCAGCGTGTTGCGCGTTTTGCGCCTCTGCGCGTCCGGCACGATGGGCCAGAGCCAGCGCGCGATCTGCCAGTCGCCGCGCGTCCAGCGGTGCTGGCGTTTGGCAAAGGTGTCGTAGTGCGCCGGATAGTCGTCGAGGAGTTCGATGTCCGTGACGAGCGCGGCGCGTGCATAAAGCGACTCGAAGAGGTCGTGGCTGAGCAGCGAATTTTCCGGCACGCGCCCGTCCAGTGCGCGCGTGAAAGCGTCCACGTCGTAGAGGCCCTTGCCGGTGAAACTGCCCTCGCCGAAGAGGTCTTGATAAACGTCCGAGGCGGCGGTCGTGTACGGGTCAATGCCTGTGTTGCCGGAGAAGACGCGCGCGAAACGCGAACGCGCGGCGCTCTCAAGCGTCACGCTGACGCGCGGCTGCAAGATGCCGTAGCCGCGCGTGACGCGCCCGGCCTGCGGGTCATACTGCGGGCGGTTCAGCGGATGCAGCGCGACCCCGACGAGACGGCGCGCGGCGTCGCGCGGCAGTTGCGTGTCGGAGTCGAGCGTGATGACGTAACGGATTTTCGCGAGCAGCGAGGGGTCTGCCGTGGCGACCGCGAACGTCGTATCTCGCGCGCCGCGCAACAGGCGGTTAAACTCTTCGAGCTTGCCGCGCTTGCGCTCCCAGCCCATCCACTTCCCTTCGCTCTCGTTCCACAGGCGGCGGCGCGTGAAGAGGTGAAAGCGTTTGGCGTGCGGGTCGCCGTCGTGATGCCGTGCGTTCAACTCTTCGATGCCGACGAAGGCCGAATCCAACAGCGCAGCATCTTCAGGCGTCTCCTCTCGCGCGGCGTCTGCGAAATCTCCGAGCAGGGCGAAGTAGAGATTTTCATCCTGATTGGCGAGATAGTGGACTTCGAGCTTCTCCAGCAATTCGTCAACACCCTCCTCGCTCGTCAACATCGTCGGCACGACGACCAGCGTCAGCGCGCCGGCGGGAACGCCGTCTTCACTTTCCATCGAAGGCAGCAGGCGCGGGCCGAGCAAGTGCGTCACGTCCCAGTTGAGCACGCCGAGCGCGAGGTCGCTGGCCGGGATGAGCGACAGCGCGCCGAGGCCTGCGAGCACGGCGAGGCTCGCACCCGCGCGGTATGCGCCGTAGACGAGCAGGGCGACGACGAGCGCCGTCATCAGCGAAAACGTGCCGAGATAAAAAACGGTCGGGTGCGCGATGACGGTGCGATACAGTCGCTCACGCAGGCGCGTGCGGTAGGCAAAATGTTTTTCCAGCAACTCGCCGCCGTCGTCTATCAGGTAGAAACCGACGTGCGAGCGCGCGTCGTCGCGCTGGTCGGAGTGATGCGATGCGGCGGCCATTCGTACAGACTCGCGCGCTACTTCCAGTTCGGTCGCCTTCGTGCGTTTGCTCAGGCGCTCGACGACGTGGCGGTAGCGGTCGCGCGTGGCGAAGTTCATGCGCGCGTAGACGCCCGCAGGGTCTTCCGCGAGCACGGGGTCTATGAGGCTTACGCTCTCGAAGAAGTCGCGCCAGTCGAGCGTCGAGAGCAGGCGCATCGAGGTGATGATGTTGCCGACCGTGACCTGCGCGGCGGCCTGCCGCTGGTGTTCGAGGTGGACGATCTGCTCTGTACTCTGCCCGCGCCGCTGCAACTGCCGTTCGAGCCAGTCGAAGACGGGCACGACCGCCGGGTTCTGGTCGCGCAGGCGTTGCGTCAACTGCACGACGAAGGCGCGATCCAAGTCCTCTCGCTTGCCCAGACGCCCCGCGAGCAGAGCGGTCATGCCTTCAGGCTGCCGCTCCGCGATGGCAAGCAGCTTGTCGGCGAGCGCGTCGGCCTCCGCGCGTGCCTCGCGCGCCGCGACGATGCGCGAGGCGAGGCGTCGCAGATTTTCCACGAGCGCGAGCCGCAGGCTGATCGCGGCGGCCCACAATTCGCCGATGGAGAGCGGCGTGATGCGCTGGTAGGCCGCGATAAAGCGTCGCAGCGTCTCTGTGTCGAGGTGGCTGTCGGTGTGCGCGATGAGCGCGAGGGCGAGAGCGTAGATGCGCGGGAAGCCTTCCATCTCGCCGCTCCTGAGCTTGGGCAGTTCCCTGTAAAAGCCGACGGGGAGGTCTTCGCGAATTTCGCGCAATTGTTCTTCGACGATGTGGAAGTTGTCAACGAGCCATTCGGCGGCGGGCGAGATGGCGTGCTCGCCACGGATGGCCTCTGCGAGCGAGCGGTACGCAGCGACCAGTTGCCGACCGTTCTCTTCGAGACGCGGCAGGAGCCTTCGCCCGCGTCGCGGCGTGTCCGAGACGTGGTGCTCGGCGGCGAGCGTCGCGGCGTACTGCTCCAAACGCTCGACGCTGTACAACTCCTCGCGAATCGGCAACTCGTCGCGCCCGTCGGAGGAGGCGCGGGTTCGTCCAAACAGGAATGCGAGTGGTGGAATAATGCTCATCTGAAAGCGAACGGGTTCGTCATTGTCGGATTATGTCTCCTCTGAAGTATGCCATAGATGGCGAGAGGATGTGAGACGAGGGCGGGACTGCCGTAATGTCGAACGACAGAGGCGGGATTGTTACCGCTAAGGCGCGGGGCGCTCAGGAATTCAACACGCTTGAGGCGACAAACCCGTTGGCGGAATCAACAAATCTTCTTGAGGACTGAATTTCTCAGGAGGCGCTCACGTCGCGCGCTCGGCGACTGGTACTCCTCCTCGCTTTCGCAAGAGAACCAGCGCGATGACGAGTGCGACTATCAGAAACGTGAGCACGACGAGTTCCACGATGAGGTGCTGAAACGTCGCGTCGGGCTTGTCGTGGACTTGCGCGAACTCTGCGGTCAGAACAAGTACGCGCCGGATTCCGGCGATGAGACCGACGAGGAGAAACGGCTCCGGTATGAGGCCATGCTCTCGGAACGAAACCTGTACCGTGTACAGCAACTCCACGACCAGCAGAATCAGCAGAATTCGGTCGAGCAGAGCGACGATGTTCGTCGTCAATGACCCGGCCACCAGATTCTGCCCGAAACTGATCATGCCGCTGACTAAAAGGACGAGCGAACTGCCGCCCAGAAGCAGTCCGAGGCCAATGTAGACGATGTCTTCCACCGCCGTGAACGCGCGTGCGACCCAAGCGCGGCTTGATTGCGGCGATTCGTGCGACTTCACAAAACATCCTCCAGTCCTGTGTGAAACAGCGTGCGTTTTAGATTTTGTGCTTTCTCCGCCGCGCACGCTCTACGCGCTCGGCGAGTGGCGAGAGAGTGAATTCTTTCGTCATATCTTTTACGCTCGCGCGCCGGTGTCACCAGCCATCAGCCTTGTCTACTTCTTCGATAATCAAAACTTAAATCCGTGCGCGCGGGTTGTCGCATTCACACACTACAACGCGTCGCGCACGATGCGCCGCACAAGCTCTGTCGTCAGCCCGAAGACCAGATGCGAGGCGAACGCGTAGGCGTGTATCGAGAGCGGATATTCCGTGGGCGATTTTGAGAGACCGGCGGCAGGCACTATGCCCTCGTCCGCGATGAGCCAGACGGCTGCGCCGAACGGCACGCCGACGCCGGCCTTAACCTCCGGGATAGCCTCGGCGAGTGCTCCGTAGAGAGCGCCCGATGTCGCGCCCATCGCGTAATGAAACGCCGTGCCGGCAACTTCCTCCGTGCGACCTCTCTTCGCCCTCGAACAGTTTGCTCAACAAGGCCTGAAACTGATTCATCACGGCAGACGCAACCAGACCGCCGACGACACCCGCCGCCAATCCCTTCCACACGTCGCCTTCGCGGCGTTCGTCGTCGCCTTCGCTCTTTTGCTTCCTACGAGTGTTCATCATTAGCGTACCAACCTTCAAATTACTTCCGGCTCGCGGCCTGTATCGTCTGCGTGGGATCAGCACCTTCCCACGTCACGTCCGCCGTCGGCCCATACGTGGAAGGGACTTTCTTATCGAGCAGCCGGAGATAGACCGCCAACTGCGTGCGGTGGTGCGCCGTGTGCAGAACACGACGCCAGAAAATCCAGATGCGCTCGCGCCGCACGTCGAAGAACGGGACGACCTCCAGCCACCATCCTTCCTGCCGGGGCGCGAGAAAGCTCAGGCGGGGCAGTGCGAGTTGGCGAAGACGCTCGGCGTAATCTTCGGGCGCGTGGTCGGGCGGCGGGACTTCGGCGGCGGGCGGCTCCGGCAAGCCGAGGAACTCGCCGAAGAAGCGTCGCTCGGAGAGAAGCTGGTGCTTGAAAACATCCTCGACGGTGGCGGAGCGCGTGTGTGGTCGAAACTGTAAATCGCCGTGCGTGAATTCGCGCCAGAGCGAGACGACCTTGTTCGTCTCGCTGGCGTAAGCGTCGAGCAGGTGCTGGAAGACCGCCGACGCGGCGCGCGGGACGGCTGCGTCCGGGATCGCTGTGTAGGCGTAAGTCATCGGCATCGGTTGCGCTCCTTCCGAAGCAAGCCCGTTGCGCGCCGCGCCTTTCAGGCTTTGCGTAGCACGATCAGTTCCGGTTTCATCGCCTCTATCGAGACTCGCCGCGCGACCTCCTCTGCAACTTTTCGCAGGGCTTGAGCCTGCGGGGATTCCGGATGGCCGACGACGACGGGCACGCCCTTGTCTCCGCCTTCGCGCACATCCATGCCCAGAGGCACGCTCCCAAGGAAAGGCACGCCGTACTGCTCGGCCAGTTTGCGTCCGCCGCCCTCGCCGAAGATGTCGTAGCGGTGTCCGTTGTCCGGCGCGACGAAGTAGCTCATGTTTTCAACCACGCCGAGGACGGGGACGTTGACCGTCTCGAACATCCTCAAAGCGCGCCGCACGTCCGAGACGGCGACCTCCTGCGGCGTCGTCACGAGCACCGCGCCCTGCACCGGCACGAGCTGAGAGAGCGACAATTGCACGTCGCCAGTGCCCGGCGGCATGTCCACGATCAGGTAATCAAGTTCGCCCCACTTCACGTCAGAGAGAAACTGCTTGACCAGCCCGTGCAGAATCGGCCCACGCATAATCATCGGCTCGTCGCCCGGCTTCAAGACAGCCATTGACATCAACTCGACGCCGTATGCGC
Organism: Acidobacteriota bacterium; assembly: GCA_020200155.1. Lineage (GTDB taxonomy): Bacteria > Acidobacteriota > Blastocatellia > Pyrinomonadales > Pyrinomonadaceae > JAIVJG01. The sequence goes on along the minus strand of JAIVJG010000239.1, from coordinate 14,084 downwards.
TGATTGGCAGAATCTTGTTGTGCTCGATCTCCGGGCGGATGCGGCCCGCGCCGAGCATCTGCGGCACGTTCGGGCCGTACACGTCGGCGTCCATCAAGCCGACCCGCGCGCCGTCGAGCGCGAGCGAAACGGCGAGGTTGACCGAGATGGTTGACTTGCCGACGCCGCCCTTGCCCGAAGAGACTGCCACGATGTTACGCACGCCCGGCACAGTCATCTTTTCGCTCAGGCCGCGACCCTTCGGCACTTCGGCATCCATCGTGACGCTCACGCTGGAAACGCCCGGCAACGCGCCGACCAGTCTGCGCGCGTCATGCTCCATCTGTTCCTTGACGGGGCACGCGGGCGTCGTCAGCACGATGCGGAATGAAACGTCGCCGCCTTCGATCTTCAAATCCTTGATGAAGCCGAGGCGCACGATGTCTTTGTGTAAGTCCGGGTCTTGAATCTGCCGGAGGGCGTCGAGCACATTTTGTTCCGAGACTTGAGACATGTAGATTCTGCGTTCCCGGCTCGAAGCTTTTTTAACGCCGCCACGTTGGACGCAAGCCCCTTCGACACTGATTGAGCTTTTCTAAAGCCGCGTGTAATAGCCGCCGCGTGCGCACGGGCGGCAGAGCGGCGTGCTTTCGTCGCTCAACACTTCGCGCCCGTCGTTGACGCCCTCGCCGCAGAGCGCGCAACGGACGCGCGAGCGCGGGTGGCCGGGCGCGTCTAACTCGCCGTACTCGACGCGGACGCGCTCGACCTTGAACAACTCTTCGTCCGACGCCTCGCGGTAGGTGCGAAACTGCCGCTCTTTCTTGCTTTCAATTTCCGGGTGGCGCGCGTCTGCGAGTTGCCTTGATTCTTCGAGCGCGACGACGCGCACCGCTTCGCTTGTCTCTGTGTTGAAGAACGTCGCCGCCACTTTGCCGTAGTCGAGATATTTCAGACTCCGCTTGCCGAGACGCACGCCCGTCGCGGCACTCACGGCGTCGGCCATGCAGCGGTCAATCTCGACCCACACGATCAGCTTTTTGCGGTCAGCGCCGCGCGGGTCTGCGATGCCTGCAAGGCGGCAACCAAGCAGGGCCATGCGTGCGCCGAGCAACTGCCCTGCGCACATGTGGCCGTGCAGGCGTCCGCACTCTTCCAACAACTCATCGAGCGGTTGCATGCCTGAACTTTAACACTTTCATTTTCTGTCTGAACAGGGGCAGGCGTGATCGGCGTGCTTCGCGACTGCCTGCCCCTCATCGGCAGGATGTAATCAACGGCTCGGTGGTCGCGGCGGTTTTGCTTCGACGCGGGGTTCGCGCGCGTCCTGCTCACGCTCCGATTCATCCAGTGCGCGCTCGCGCTCGTCGCGGCGGCGCGCGGCGCGTTCGTATTCTTCGCGTGGGTCGCGTCCCGTCACTTCCGCGTACCACGCGGGGTGATGCGTCCACGCCCACTCTTCCGTCACAGTGCCTTCCGTCATCGAACGGAACGTGCCGGGCTGCGCCGCCGTGCCTTCGTAAACGTGGACGACGAAACCGGCGAGCATCAGAAGCCCCGCGATGTCGTGCAGCACGTAGCTGACGGCGACGAGCCAGCGCGGGAAGGTGTCGTCGAACCAAAGCAGCACGCCGGTAATGAGAAACAGCACGGCGCTCACGACGATGGCCCAGAAGTAAAGCTTCTGCCCGCCGTTGAAGAAGCCCGTCTCCGCCGCCTCAAGCTTCTCTTCGTTCGAGACGTACTCTTTCATGTGCCGGACGAACTTGCTGTCGGTCTTTGTCCAAGTCATCGGCGCGAACCAGTTGATGAACTGGAAGAGAAACGCGATGTCGAAGAAGAGGCCGAACCAAGGGTGCAGGAAGCGCGTCATCGGCCCGCCGCCGAAGATGGGCGTCAGCCAGCGATAGAGCCACGGCGAGTAGATGGCGAAGCCGGACAGGAGCGAGAGCGTGAAGAAGATCGCCACAGACCAGTGCAGGAATCGCGTGTAGACGGGATGGCGCAGGAGTTCCCCACGCCGGACAAGCGTGTGGCCTAGCCCGCCGAATTCGCGCGTCGACGACGCCGAACATCGCCATCGCGAGACCGGTCGGTTTGGCGAGCCACTTCCAGATGGTGTAGCTCGGCGGGATGACGGGGGCCGCGGGCAGTCCGCCGTAGAGTTCCGGCTTCGTGATGTCGTGCAGCACGTAGATAACGTGCGTGCCACCGATTGATTGCGGATCATAGACGCCCGCGTTCGGCATCACAAAATCACCCTGCGCCTCTTTCGACTTCAGTTGAGCGGCGCGTGTGCCCGCGAGCGACAGCATGTCTTCCTTCGTGCCGAAGTGCAGGCAACCCGTCGGGCACGCCTTGATGCACGCCGGTTCCAGCCCCGCGCCGACGCGGTCTGAACAGAGCGTGCACTTGTAGACTTTCTTCGTCGCCTGATTAAATTTCGGGATGTCGAAGGGACAGCCGGAGATGCAGTAGCCGCAGCCGATGCAGTTCTCCTGCTGGAAGTCCACGATGCCGTTCTGGTACTGCACAATCGCGCCGTCCGCCGGGCACGCGCTCAGACAGCCGGGGTCTTCGCAGTGCATGCACTGGTCTTTACGCATCAGCCACATCATCGAGCCGTCGCGCTCGTGCTCGGCGAACTTGATGAGGTTCCAGTAATTCCACTCGGTCGAGGGCATCGTCTGGTAGGTGTTGTCGAAGGTGGTCTCGCGGAACGGCATGTCGTTCCACTCGACGCAGGCCACCTCGCACGCCTTGCAGCCGATGCAGGTCGTCACGTCAATGTACTTGCAAACCTCGACGGCGCGCTGCGTGCCTCGTCCGGGGACGGGGCCGGGGTGGCCGGAGATTCGCTGGATTTGCAACACTCGTTCGTCACTCATTCCCCTGCCTCCCTTCTCACACCTTTTCAACTTTGACGAGGAAGCCCTTGAATTCGGGCGTGTAAGCGTTCGGATCAATCGCGGAGGGCGAAAGCATGTTGACCGGATCGAGCGCGGTCTTGCCTTCGTCCTCCTTGATGCCGCGATAGCCCCAGTGGATCGGGATGCCGATCTGGTGCGTTTTCTTTCCGTCAATCATCATCGGCTTGATGCGCCGCGTGACCATCGCCTTCGCCTCGTACTTGCCACGCGCGCTTGAGACTCGAATTTTCTCGCCGCCCCTGATGCCCATTTCGTCCGCCAACTCCGCAGAGATTTCGACGAACGGTTCGGGCACAAGCTGGACGTTCATCGGATTGTTCTTCGTCCAGTAGTGGTAATGCTCGGTCAGACGATAGGTCGTGCAGACGACGTTGAAGCCCTGCTCCGGCGTCCCGAACTTGTCGAGGTCGGACTTGTACTTCTTGGCGACGGGGTTGTTCGACTGATCCGGGTGGAGAGGATTCTTGATCGGACTCTCCATCGGCTCGTAGTGTTCGGGGAACGGGCCGTCGGCGAAGGCTGCGAGCGGCGCGAAGATGCGCCCGATGCCCTCCGGGTTCATAATGAACGGCCCCATGTGGTCTTTCGGCGGTGAGTCAGCTTTGAAGTCGGGCACGTCGTTGCCGACCCACTTCTGCTGCGACTCGTTCCACCAGACCTGACGACGTTCCGCGTCCCAAGGCTTGCCGTTGATGTCGCACGACGCGCGGTTGTAGAGCACACGCCGGTTCGCCGGCCAAGACCAGGCCCAGTTCTGGTAGACGCCCATCCCCGAAGGGTCTTCCGTCCCGCGTCGCTGGCTCTGCGCGCCGGCCTCCGTCCAAGAGCCGGAGTAAATCCAGTTGCCGCACATCGTCGTGCCGTCGTCGCGGAGCCAAGCGAAGCCGGGAACTTGCTGCCCGGCCTTGATCGTGACGCCGGGCTGCTTCTCGTCCGTCAAATCGGCGAGAGCGCGCCCGTTAATTTCCTTCGCCACTTCGGAGAGCGAGGGATTCTTCGGGTTCGTGTACGACCAAGAAAGATTCAGCACAGGGTCTGGGAATTTGCCGCCCTCCTTCTGGTACAGTTCACGCACTTTCAGGAAGATGCGCGCGAGAATTTCCTGATCGAGTTGCGCCTGACCCGGCGGCGGCACGGCGACGTATTTCCACTGGAGCCAGCGAGCGGAGTTGACGAACGTACCGTCTTTTTCGGCGAAGCCCGCGCCGGGCAGACGATAGACGGTCGTCCCGATGTTCTTCATGTCCTCTTTCGAGATGCCGGGCGCTTTCCAGAATTCGCTCGTCTCGTCCTCGTAAATTTCGCATACCACCAGCCAGTCGGCCTTCTTCAATGCGTCTATGTTCTTGCGCGAGTTGGGGCCGATGGCGACGGCGTTCATGCCGAAGGCGAAGAGTCCTTTGACCTTCCCTTGATACATGTAATCGAACAACTCCGTGTACGAATACTTGCGATCAATCTTGGGCAGGTAGCCGAAACCGAAGTCGTTTTCCTTCTTCGCGGCGTCGCCGTAGAGCGCCTTGAGGAACGAGACCATGAACTTCGGCGTGTTCGTCCAGTAGTTGAAAGAGTCCCACGCATCAACCTTCGAGACGGTGGGCGTCGTGCGCTTCAGATAAGTGGCGAGGTCTGTGTCAGCCGGGTTCGGCATCTTCAGATAGCCGGGGAAGATTTCATAGACGCCGCCCATGTCGGTCGCGCCCTGAATGTTCGAGTGTCCGCGCAGGGCGTTGACGCCGCCGCCTGCGCGCCCGACGTTGCCGAGCAGGAGTTGCAGAATCGCCGCCGTGCGGATGATCTGCGTGCCGAAGGTGTGCTGCGTCCAGCCGACGGCGTAGATGATCGTCGCGACCTTTTTCATGTCGCCGTCCTTGCGGACGGACGTGAAGAGGTCTGCGGCCTTCAGGAAGTCTTCCTTCTTGATGCCCGTGATGCGCTCGACGACTTCGGGCGTGTAGCGCGAGAACTGTTTCTTCAAAAGCTGGAAGACGCAGCGCTCGTGTTGCAGAGAGAAGTCGTAGGCGATGTTCGGCGGCAAGCTCGGCGGAGGCTTCGGCCCGCCCTGCGCCGCCGCGCCCACCGGCCCCTGCGATTGATAGCCGCCGCCCGCGCCGCTCTGCATAAGGTCTTTGCCGCTCGTCGCGGCGGCGGGCGTGGAAGGCTTCCCGTTTGAAGGCGGAGCAGTCTTCTCGAAATTCTTCGACGGCTCCTGTCCCTGCTTGTGCTGGTCGCCCGTCACGCCGGCGGCGTTCTTGCCGTTGGCGGAAGACGAAGCGCCCGCGCCCGTTGCGCCGGAGTTGGGCGTGCCCGTGGCGGGTGCGCCACCACCGACCGTCGCCACCGTGTTCTCAACCTTCGGGCCGACGCTTCCGCCCGCTTCGTAGTTCCAGGTCTCTTTGTCGTAGCTCGCGCCGGTCGCGTCGAAGCCGGAGAAGAGTCCGTCTTCGGGCAGCTTGAAGCCTTCTTTGACGAGGAAGGCGGCGTTCGTGTAATTGAGAACGTAGTCTTTGGCGATGCGGTTATTTTCGATGGCGTAGTTGATGAGGCCGCCGAGGAAAGCGATGTCAGCGCCCGCGCGAATCTGTAGAAACAGATCGGCGGTCGCCGCCGTCCGCGTGAAGCGCGGGTCAACGACGATCATCTTCGCGTTGCGCGTCTTCTTCGCCTCAATCGGCCACTTGAAACCGCAGGGGTGATTCTCCGCCGGATTGCCGCCCATGATGAGCATCATGTCGGTGTTCTTGATGTCAATCCAGCCGTTGGTCATTGCGCCGCGCCCGAATGTGGGTCCCAAACTTGAGACCGTGGGGCCGTGTCAAACACGGGCCTGGGTTTCGTAGTAGCAGACCCCCAGGCCGCGCATCGCTTTAACCGCGAGATAATTGAATTCGTTCGTGTCCGTGCAGCCGCCGATCCACCCGATGCCTTCGCAACGGTTGGCCGCGTTGCCCTTGTCGTCGCGCTCGACGAACGTCGCATCGCGCGTGTCCTTCACCTTGCGCGCGATCTCGTCGTAGGCCTTCTCCTAGGAGATGTCTTCCCAACGGTCGGAGCCGGGGCGTCTGACCTGCGGCTTCAGGAGACGGCGCTCGTTGAGGATGTCCTGTTCGAGCGAAGCGCCTTTCGGGCAGAGCGTGCCGCGATTAATCGGCGCGTCCGGGTCGCCCTCGACGTGCACGACCTGCGCTGTGGCATTCTTGGCCTTGTCGCCGAGCGTGTGAATAATGACGCCGCAACTCACGGAGCAATAAGGGCAGATGCTGCGCGTCTCTGTGGTGCGTGCGATTTTCAGAGCCTGCGTCTGCGCGATGACGGGCGCGAGGCTGAAGCCGAAGGCCGTGACGCCGACACCACCGGCGATGGTCGTTTTAACGAAGGTTCTTCGATCCATGACTGACTGTCTCCTTATTTAGGTGAGCCGGACGAGAAACAGAAAGCGTTTGATTAAGATCGTGTACGGGGTTTGGCCGACAAACTGGCGACGACGAAGCGCGCCTATACGCTCGGTCTCATGCTGACCGGGCGCAAGCTGCATGAGCATCAATCTCGTCACTCACTCTGGTCATTTCAAAACGAACAAGGGGGACGGATTCAAACTGCGTTGTCGGCTTGGCTCGCAGATTAGACCCGCCGTTCGGAAAAGTCAATCAACTTATTTTCGATGTGATTTGGCGTTCAGGAAGAAGGGCGTAGGCGTTTTGAGAGAGCTACCGTTTTGAGTGTCAGGCAAGTTCCCTAACGCTTGTTTACAGCCCGACGAGGTTCAGCTCGATTTTCGTGTAGCCGTGCTCGCGCGCCCACACGTCGAGGGGGGCGGCGGCGACTTCGTCCACGAGCGGAATGGCGAGGCCGAAGCGCGTCAGGTCTATGCCCTTGATGTAATGGCGACAGGTGTCGCAGGCTTCGACGCGGATGTGGTCGTATGCGGGCGTGTGGAAAAAGCCGAGCTTCTCCGGGCGCTCTTCTCCGCAGTTAGCACAGATGACGCGGCGGTAAGGCCACGTTGTCAGGCACGTCGCGCATAGCAAATCGCGGTTCCCGCTCTCCGCGCCCGGCTCTCTGGTCTGGAGAAAACTGAGTTGCGGGCTGCCCCCGCAGAAAGGGCAACGACGCTCGCCCCCGTCGCCCACTTCCCTATCCAAAGGATGCCCGCCCGACTCGGCCAGCCAGCGCGCGTAAGGTTGCAGGAAGGCTTTGGCGAAAAACTGCACGTCCGAAGGCTCACGCCACTGCGCGAGCAGCATCTCGTCAATCTCCGACTCACCGGCCTGCGCGAGTGCGCGCGACTCTTCGGCCAGCGCCGGCGGCCCGCTCGACTCGACGACGCCGAGCAGCGCAGGCATCAACGCCCGCGCGACCGCGAGGTCAGCTTCGAGCGCGCCCGACGGGAGCCAGCCTTCGCGGCTGCGGAGTTGTTCGTAAATCTCTTTCTGTGCGCGCAGGAGTTGAGCGTAGAAGGCCAACAACTCTCTCGCCGGCTCGCTCTGCGGGGCGAGTTGTTCGGCCCTGCGAATGCGTGCGTCCCACGTCTCTTTCAACATGTCAATTTATGTAGGCGGCTGTTCGGTCACGAAGAAGGCGCTTGCGCTTGCGCGCTCAGTCAGGACGGCTGGCGATGTCGTCAGGCAATGACCGGCGCGCGGAGCGCACGCACGCAGGCAATAAGTTGCGGCAACTCTGCGGACGTGTAGACGGGCAACCCATCCATCAGAGCGCCGTCGGCGGAAGTCTCGCGCCACTGTTGAAAACGCTCACGCGCTGGTGTCGCCACGTCGCCCGCGTCGTCAAACAGGTAAAGCGCCGACGTGCTCGCCAGTGCGCGACGAGCAGAAGGCTTGACCTTGCCACCGCCCGCACGCGCCACCATGACGGCGAAATCAACGTCAACGAACTTGAGAAAGCTGTTGCCCTCGATGAAGACGCCGGGAGCCTGCACACGTTCGAGCGCCAGCTTGATGCCGCGTTCGACCTGCCGGTCGGTCACGATCACCCAGTGGACGTTCGACGCGCCCGCCGCCCAGTAGCGACCCGTATCCTTGCCCGGCACGTCCGTCTGCTTGCGTCCCGAAACGATGACCGGCTCGTCGCTGAGCAGGTGGCTGACGCAGCATGTGTGCGCGCTCTTACCGCACGAGCGATAATGGCCGCGCGTGAGCTTTATCGCCTCCCATCCGGGACAGGCGCGCAGCAGTTCGCACATCAAGGTAGTCTTACCTACCTCGGACGAGAAGCCGCCGATGCCGACAGTGATACGCTCCATGAATGCAATTTTTACGACCGCGCGGCGATTAAAGCAACCTGCGGCGCACGGATATTCAGCGCCAGCCGGATAATCTTTCAGCCCGCCGCTACTCTTCAGCTACTTCTACATCTTCCCCCAAGGCACATATTTTACGCTCTCACCGTTTAAAGCGCCTTGAACTTTTCGCCTAAGAAATGATGAAGATTCCATTTTAGCGTCGTGTTCAAAGCGCGTTCGAGACAAATGAATTTTAGTTCGGTGTGAGTTTTGAAATGCGCGACTGTCTCCGGCGCAAGCGTTGAATCCAGGCAGACCAGCGCCTCTTTATCGTCTCCCGTGACGCGCAGGATTTGGTTTGAAGTGGCGCAGGAGTATGGCGCGACGGTGTAGTTGAGTGTAAAACCTTCCTGCTTGAGCAGGATTTCGGTCAGGAGTTTGTCGCGATCAAAGGAGAGGTCTAGCTGCGCTTCCTTGTCGGCGATGTATTGCTTGAGGGCGCGGACGTTTTCGGCTTCGGTCTTTGTCGCGTCGGGCGACCAGTCGGTGCGCGCGAAGTGTGATTTTTCCAGACGGTAAACCTTGAAGCCCCGATTTTTAAGCGCGTCCGCTTCATACGGCTTTTCAAACAACGGCGGACGCGCGCCTTTCTTTTCGGCGATGAGCCGCTCGACGACACGTTTGTTGCGCTCAATCGTGATGTCGCTGATTTTCTTGTAGCCCGCTTTGTCAGCCTCGCTTTGCTCGCCGGTCAGTTCCGGCAACTGCACTAAGATATACTTTCGACTGCCGCCGTCCTCCTCGTTCAACTCGCCCGTCAAATCTATTTTGCCGACGCCGGACTTTTTGTATTCCTCCCTGTTTTTTGAATAGGAAAGAATGTGCTCGGCAACTAAAGCTATCATTTTAGTTCTATCGTTGGGCTGGTTGTACCTTCTGCGCCAGTGAATGTGCCCTTCAAAATTTTCTCCGCCAAAAACTTCGTCACAAATCCGGCGCAGGTTGTGAACTTCCTCATCGCCCATGGAAATAAAAATCACACCGTCGGGTTTCAGGAGTTGGCGCGCGACGAGCAGGCGGCTGTACATCATGTTCATCCAGTTGCTGTGAAACCTGCCGTCCGTGTCGGCGTTTGTATCAACCCGCACGCCGTTCTCCGTCACGCCGGTTTGTTCCCAATAGGGTTTTCGCCCTTCTGCATAATTGTCCCTGTAGACGAAATCCCTGCCCGTGTTATACGGCTGGTCAATGTAGATACATTTGATCTGCTCGCGATAAGCGCACAACAGTAGTTTCAAAACTTCCAGGTTCTCGCCTTCAATAATCAGATTCTCGGCAGACTGTGGATTGCAGCTTCTCGCTTCATCAAAAACGAGCGTCGCGCGCGACGGCGTGAAGGCCTCGCGTTTGGCCCGGCTCTTGCCGAACCAGCGAAACTCGTAACGCTCCGTTTCGCCGTCGCTCGCCGGTTCAATTAATCTTTCGAGTTCGCGCGGGTCGAGCTTCCCTTCGCCGGTGAAAAGGTCTGGGAAGAGTTCTTTCAGTTTCGCCACACGCTCTTGATTCAAGTCCGGCGTCTGCGGCATTAAATCCTTGATGGTTTCACTGCTCATAAGCTAGCCGGCCACCTTGTTAATAAAATCCTCGGCTCGCGTCTTGAAGGTTTCGTACTCTTTAACGGGCGCTTCATAACGCACGTCAACGCCCAGCGCCTCGAAATGCTTGACGGCGCATTCGATTTTATAAATCTCTCTTTCCTTGAGCGCCCTGCGATCTTCAAGCGAGTTCGTGCCTTTGGTCTCGACGACGAAATAATACTCGCCGCGTTCTTCGCCATCGCGCATATCGCGGCGGCGCACAACCAGGCCGAAGTCCGGCTCGTAGTCGCCGACCGGCGTTTTGATTTTGTAGAAGGCGGGCAACTTTAGAAAGCAAATGATGCGTTCATCGCTATCGGCGGCGAGCATAAACTTTTCTTCGATGCCGCTCTCAACCAGCATTTTGTCGAACACGCCGCGCTGCGGCGTTTCAACGAAACTGCCTTCGACCGCCACATTGACAAAACCGTGAAAATCGAGAGGAAAACTTTCGTTTGCTGTGTGATACTCAAGCCCTCGCAACGCCGCGTCAAGCTCACACTGGCGAATGATGTTCGCCGCCTCAAATAAAAATCGCGGCGGATTTTTAACGAACTGATCGTGGTTGGCGATGCGTTTGACGATGTCAATAATCGTCCGGCAACTCAACAACGTGGTCTTGCTCAATTCTTCGATCAGGTCGAGCGGACTGAAAACGCTCGCCTGCCGTTTCGTATCGCTGCCGGAATAATCTTTGACGACGCTGTCCTCCGCGAGTTCGCGAATCTTCTGGCTGGTCGCTTCGATGATGTTGTCGGGAATCGTGATTCGATTGATTTTTTCGACCGCGGCATTGACCAAATCAATTTGTTCATCGGGAAACACGACGATGTAGTCGGCCTTGCGCGCCAGAGATTGCCAGAAACGACGAAAGGCTGCGTCAATCGTCTGCGAAGGATTGCGTTTGACGGCGACTTCGTTTTTTCTCTCGCCCTTGTGCGTGATTTTGAGAACCGCGCCCGCTTTCGCGTCGCCATAAATCTCCTTGATTTCCTGCTGGTACTGCGCGATGAAAGTCTCTGAAGTCTCGTTCGGGATGACGGTTAATTCGTTGATGCGCTCTTCGTCGGAGACAGCCACGCGGTCATAGACGCGCTCCCCATTTTGATTGACGCAGATGCGAAGGCCGCGCCCGATCTCCTGGCGCTTGCGCGTTTCGGAAAACGTTGTATTGAGCGTGGCGATATTGAAAACGTTCGGGTTGTCCCACCCGACGCCGAGCGCCGTATGCGAGAAGATAAACTCGACCGTGTTTCCGAGCGTCAGCAATTCGTCTTTCTTCTGCAAAATGAGTTCGTAGATTTCTTTGTTGCTCCGCATAGAGCTTTCGCTGTCGGTGAATTCGCCTTTGCCCGCCCGCGCGAAGTAGAAGCCCTGCGCGTCTGCGATGTGCTGCTCGGTGGGTAAACTTCCATCGTGGTACTGCGGGTAGACAGCCCTGTACTTGTCAACGAACAGGTTCTTTATTTTCGGACGGTCGCCCATGTAGTTTGCGACGCGGTCAATGAAGACGAGCGACAGGCACTTGATGCCCTGTGGACGAAGCTTGGCGGATTTGGCGAAATGACGATGTATCAACCATTCCAACTGCATCGCCCAAATGCCTTCGACATCTCCGGCGGCTTGTTTTTCCAAGACCTCCGCGCCGTTCGTGAACTTCACGCGCCATTTGCCGTCCTGCAAGCTTTTGTAAATGCGCTCAAGACTGTAATTCGTGTAGCTCGGGTTTTTCGTCTTGTCGCCGAGATTGTCTTTTTCAACGAGCCAGTTGGTCGGGCCGAACACGTATCCGTTGCTCTGCAACTTCCACGCATTGAGTTTTACTTTCGGGTCTCCCTTGCCTGTTTGCACACCGGCCAATTCAATCTTGATCGTCGCTTCATCGTTCTTTTCAGTGACGGTTAAGACTTCGATTTTTTTGACGAGGTTTTGCCTGTAGCTGTCGTAAGGCGTCAGGCGATAGACGAGATTTCGCACTTCCCTGTGCGTCGCCGAATAGCGAAGTTTGGCAAGCGGTCGGAGGCGGTTGATGAACTCCTTCGTTTTGTCGGCGTCCATGCCTTCCTGCGGTTCGTCCATGATGATGACGGGCCGCGTTCTGGCGAGCACGTCAATGTACGGCGTGTTGTCGAACAGGTCTTCGCGTTGTTCGCGATTGATGATTTTGTCGTCGCCGACGATTGCCGCCGTCGTCGCAATCATTATTTGCGGGTGTTGTTCTTCGGCGAAAGATTTTACCCTGCTCAGTTTTTTACTGTCGTACTCAAAATAGTTCGGGCGAAAACCGTAGACGCTTTCAAGCTGCTTTTCAAAAGTCCTGAGCGTTCCCAGAACGCCTTGCCGAATCGCGACGGAGGGAACGAGGATGAGAAACTTAGTGAAGCCGTATTGCTTATGAAGCTCGTAAATGGTTTTGAGATAGACGAGCGTTTTGCCCGTGCCGGTCTCCATCTCGACGCAGACATCATTGCCTTCCGCTATCTTTGCGTGTGCTTCGGAGATGCCGTTTTCGGTGGCGATCCTGTTGATGTTTTCGAGCATCCGGCGGGCGGTCAGTTGGCATAGATTCGTCCGAATGCCTTCAAAAGTAGCGTTATCGAAACTGTTCTTCGCCGTGCCCTCGAACACTTTAGCAACGGATTGAATCGCCGTCTGTTGATATTCCAGTTGTTCGAGTTTGAGCTTCATCGTTTCAGAAACGAGCTGGCATGTTTTGAAAAAGCGCGCGTGCGGGCGTTGTTCTTATGCACGCTGACCGACGATTGCATGATAAGCCTGCTGCTGCCTGTCCAGCCCTTCGCGGTAACGCTCTCGGCGTGAGGGTTCGGGCGTGTAGGTGTCGCCGAAGGATGGCTGGCTTAGACTTGCGAGGTTCTCGACCGCGCCCGACGCCTCCAGCGCCAGCAAGACCGCGCCGAGGATTGAAGCCTCGCGTGCCTGTGTGAGCTTGACGGGACGATTGAGTACGTCCGAGAGGATTTGTGCCCACGCCGGCGAGGCCGTGAGCGCGCCGCCGGAGGCTCGAATCTCCGCGCCCGGCGCGAAACAATCGAGAGCTTCAGCGATGAGCGCGAAGCGGTAGGCGATAGCCTCCAACGAGGCGCGCAGAATATCTACGGGGCGCGTGTGCATCGTCAGACCCAGAATCGCGCCGCGCGCGTGCTCCGACCAATTCGTGCTCCTCTCGCCCGCCCAGAACGGCAGAATCGTCAGCCCGTGGCTGTCCGGCTCCATCGAGGCCAGTTCCTGTTCGAGCGCCTCCGCTTCGACGCCGAGCGACAGCGATTCCCTCATCCAAACGCGCAGGCCGCCGCCGTCCGAGAGCGCGCCGCCGACCAGCACGCGACTGTGATCGGCGCGGTAGCACCAGAGGGCCGGGGGCAACTCGCCGGGCGGCTCGCCTTCCCACATGACACGCATCGCGCCGGATGTGCCGACCATCAACGCGAGCGCGTCGCGCCCGACGCAACCCACGCCGACATTGTTGGCCGCGCCGTCCCCGACCGCCGGGAACAGGCGCGCCCCGCGCAGTTGCGGCCAGCGGCGCGCGTATCTCTCTTCGAGGCTTGCGGCCCATCCAGCCGGCGCGAGCGACGGGAGTTGTTCTGGCGACACGCCCACGCCGTCGAGCATTCCCGCGTCCCACTCGCACAGGCGCTGGTTGAGCAGACCCGTGCCCGACGCCATCGAGACGCTCGCAGCCCACTCGCCCGTGAAGCGGTGCGTGATGAACTCTGCGGGCGAGACCCAGCGCGCGACGGAGCGCCACGCGTCCGGCGAATTTCGACGGAGACGGAGGAGTTTGGCGGGCCAGTAGCCCGGATGAAAGCGGCAACCCGTGCGCGCGTGCGTCTCGCGCTCGTCGAAACGCCGCCTTAACTCTTCGACCTCTCGCGCGGCGCGCGTGTCCGCCCAGCCGTAGACCGGCGTGAGCGCCCGCCCTTCGCCGTCAACTCCGACGAGACTGTGCCAGAAGCACGCCAACGCGAACGCCTCGACGCGCGTTGAGCTAGTGCGTGCCAGCACCCCGTCAATGACCGCCTCGACCTGCCCGACGATGTCTTCCGCGTCATCCTCCGCGCCGCCGTCGCGCGTCGTGCGGAAGCTGCGCGCGACGCGCGCCTGCGTGCCCGCGACTTCACGCCCGCGCCCGTCGTAGAGAGCCGCGCGCACGCTCGACGTGCCGACATCAATCCCAAGCACAAGCGGCGTGCGCGCTTCCCGTTCAGTTATTTCCCCCGCGCCTTGATGGGACACAGCAGCATCACCCCGCGCAGAGCGCGCTTCGTTTAAGGTTTC
>JAIVJG010000238.1 GCA_020200155.1 Acidobacteriota bacterium | reverse complement strand
TCATAATAATGCTCTGATATTTTGTCTAAGCTGATTGCACTATCGAAGGCAAAAAGACACCCCACGGTTTGAGTTGTTATTGGGATTGGTAATTCCGGTGCTTGAGTCTTTGCCAAACGCTTGGTTGCGCGTATGTTTTCAAACGCTGAGATTAGCTGGTCTTTATCTAGACGGGACTTTACCTCGACCACTACTGCAACATTATCGCTCGGGAAAATTGCTGCGTCCTCTGAGGCTCTATACACCGGGCAGTTCAATGCATCATAGACAATAACGTCGGTCTGCTTGGACACCGTATCAAAGCGGTCAATAATAAATCCAGAGCCAACACCAAACCTTTTGGGTAAGTGTTCTTTGAGGAAAATTTTGACAAGCCTTTCTGCCTGATTACCTTTCACGCCACTATGAGGAATATTTGAAAGCTCCTCGAAATCTTGTCTGAGCTTTCGAGCGGCTTGTGCAAATATACTTTGGCGAGTAACGTTTGCCATAGCTGTAACTCCATTCTTCCCAGATAAGCAAGCACCTAACTACTGTATATGCGGAAGTACTTCCGCATAATACTCCAAATTTGTTAGTTATGCGGAAGTACTTCCGCATAACTACATCATAGGCTAGAAGCGCAGCGGAGAAGAGATGTGGCCTTGCGGGATGATTCAATCTGAGCGACACACTATCAGCCGCGTGCGGCGAATTAGTTTCTACGATTCACGGCTACAGTTGATTAAAAGTTCTCTGGCCGCCGACTCGCCGCTGCGGATGCAGTCGGGTATGCCCGCGCCCGTGTAGGCGTTGCCGGCGAGGCGTAGGGCGGGGAAGTTTTGGAGGCGTGCGTTGATGCGCGCGATTCTGTCGAGGTGGCCGAGGTGGTATTGAGGCATCGAGCGCGTCCACTTGGCGACGCGGGAAAAGAGCGGCGGGTCTTTGATGCCGAGCAGGTCTTGGAGGTCGCGGCGGACGGCGGCGAGCATTGCCTCTTCGGAGAGCGCGAACATGCCGGGCTGTAGCGCGCCGCCGACGAAGGCGCGTAGGAGCGCGTGGCCTTCGGGTGCGCGCCCGGCGAATTTGACGCTGCTGAAGGTACAGGCCAGCGTCGCGCGGCCTTCGACGTAGGGGGCGACGAAGCCGAAGCCGTCGAGCGGGTGCGGGATGCTTGCGCGGCGGTAGGCGAGGTTGACGGTCGCCGTCGAGGCGTAGGGGATGGCGTCGAGTTCAGCGGCGAGCGCGGCGTCAGCTTCGCGCAGCAGTCGAGCCGCAGCGTATGAGGGGAGCGCGAGGCAGACCGCGCCGGCGCGTATGCTCTCGCCCGTGTTCGTGCGGACGATCCACTGGCCGGATTCGCCGTCGAAAGTTAAACGCTCGGCTGTCGTGTTCAGGCGGATGGCGGATGGCGGGAGGCGCGCGACGATTGAATCAACGAGCGCCTGCATTCCGCCGTCGAAGGTGAGGAAGAGACTGTAGCGTGCGCCGCTCGTGCCGCGCTGCGGGGCTTTGTGGAGCGGTGTGTCTTTAGCGGCGGCGCGCGACGCTTTCCACATGGCCCAGATGATGCTGCGGTGCGCACGCTCCATTTCGAGGAAGCGGGGCATGGTGGCGCGCAGGGAGAGGAGTTCGGGGTCGGCTGTGTAGATGCCGCCGACCATCGGCTGCGCCATACGCTCAAGCGCCTCTCGACCGAGCCGCCGGCGGACGAAGGCTGCGAGACTTTCGTCCTCGTCCGCAGTGCCGTCCGCGCGGCGATGCCGAGTCGCCCGGCAAGTTCAACCGCTTCGGGTTTTTCTGAGATGAAAGAGTCGGGGCCGCTCTCCATCAGAAAGCCTTCGCGGCGTTCGGTGTGAATTGTGCCGCCGAGCCGCGCTGAAGATTCGAGCAGCAGGACTTCGTGCGTGCCACTCTGCGGGCGTTCGTCCGAAGAGTTGTGCGCGCTTAGTTCGTAGAGGTGATGCGCCGCCGCGAGGCCGCTGATGCCGCCGCCGATGACGACGATGCGCCTTGCACGTTGAGGTCGAGTCTCTTGCATCTCTCCGGCGTCAATCGAAAGCAGCGGGCGCGACGGGACGAGTTGCGTGCGGCCTCGCCGCGCCCATCAGGCAGCAATCCTGCGGGCACACGTCATGGCTCGCGCCGCATGTGCCGAGAGCGCGGCGCGGCACGTCTTCGCTGGTGCGTTCAAGAATCAACTCGCGAATCATCCTGATGAACTGTGGATGCGCGCCGACTGTCGCCGCGCGGATCATGTTGAGGCCGATCTCTTCGGAAAGCTGGCGTGCCTCCACGTCGAGGTCGTAGAGCACTTCCAAGTGGTCTGAGATGAACCCGACCGGCGCGATAACTACGTCGCTCGTGCCGGACTCTTTCAACTCGCGCAGGTAGTCGCGGATGTCGGGTTCAAGCCAGGGCTGCTGCGGAGGGCCGCTGCGACTCTGGAAGACGAGACGCCAGCGTTCGTGCCCCGCTCCTTCCGCGACGAGGCGGCAGGTCTCAAGAAGTTGCGCCTCGTAGTCGCAACCGCCAGCCATCGAGAGGGGAATGCTGTGCGCGGTGAAAGCGATACGTGTCGCCGCGCGCCTCTGCGTGGGAATCCGCGCCAGTGCGGCGCGCAAGTTTTCGATGTTCGGCTCGACGAAGCCGGGATGGTTATAAAAGACGCGCAGCTTATCAACGTGCGGCGCGCCGGGGCCGACTGCCTCTCTCGCGCGTTCGATGTCTTCGCGATACTGGCGGCAGCCGGAGTAGGAACTGTAAGCCGAGGTGATGAAGGCCAGCGCGTTTTTGACGCCGTCGTCTGTCATTCGTCGCAGCGTGTCGGCGAGCATCGGATGCCAGTTGCGATTGCCCCAGTAGACGGGCAGGCGCGGGCCGTTCTCTTCAAGTTCTTTACGCAGAGCCGCGATGAGCGTCCGGTTCTGCTCGTTGATCGGGCTGACGCCGCCGAAGAGTTCGTAGTGGTGCGCCACCTCGCGCATCCGCTCCGGGGGGACATTCTTCCCGCGCAGGACGTTTTCGAGGAAGGGCATCACGTCGTCCATTCCTTCCGGCCCGCCGAAGGAGACGAACAACAAAGCGTCGTAAGGATGCTGCTGGCCGGGGGCCGTGGGTTGGAGTGTCATGTTGAGGAAACCTGCCGGGCGCTTAGTTCGTGCACGGCTTCGACGAGCGCGATGACGTTCTCGACAGGCGTGTCGGGAATGATGCCGTGACCGAGGTTAAAGATATGTCCGGGGCGGCCTCCGGCCTGCGTCAGAATTTTCTGTGCCTGCCGTCGAATGTGATCCGGCGAGGCAAAGAGCGCGATGGGGTCGAAGTTGCCCATCACGGCCACGTCGCCGAGTCGTCGCCACGCTTCGTCCAGCCGGACGCGCCAGTCGAGGCCAATCACGTCGCCGCCGGCCTCGCGCATCAACTCAAGCAGCGCCGCCGTCCCCGTGCCGAAGTGTATGACGGGCGTCCCCGTCGTGACGTTTTCAATCACGCTGCGCGTGTGTGGCAGGACGTATTCGCGGTAGTCGTCGGGGCTGAGACAGCCGACCCAGGAGTCGAAGAGTTGGACGGCCTGCGCGCCCGCCGCGATCTGCGCGTTAAGGTAACGCGAGAGTGCACGGGAGATGAGAGACATCATCGCGTGCCACGCGCCTGCATCGTCGTACATCATCCGCTTGGTGTGGACGTAGTTCTTCGACGCGCCGCCCTCGACGATGTACGAGGCGAGCGTGAACGGAGCGCCGCAGAACCCTATGAGCGGCAGGCCGGACGGGAGCGCGCGGCGCGTCTGCCGTATGGCTTCATAGACGTAGTCGAGCGCGCCCACGTCTTCGACTTCGCGCAGGCGCTCCACGTCGTGCCCGCCGCGCACGGGATTATGTATGACGGGGCCTTCGCCTCTGGCGAATTCGAGGTCGAGTCCCATCGGCTCGATGATGAGCAGGATGTCGGCGAAGATGATGGCGGCGTCCACGTTCAACTTCCCGGCGGCGTAGACGGTCACTTCGGCGGCGAGTTCGGGCGTCTTGCACAGTTCGAGAAACGACGTGCGTGCGCGCACCTCTCGATACTCGCGCATGTAGCGCCCGGCCTGTCTCATCAACCAGACGGGTGTGTACGGCACAGGCTCGCGCCGGCATGCGCGCATGAACGGGCTGTCGTTGAGCGCATTCGTCGTGGACAAACCACCGGCCTCTTTCTTCTCCGAACTCATCAAGCTCTTTAACCTCTACCGCACACTGGCTGGACTCTCGACGCTGTCGCGGCGGCTTCTGACTTCGTCCCAGAAACCCGCCGTCCGGTTCAGACAGATTACAATACGAAGCCCTGAAAGCGTTAATTCGCCGAAAACTTCCTGCCACGAATTACGCCAACGCGGTGTTTTACCTGTCAGAAGGGCGGTTAGGCAGCCGCTTCGCGCTCAAGGGCGTTCGTGGCAATGTCCACCCAAATAGAGGATAATCAAAGCACAGCGCCGCGCGGATTTTTGCCAGACGACAAGCATGAGCGGTGTGTTATTGGTAGAGAAAGGCGAGATGAGCGGACGAGCGGTAAGAGCATTGATTGACTCTGTGCCAGACACAGCTTCGACAGCGGCAGCCCCCGCGCTCAGCTTCGACGAGGCGTTCACGCTGCACCACAGAGCCGTCTATCGCGCGGCCTACGCCCTCGTGCGCGACGTGGGAATCGCCGAAGATGTGACGCAGGAAGTGTTTCTCAAGCTCCATCATCACCTCGGTTCTCTGCGCGGCGAGGATCACGTGCGGCCCTGGCTGCTGCGCGTGGCGACGAACGAGGCGCTCAACACTCTGCGCGGTCGCAACCGTGCGGGCGCGCGCGAGGAAGAGTTCGCGAAGGGCGTGGTGGACGGCGACGGCATGGCGGTGGCGCTCGACGCCGATTACGAGCGGCGAATTGAAATTGAAGAAGCGCGGCGGGCGCTGGAGCAGGTTAAAGAGCCGATGCGAAGTTGTCTTTTACTGAAGCAGCAGGGACTTTCGTACCGCGAGATCGCCACGACGCTGTCCGTCAACGAAGTCAGCGTCGGGAGTCTGATCGCACGCGGGCGCAAGGAATTCATAAGGGTGTACGGAAAGATTGGAGGACGCCGGTGATGAAAAGATGTTTGGACGAAGGGCTTTTGCAGAGCTATCTGGATGGCGAACTCTCCCCGGAAATGACGCGCGAGGCGGCGGCGCACGTCGCTCTGTGCGGCGCGTGCGCTGAAGCGCTCGCCTCCGCAGAGAACGAGTCCGCGTTTTTCGCCGAAGCCTTCGCGCTCGACGATTCAATCAGCGTGCCGACCGAGCGACTGCGCTCGCGCGTCAACGCCGCCGTCGCTCAACTCGAAGCCTCCGAATCTGAAAACGGAAAGCGCGCCGGATGGAATTTGCAGACGCTGGCAGCTTCTTTGTCCGACAGAGTCGCTGCCCGGACAAAGCATCACGCCGGAGATCGTTTCCGGCAGTAATGCTTCTCCGGCGGGGATTATCAAAGTCGCGGGCGTTCGCCCGAATAGAAACAGAAGTTCGCACGGCGCGGTCAGATCGCACGCCGCTCCGAACGTCGCGCCTGAGTTGAAAGAACTGCTTTCGAGCGAAAAGCAGTACGAGGCGTCCATCGCCTCCCTGAGCAGGACGATTGCGTCGGGCGGCGACGTGGTGCTGAGGCCGTCGGTGCGCGCAGATTACGAGCGCAACCTCGCGGTACTCAATCAGGCCATCGCGGAGACGCGCAATCTTGCGCTCCGCCACCCGAAGGACAGGGACGCCGTCAATTTTCTGATGTCGGCTTACCAGAGCAAGATAGAACTGCTGACGACGGTCGCGAATCAGGCACAGGTCGCCACGCTCGGACGTTAAAGCCGGGCGCTCAGATAGCCGTAAGCTTCGATTCGTTAATTTGGATTTGATCGAAATAATGAAAGCATCATCTTTACCAATTATTTTAGTTTTGATGGCCGCGCTCTCGGCGAACGCCTCGGCGCAGAAGATGCCGGCACCGCCAGCGCCGCCCGTCTACGAACCGGGCGAGGCCGCGAGGCACGCGCAACGCTCAGTCGCGGCGGAGTCGGACGTGGTCGTTTCGCTCTGTCTGGCTTCGGGCGGTATCGTGGTGCGCGGCTGGGATCGGCGCGAAGTCCGCGCGCGTTCTTCTGAAGCCGAGAAGATCGAACTGTCTGCGAGTCCGGCGCAAGCCGCAAGACGGGTTGACGTGCTGGTCTCGAACGACGAGCACGCGCTCCTGCAATCCGGCGATTGCGGCGGCACGGGCAGCATCGAACTCGACGTGCCGCGCGGCGCGACCGTCAACCTACAGGTGCGCGACGGCGACGTGGAGGTCTCGGACGTGGCCGAGGCGCGCGTCGAGAGTCTCAGCGGCGACGTGAATCTGCTGCGCGTCTCAAAGGGTGTCGAAGCCTCCTGCATGAGCGGCGACATCTCTCTGGCGGATTCTGCGGGGCGTGTGCGCCTGCGTTCGGTCAGCGGCGAAGTCGAGGCGTCTAACGTCAGGACGGTCGAGGCGAGCGACGATTTCTCGGCAGTCTCGACGAGCGGCGACGTGACGCTCGACCGCATCGCGCACACGCAGGTCAAGGGCGCGACCATCAGCGGCAGCGTCCGCATGACGGGCGCGCTGGCGCGCGGAGGCGGTTACGAGTTCAAGACTACTTCCGGCGATGTGACGCTCACGCTCCCGGCAGACTCATCCTTCCGCGTCAATGCGCGGGTGGTGGCGAGCGGCGACATCGTCACGGACTTCCCGGTCAGGGCGACGCTCGGCCCCGGCTCCGCGAAAGAGTTGCATCAGAGCCGCCTCGTCGGCACGGTTGGAACAGGCGACGCCGATCTCAACCTGACCACCTTCAGCGGCACGGTGAATTTGAAGAGGCAGTAACAAACTTCCCCGGAGATATTCTCCAAGTTATCCCCACCTCTTAACTAATCTTTACAGCGCCTCCTAAATCTCATCCAATCGCCAACCTGTACAGGGATGAAAATCTTTCGCGGTTAATTTCCTGCCACAAAGCTCTCCCTCATGGTGTTTCCACATTAGAACCGCCGCGAATTGAGCGAATCGGAAATGGAAGAAATTTTTTGGACGAGGAGAATCCATGAAGCGTTTGATAAGTATCGCAGCACTTGCCGCCACAGTCGTTTTGGCTTTCACGGTGCAGTTCGCGGGAGCGTCGGCGCGACAGCGCGACGCTTCGGGGCAGAACCCGTTTCGCTGGAAGGGTGCGCTTGCCGCCGGGCGCGTGATCGAGATCAAGGGCATCAACGGCGGTATTAAGGCCGAGCCGTCGGCGGGCAACGAGGTCGAGGTGGTGGCTGACAAGAGGGGGCGACGCAGCAACCCCGACGACGTGCGTATCGAAGTCCTGGAGCACGGCGAGGGCGTGACGATCTGTGCCATCTATCCGAGCGGCGAAGCGGGGAAGATCAATACCTGTGAAGCGGGCGAGCACTGGCACTCGCACGTGCGCAACAACGACGTACAGGTGGACTTCACCGTGCGCGTACCGGCGGGCGTGCGCTTCAACGGCAGCACGGTCAACGGCAACGTTGACGCCAGAGGTCTGAGCGCCGACGCGCAAGCGCGCACCGTCAACGGCAGCATCAATCTTTCGACCACTGGACTCGCTCGCGCCAACACCGTCAACGGCTCGATCACGGCATCGCTCGGCAACGCCAACTGGTCGAACGAACTCGAATTCGAGACCGTCAACGGCGGCATAGACCTGAGCTTCCCTTCGGGGCTGAGCGCCGAGTTGCACGCCGAAACCGTCAACGGCGACATCATAAGCGATTTTCCCGTGACCGTTCAGGGCCGCTTCAGTAAGCGAAACCTCAACGGCCAGATCGGGGGCGGCGGCGGTCGCGAACTCCGGCTCAAGACCGTCAACGGTAACGTCCAGATACGCCGCGCTTCATAAAGGCGACTTCAAAACCTGTGGACGGCGGAACAGCCTGATCTTCATGTTGAATGATGGCTCTCCGGTTTCTGATCCCTGTGTAGAAATATATTGATTAGAGGAAATTTGAGCATGTCGAATAAAAGTTTGATGAGCCTGTTGGTCGCTGGTGCGTTGTTGTGCCCGCTGGGTGGGGCGACGGCGGCGCAGTCGCGCACGGAGACGCAGGCGCGGCCCGATTTGACTGAAGAATTTCACCAGTCGTACTCGTTGCCGGCGGGCGGGCGCGTGAGCCTCTCAAACATCAACGGCGACGTGCGCATTACGGGCTGGGATCGCAACGAGGTGCGCGTTGACGCCGTCAAGCGTGCATACGCGCGAGAGCGTCTGGCCGAGGCGCGGATCAAAGTGAACGCCGACGCAGACTCCGTCCGCATCGAGACCGAGTATCCTTCGCACGACCTGAACTGGTCTAACGGCGAGCGCCGCTACGATAACCCGGCGACAGTCGAGTACAGGCTGTCCGTGCCACGCAACGCGCGTATCGAAGAGGTCAATCTCGTCAACGGCGCGCTCGACCTTGAAAATCTGACCGGCCCCGTCCGCGCTTCGTCCGTCAACGGGCACGTCGCGGCGCGCAGGTTGAGCGGCACGGTCAAACTGTCTGTCGTTAACGGACGCCTCGAAGCCAGCCTTGATCGCCTGAGCGAGGGCAGCGCCATCGCGCTTAGCTCGGTCAACGGGCCGCTGGTGCTGACCATCCCGTCCGACACGAGAGCGGTGCTCAAAGCCAACACGATTCAGGGTTCGATCAGCAACGACTTTAACCTGCCCGTGCGCGTCGGGCGCTACGTCGGTCGCGACCTCGAAGGTCGGCTAGGCAGCGGCGGCCCAAGCATCAAGCTCAATAACGTCAGCGGCCCGATCACGATTCACCGCGCCGCCGACAATCTCCCGCTCAGCCCCGCCACCAATCTCCTCTCAGAGACGAGCAAGGGCGACTACTTTGACGAGCAGGCAGTTCAACGTGAAGCCGAACGCGCCGCGAGAGAAGCCGAGCGCGGCGTCCGCGATGCAGCGCGCGAGGCCGAGCGGGAAAGGCGCGACGCGCAACGCGAGGCCGAACGCGAGAGGCGCGAGTCTCTGTCAGAGGCTCAGCGCGAAAAGGAGAACGCCGAGCGCGACGCGCAACATGAAAGGGAAGAGTCCCAACGCGAAGCCGAGCGCGAACGGCGGGATGCTCAGCGCGAGCGGTTGGAGGCTCAACGCGATGCTCAGCGCGAGGCCTCGCGCGAGATTGCGCGCCACTCTCAGGAGATAGCGCGCGAGGCGAATCGCAGCGTGCAGCGCGAGATGAGCCGGCACAAGGTCTTCGTCGGAGACTCGCGGCGCGTCATTGATCGCGTCACGAACAGCTTCCCGACCGGCAATGCGCCCCGCGTCCGCGTCGAGACCTTCGACGGCCCCGTCATCGTCCACGCGTGGGATAAGAACGAGGTGATGTACACGGCGCTCAAACGCGCGCACGACGACAACGAGATGAAGGGCATCAAGCTCAGCACGAGGGCGGATAACACAAGGCACACGGACTCGAAAGCGGGGACGGCCACGAGCAGTTCGGAAGTGACTATCCGCGCTGACTTCGATAAGTCGTTCGCGCGAGAGGTGGTCGAGCGCAACGGTCGAGTCGTCTCGTTCAATTCGGGCGCGTCGGTCGAACTCGACGTGTACGTGCCGCGAGACGCGACGCTGAGCGTCTCGTCCGGCGACGGGCGTTTGAGCGTCGAGGGCGTCAGCGGGCAAGTTGATCTGCACACGGGCGACGGCCCGATTGACGTGACGGGCGGTCGCGGTCAACTGCGAGCCGAGACGGGCGACGGTCGCATCCGCATCGAAGGCTTCGACGGCGACGCCGACGCGCGCACGGGCGACGGTCGCATCACGCTCGACGGTCGCTTCCGTCAACTTTCCGCGCAGACCGGCGACGGCACGATCTCTCTCGCCATTCCCGCCGACCTCAACATCACGATTGAGACCAACTCCGACACCGTCATCAGCGATGGCGTGGCGGTGGCGGAAGACGCCGAGCAGAAACGCGTCCGCCGCTGGCGCGTCGGCAGCGGCGGGCAGGTCTTCAGGCTGCATACGGGCGACGGCCAGATCATCCTGCGCCGTCGTTAACGACAGCCGCGCGCCGCGCGTCTTAGTGCGTAGCGATCAACATACATGCCGTCACGAATGAGTGCGGCTCATTTGTCAAAAGAGAAAATAGAGAGAGGCAATGGGGGAACATTCTCATCTCTTCACACGTCTAATAACTCACTGCAACTTTCAGGAGCGCGCCGCTTTATTCCGCGCAAGTTGACCTGAAAATCCAATTAAGTGGACATCGCATTCCGCTCGTCCGACAGAACGTAATTCTCAGGAGTCGCAACATGAAGAATTCTCCGAAGCGCGTAGCTCTATCAATCTTTGCCCTCTCCGCCATCACAATGCTCACGAGCATACCGGCGCGGGCACAGTGGCAGGGAAATCTACTTGCGCAGAAGAAACCTGTGAGCATTGCGCGGGCCGCACCCACGCCCACTCCTGAGACATCGAACTCCGACGCACCGCCTCCACCCCCAGCTTCGTCTCCGAGCGCCCCCGCCGATGCTTCGGCGACGACGACGGCGTCGCCTGCGACTACCGCAGCGGAAAAAACCGGCGTGGCGAACACTGCGGGCGCGAAAACCGCCGCAGGTAAAGCCGCTCTGCTGCTGACGCCGGAGAAGGCGAACCCCGTCCGCGTCAAACTCTTCGAGAAGCCGCCCGTGATTGACGGCAAGCTCGACGACGAAGTGTGGAAGAACGCCACTACCTTCAAGGATTTTATACAGACAAATCCCGGCGACAACATCGCCCCGTCGAAGCCGACCATCGCCTACATGGGCTACGATTCAAAGTTCCTCTATTTCGCCTTTCACGTCTACGACGATCCCGGCAAGGTGCGCGCGACGCTGGCGAAACGTGATAACGTCTTCGGCGAAGACAACATCCGCGTCTTCCTGGACACTTTCAACGACCATCGCCGCGCCTACGTGCTCGGCTGGAACCCGCTCGGCGTGCAGGCCGACGGCATTATGACCGAGGCGCAGGGGACGGACTTCAGCGTGGACATCGTGATGGAGTCGAAGGGCATGATTACCGACGACGGGTGGACGGTGGAGGCCGCAGTCCCTTTCAAGTCGCTGCGCTACGAGGCTGGCAAAGACAAGGTCTGGGGCATACACATCTGGCGCAACATTGACCGCTTCAACGACGAGATTGATTCGTGGATGCCCATCTCGCGCGACAACTCGGCGTTGCTCAGCCAGGGCGGGCGCATCACCGGCCTCGAAGGTATCTCGACGGAGAGGACTCTGGAACTGATCCCCAGCCTGACGGTTTCCGAGACGGGCAAGCGCGTGCGGACGCTGAGCCGCGCGCAGATAGGCGCGATGCGTAGGCAGGGGCTGAACCCGCTCGACCCCGGCAAGCTCGTCAACCAGCCCGTCGGCTTAGACCCCGGCCTGACGATGAAGTACAGCATCACGCCGACGGTCACGCTCGACCTTGCCCTCAACCCTGACTTCGCGCAGGTCGAGGCCGACTCGACCGTCGTCACGGCCAACCAGCGCTTTCCCATTTTCTTCCCGGAAAAGCGTCCCTTCTTTCTCGAAGGCGTGGACATCTTCAACACCATCATCAGCGCCGTCAACACGCGCACCATCTCCGACCCGGACATCGCCGTTAAGCTGACTGGTAAGCAGGGACGCAACTCTTTCGGCATCCTGCTCGCCTCCGACAACGCGCCCGGCAATTACAGCGACGAAAAACGCTTCGACCCGGAAGTGCTCCCCGACGCGCGCTTCATTGACAAGAACTCTTACGTCGGCGTGCTGCGACTCAAGCGCGATGTCGGCAAAGAGAATACAGTCGGGCTGCTCGCCACCACTTATAACTTCATAGACAACCACAACCATGTGGCCGGACTCGACGGGCGCTTCCGCCTCAACAAGACGACGACCTTCACCGCGCAGGCGCTCGCCAGTCTTTCCACTCGCTTCTTCTTCTATCCCGAAGAGGGAGCGCGTGTGAAGCGCACGGAGAACGGCCTCGCCTACGCCTACAATCTCAACATGGACGGGCGCAACTGGGGCTATGAGTATGGAGCGGTCGGGCGCTCGCGCTTCTTCCGCGAAGACGTGGGCTTCAACCGTCGTTTCAACACCAACAACCAGAATCTATTCGTCCGTTACCAGTCCACGCCGAAGCCGAAAGCCACGCTCGTCAACTGGCGCGTCTTCAACTCGGCGGGCGGCAACTTCGACTGGAGCGGGCGCAGCCAGCGTTTCCAGAACGAGACGCAGCTTCAACTCAGTTTCCAGCGGCAGAGCTTCCTCGGTTTCGGCGTTCAAGAGGGCTACGAGCGCCTTTTTGAAGAGGAGTTTGGCCCGACGCGCGGGGCGCTGTCGCGCCGCATCGCCGGCAACTTCGGCGCGTCAATCGCGGGCAGCCAGCCGTCCTGCGACCCGACCGGCTCCGCCCCGCCGCCCGACCCCGCGCATCCCGAAAAAAGGCTTCCCCTGTGCACCTTCTTCGGCAACGATACCCAGCGCTCGGTAGACACCAAGAGTCTCTACATGTTCGGCGGCTCGTCGCCCTCGAAGAAGTATTCTGTCTTCGTCTTTACCATCTACAACTGGGGCGTGCTCGACTTCGACTTCGGCGCGAGCGACAGCTTCCCACGCGTCAGTCCCGCCGCGCTCGCCGCCGCCGCTAACCCCGCGCTCTTTCCTAACGGCACGCCGCTCGATCCCGGCCCCGCCAACAACTGGTATCTCGAATCGAACTTCACCTACAAACCGATGGACAAGCTGAACATGTCTCTCGATTACACGCACGACCAGTTGACGCGCAACGACACGGGCCTCAAGGCATACGTTGATAACATCTTCAGCTTCCGCAGCACGTACCAGTTCACGCGCTTC
>JAIVJG010000145.1 GCA_020200155.1 Acidobacteriota bacterium | reverse complement strand
GTGCTCCCCGGATTCTGCGCCGTCGCCAGTCCCGTCGCATCGCACGCCGCCACGAACGGGTCTGTGCTGCCAAACGAGGCCGGACGCTGCACGGGCGCGAGCGCATTGCCGAAGCAGTCCTCCTTCTGCTCGAAGAACGTGAACTGCGCCTGATCGCCGACGAATCCGCTGACGCTGCCCGGACTGACCCAGGCGTCGAGGAAGCTGGCCGGGCAGCAGTTGACGCAGGCGTAGCTGCTGCTCACACCTTTAACTTTTTCTACATATTCAAAGGCTGTTTGTAGAACTCATTTTGTAGAAGATGGCGCAGGAACAATCGGATTTAGGCGCAACTCGTGTTATGTATGCCCCCTAACACGAGTTGATGTCTTGGCTTTAATTCGCCTCAAAGGTTGCAACGAGATACTAAGATTCTCAGTAGTACCTGGAGCGAGCAAGATAGTAGTGGCTCGCTGCTTCGTGTCTCCAGAGTGCCAAGTCTTATAGCCGGGCGCTGACACTTCCATCTGAAAAGCTAACGGCGGGACGGCTAATTCAAAACGCCCTTGTGACTGGTCAATCGAAGTGGCGTAGTAGTTATTCTGATCGTCATCACGCCGGAGAATCACTCCCGCATTCTCTATTAACTTCCCCGTTTCAGCGTCCGTCACACGAATAATTAACTTGGCGGCTTTTTGTCCTAGTTGTACTAGGACGCCTTGAACGACTTGACCTTCCTCAACCACCACCTTCGGTACAGCCTCAGAGCTAAGATCAAAAAAGGT
The DNA here is from genome assembly GCA_020200155.1 of Acidobacteriota bacterium. GTDB lineage: Bacteria > Acidobacteriota > Blastocatellia > Pyrinomonadales > Pyrinomonadaceae > JAIVJG01. The sequence continues at coordinate 2,479 of JAIVJG010000145.1, read as the reverse complement.
GGCGTCGGACTCTGGATACCCTTCGTCTGTCTTGGAGGCGCGTATCATGTATTTACCTGGGTCAACCCCTTCGAGGGAGAAGTTCCCTTTAGCATCTGTGTAGGCAACAGGCGAAACTAACCGACCATGTATAGGCCGACCATCCACACTCACGGCTCTCACCTTGGCCCTAGGGGTAGGACTTCCATAGGCATCAATTACCTGCCCCTCAATCGTTCCAGAATGGCGAGGGGTAGGCGTGGGTAATTGAACTACGGCTGTGATGCACAGAAAACTGGTCACTGCTAAACAAAGGGCCATGTGCTCTTTCATTCTCTTTCCCCTTCACGGAAAAATTTCCGTCCCAGCTGCGATGCTATTTGGAGTCGAGACTCCGTTGACCGTGATCTGATTAGCGTGAACCGTATCGCTAAGTGTCCCGAGTGTTGTGGGAGCACGTAGGATTGGACAATACTGCCACGCGTCGAAGAGAGTATACCCGCAAGAACTACCACCGACGCTGCAACTATTGATGGTGATAATATCAGTGAACTGGCCGTTGCTATCAGTGACCGCACAACTGGTAGGTATGGGCTGACCATTCCCACACGTATTCATTGTGATGTCGAAGAAGTTTTCTTTTACCGGAATTAAAGCATGTATGGGGTTGCCGGCCACATCAACTACTTGGAATGTTATTTCCCTTCGCACCAAGCCAGGGCATGAGGTGAAGTTGATGTCTGATATGACCTTTAAATGATGTGGACTATTCAGCACGTCGCAGAGTGCCTCGGCGAGTGCGTCAATGGGAGTCTTGTAGCAGGTGTTGTTCGGATTCATGTCCCACAAGAACGTCCCCCAACTCCCCTGAATGCGCGTGCTCCCGGGATTCTGTGCCGTCGCCAACCCGAACGCATCGCAGGCGGCGATGAACGGGTCGAGGCTGCTGAATGAGGCCGGGCGCGTGACGGGCGCGAGCAGATTGCCGAAGCAGTCCTCCTTCTGCTCGAAGAAGCTGAACTGCGTCTGATCGCCGACGAATCCGCTGACGCTGCCGCCTCAGCGGCGTCTGCCCTTAGCCTTTATGGCTTCACTTTCTCTTTGATCGTATTGAATGTACCCTCTGTCAGCGTAGGCCGCCCTCACTTTTTGGTGCAGCCATTCCTGAAGAACTCCGCCGCTCGCCACATCACCCGTTTTAAGATCAAGCATCTCAATGAGGCGTTCCGGCGGAAAGAGTTTTGTGCCTTCAACTTTAAGGCTACCGAGACGGTAGCGCACCCCCTCATCAACTAACACGATCACTTTCTCTCCGCTACCGGACGCCTGCATCTTCGGCCTGCCGACCTCGGCGCGCATGTAACCCTGACACCCTAGGAATAACTTGACCTTCCACATGCAGTAATGGAGTGCCTCGGGGTTGCCCCTCAGCGAACGTGGATATTGCGTGAGACACTTATCTGCCACGTTGAAGAGTTGTTGTTGAGAGAAGACCCGGTTGCCTTCAAATTCAATGACCGGCTCTCGTTGTTCAGGTTCTTGTCCTTTACACACGGTGATGCCACTCATGCAAAGGCAGATGAGGTATAGCGTCACGCTCAAGCGTCTCATTGCAAAGCTCCTTTCCGGCGGCCTCACTGCGGACACGTAAGTCTTACAGAGCCTCGATCACTGTAAGTCGTGCCGTCTGAGCGCGAGCCGCCGACGTGGATGAAAATAGTGTTTGTTGACCCCACGCTCGCCTTTCTCCTCAGGTCAACGACCACGAAAGGTGGCTTGTCATTACCGAAAAACGTCTCGGAAACACCGTCAATCGAGCTCGGCGCAAACTCAAATTTATTATCGCCGCTGAGCCGAGTGAAATTAAGGTTAGGGTTGGTGCAGCAATCCGCTCCGAACGGAGGCGTGAATCTCACCTTGATCTTGAACCTATCACCACCGCAGGCGTTCGGCCCGGTTGAAGAACTCAGATTCAGTTCGGCGCTGTTAAATGCTGTGTTGAACTGCGCTGTGTTCGCCGTATCGAGCAACTGCACGTCCTCGAACAACACCTCATGTTCTATCACATCGCAGAGGGCATCTTTAAGTATATCAATGGGAGTCCGCGTGCAGGTGTTGTTCGAATTCATGTCCCACAAAAACGTCCGCCAGTTTCCTTGTATCCGCGCGCTCCCCGGATTCTGCGCCGTCGCCAGTCCGGTCGAGTCGCACGCCGCCACGAACGGGTCTGTGCTGCCAAACGAGGCCGGGCGCTGCACGGGCGCGAGCGCATTGCCGAAGCAGTCCTCCTTCTGCTCGAAGAACGTGAACTGCGTCTGATCGCCGGGGAAGCCCGTGACGCTGCCCGGACTGACCCAAGCGTCGAGGAAGCTGGCCGGGCAGCAGTTGACGCAGGCGTAGCTGCTGCTCGTGGCGCGAGATAAGTCCGACTGCTCCGCGCGCCCGATGAGCGTGAGGTTCTCCGCCCCGTCCACCGTCCACGACACCTGCCCCTGTGCCG
>JAIVJG010000237.1 GCA_020200155.1 Acidobacteriota bacterium | reverse complement strand
GGCGCGTTGCGAGCCAAGGCCGTCGTCGTAAGCTCGCACAATCTTTTCGCGGAGGTCAGTGGAGTTAGGCCATGCTCGATGTTACTCCGCGTCTTCCATACGCTCAAGTGAAAACCGCTCTAAAAGAAGGGGCCGCCTGTGCCCTCGCAAACACAGGCGGCCTCTTTTTCGCTCGTCTCGCGCGAACGCGCGACAAGCGAATTCGATCAGCTTACGGCAGCGCCTCGACGTTGATGAGGAACTTGAAGCTGCCGGTCTGCTGGATGCCGAGCAGGAACTGCACGTCAACGGACGCGCCGTTGGCGAGCGGCGTTGCCAACGTCACTGTGCCCGCGCTCATGCTGGAGTTCCACCCGCCGCCGTTGGGCTGTGAAGGCGGCGTTTCAAGCGTCGTCCCCTGCGCCGTCACCGTGCAGGGCGGCGACCCGGCTGCTGCTGCTGTGCAGGTCGTCGCGTCTTGAATGCCACCGACGAGGACGTTGGACGACGTGCGCGGCCTCAGGTCTGCGATGCCTGAAGGCGCGGGGAACGTCGAAATGTCCACGATGCGGAAGCGCAGGCGCGTCACGCTCGCGCCCGTGTTGTTCTGCACACGGCGGCGGATGGAGAGCGTGCCGAAGGTCGAGTTGTTCGCCGGGTCACTGGTGAAGTCACGCACGCGGTTGGGCGGGACACTCGCGGCCTTCGTCGAGTCGAGCAGATTTAACGCAATCGTGGCGTTGCGCTGGATGGGCGAAGCGAGATTCTCCGGCCCCGGCGCGCCGAGACGCTGGCCTGCGGATGTCGGCGTGCCTTGCGTGTCCACGAAGATGAAGTCCGCGGCGTTATTGTCCGTGTCCTTCGGCAAGCCCGTGCCCATCGGGCAGGGGCCGAATGTCGAGTTGCTGCCGCCCTTGCCGCACATGTCGCGGTAGAACGAGTAGTCAATCCCGGTCGCAGATATTGCCGGATACCCTGTGCCTTCCTTGTAGAGCGTGTTGGCTTCAGTGGCCGAGCCGACGGCGTCGAGCCGGTTGGCTAAGATGAAGCCGGCAGGGAGCGTGGTCTGGAAGAGCGCGATGCCGGCGTTGTCCGCGATGTCGGTTGTGTATGTCGCGTTGGCCGTGGCGGTCGTGCCGTTGCCCGCCGGATATGAGGCGAGCGAATAGCCGACCGAGTTGGCGCACAGGTAATGGCCGCGCGCAGGGATGACGGTGCCGTTCGGGATCGTGCAGCGCAGTGTGCCGTCAGAGGCGACGACGCCGTAGCCTGCGCCAGTAGGAGCCACATCCGCGACGGTGATGGGCGAGTTGGTGTTGTTGTAAATCTCCTCGAACTCGTCACTCGCGCCGTTGGGGCCGCGCAGGCGGAATTCGCTGATGAGCAAAGCGCCCGAAGCGAGCGGCGCGACCGTCTGAGTGATGTTCAGGCAGACCGGGCCGGTGATGTTGCCGGCGTCGCCCGCCGCGTCGTCCACGACGTAGAGGTTCCAGACGCCGTTGGCCTGCGCGGGCGTCTTGCCGTTGAAGTGGTTGGCGAACGTCGCCGTGCCTGCGGGAGCCGCGCGGTCGGCGACGACGTAGGCAGGCGCGGGAGCCGGGAATGCCGGGTCGGTCGCGTTCACGTCCGACGGGCGGAAAGTGCCGGAGGTGAGCGGGCCGCCGTCGGGCAGAATAGAAGCCGCCGCGTCGTCGAGCGTGATGCTAAGGTTCGAGACCGATGTGCCGCCGCCCACGTCAGACCAGATGACCATCTTCGTCCCGTCCGGCGCGACGAGCAGCATGTCCATGTCGTCGGGGAAGACGTGGCTGATGCCGGTGAAGGAGACGGTCAGGCCCGCGATGTTGGTTGAAAGTCAAAGTGGTTTGCAATACTACGTTGCTTGAGAAGTTTCGACGAGGTTCTCGCCAAATTAATAAGGGCGGGTAAAAAATAGCACGAAGAGTGCAGCAAGTAAATCGTTTTTCAACACTGGCCGCGTAAACCCAAACACGCAGGGCAGGCAGTCAAAAGAGCCTTTCCCCTCGGAAACAGGCGTCAAACGCCTGAAGGCCCCGGCCAATCAGCCGGAGCCTTCCTGAGGTCGAGCCGCGAAAGGGGCTGTGCTATCGCTTAATAATCTCCCTTGCAATCCGCGTGACCGCAGTCGCAGTCAATCTGGACGTTGTGCTCTGTGCTCGCGCAGTGGACGCTACAGAACTTCTCGTTATCCGGCACCGCGCAACTGCACGGCGCGTTCTTGCAGGTGCGGCCATCTTTCCTTGTTTCTTCGTCGGCCATCGGTCTTTCCTCCATGAAAGTTGAAAATTAAAACGGTAGAAAGCTTCTAAGCCAAATTGGCCGGCTAGTCAATCTTTTTGGAGCGCCCGGTGTTGTTCGCTACAAATTCTTCCTGAAGAACGAGACGATCTTCCAGCCGTCCAGATAGACCCAGGGGCGCTCGCCGCTCGTGTAGTGGCCGCAGGGCAGCCACGCCACGTCGAGCGGCACGCCCAGAGACCTGACCTTCGCGATCACGTCGCGCGAGAGGTCTGCGGGAAACGTCAGGTCATAGCGCGCGGCGATGAAGCGAACGGGGCGCGGCGGCATCACGCGCAGGCGCTCGGCGAAGGGGAGCGGGCTGATCGGCAGCCACGCCTCGCGTAGTTCTTCGAGCGTCAACGCCTCTTCGATACCGGCGCGCACGTGCCGCGTCGAGATACCCTGCCAGACCACATCCGCAAAATAGCCGGAGACGTGGTTGAAGACGCCCACTTTGATGTGCTCGTCGTGGACGAAGGTGAGGAAGGCCACGCACGAACCGATGCTCGTGCCTTCGATGCCGACGCGCTCGTAACCTTGCGACTCAAGCCACGCGACCGCCGCACGCGCGTCGAGCACGGCCTGACGCATGGACTGAATGGTGCGCCCGACGTTCGAGCCGACGAGATAGTCCGCGCGTTCGAGTTCGGCGGGGCGTCGCTCCTCGTGGTAGGGCAGCGTCAGTCGCAAGGCAGAGATGCCGAAGCGATTGAGCAGACGGCAGAGCGTGACGTGGCTTTCGCGGTCGGCGTTCCACTGCGGCAGGACGACGACGGCACGCCGCCCTCTCGTCTCGTCGCCGCCGCGCTTTGAATTTGAAGGCGCGGGGAAGAAACGCGCGCGTGCGGTGTTGTTCTCCGTCGAGTCCGTGCGGACGGCGCTCGTCCACGTCAGCGTCTCGCCCGCGAGTTCGTAGCCGGAAACTTCGGGCAGTGCATAAAACTCTCCGCTGTTCCGCATCACTGCCTGCGTGTGGCGTCGGAAAATCTCGCCGGCGGGCACGTCGCCGTTCGCGTGCCCCGCGATGAAACGCGCGCCCCACTCGAAGGGGCGCACCAGTCGGTTCGTGTCCCGCGCCGCGTGCCGCCTCTCCTGTCGCTTGATGATGTGTCCGAGCACGTCTCGCCAGACCTTAAAGTGAAATCCGAAAACGGGTGACGCCGAGCGCGTCATCCTAAAGACGCGGCGCGGCAAAAGCAAGGCAGTAGGAAATGAAAAGGCGAAAGCGGGTTGAGATTCTTCCCCGCTTTCCCGGAACGCGCACATTCCCGACGCCGGTGTTGTCTCAAAAGAGATGCTGGAAAATGATAGGTGCTGACGGCGGCAAAACCAAAGGGGCAGCCAATCATAGCTGCCCCTTTAGTCTTTTGTAGCGGTTGCAGCCCGCAGGGTTATTGCGTGACGTTGAGCGCCGTGTCGTCCATGATGAACGACGTTTGCAACGAACCATCCTCCGTACCGTTAAAGTAAACGCGAATCGTCTGCCCCTTATAGGCGAGCAGGTCGAAGGACTTGAGCACGTAGCCCGTTGTCTTGTTGAGGTTCGAGTAAGTGGCGAGCGTCGCCAGCACACTCCCGCTGGAGTTACGAATTTGAACCGTCAACTTGTCGAAGGCTGTGGTGGTGGTCGTCTCCGCCGTGTCTATCTTGAGATAGAAGCTGAAAGTCGCAGCCGTCGCGGTGGACGGTATGCTGACCTGCTGGTAGAGCGTGTCGGTGTGCGTCGTCCCGTAGCCGTCGAGCCATGCGTACCATGAGCCGGTGCGAGGCGTGCGCGATGTTGAGTTGGTGATGACGCCGCTCGTGGCCGTCCACGAAACGTTGCCCGACTCGAAGCCTGGATTGGCTAGTAGTTGCGAGGTCGTACCGCCGCCGCCGCCACCGCCCTCTGGAGTCAGCAGCGAATACAGCAGGCGGTTCGGCGAGCCTGTGCCGATGCTCGTCAGGCGGTTCGCCGTCGCCGTGCTTGTAATCGCGCTGGCGACCGTGGCGGGCGAAGCCGTCGGATTGTTTTCCAGGTAGAGCGCCGCCACGCCCGCGACGTGCGGCGTCGCCATCGAAGTTCCCGATATGGTGTTCGTCGCCGTGTCCGAGGTATTCCACGAAGACGTGATGCTCGAACCGGGCGCGAAGACATCAACGCACGTGCCGAAGTTCGAGAATGAAGAGCGCGCATCCGTGCTCGTCGTCGAGCCGACGGTGATGGCCGCCGCCAGACGCGCAGGCGATGAGCCGCAGGCGTCGAGATTGTCGTTGCCGGCGGCGATGGCGTAGGTCACGCCCGCGTTGATCGAGTTCTGCACGGCGTTGTCGAGCGCGGTCGAAGCGCCGCCGCCGAGGCTCATGTTGGCGACCGCCGGCGTGATGCGATTGGCCGTCACCCAGTCAACGCCCGCGATGACGGTCGAGTCCGTGCCACTGCCCGCGCAGTCGAGCACGCGGACGGCGTGAAGGGTAACGCCCTTGGCGACGCCGTAAGTGCTGCCGCCGATGGTGCCGGAGACGTGCGTGCCGTGCCCGTTGCAGTCGTTCGAGTTCTGGCCGTCGCCGATGGTGTCCGTGCCGACGACGGCGCGACCGCCGAACTGCGTGTGCGTGCGACGAATGCCCGTGTCAATGACGTAGGCGTGAACGCCCGCGCCCGTCGGCGTGTAGTTGTACGTCGAGTTGAGCGGCAGGTCGCGTTGATCTATGCGGTCGAGTCCCCACGTCGCGCTCGTTTGCGTGGTCGTGGCGTGGACTTCGCCGTCCTCCTCGACCGACTCGACGCGCCCGTCCTGGCTGAGAGCGAGCGCCGCCTCCTCCGTCATTTGAATGGTGAAGCCGAGAAGCGCGTGTTTATAGATGCGCTCGACCTTACCGCCGTGAGCCGCCGCGAGGTCTGCGGCGACGTTGGGCACGAACGAGTTTTCGCCGAAGGGCTGCCCGGCCCATTCCTTCAGCACCACGATGTACTGGTTCGGAACCGGCCTGGCTTTTTTGTGGATGTGGCCTTTTCCCTGGCCGCTGACGTGTGTGGGCGTAAACGAGGCGGCGGCGCACAGAAACATGACCAACGCCGAAAGTGCGATCAACTTCTTCATTCAATCCTCCAGAAAGTTAGGTGGGCCTACGGTTGTAGCAGGGGAGGACGCTCGGATTGCCTCAAGCTACCGGGACGGCCTCCGCCATGCCGAGAAAAACGAGTGCGGCGATATGAAAAGTCCATCACGTAAACAGGAAAACAGGCCAGGAGACTCTAACGTCCAGCGAGGCCACGAAGCCTTCCGCCGAGACCGTTTAGGGGATCAGAATGTTGAATGAGCGAGGAGCAAGAACCACCTGTGAGAATCAAAACACCTTTGGGGGAAGGCGCACTATAACAGATTTTTAAAGACGCGCAAGGAAATTCTTATGGCGGTGCCGGCAACATCCGCCCGGCGCACAGCGCAGTCATTTACGAGAGCGGAAGCGACGGAGCATCTGCGGCGCGAGCAGCATTGTTTGCAGTGCCGACCCTGTGGCGAAGCGTCGCGCGAGGCCACGGAACAGCGTGGCGGCCTGCGGTGTGTAGTCGAACCACCACACGTCATGCAGGCGCGCGAGGCGATTGACGTGGATGTGGTGCGGCGCGACCAGTTCGAGCAGTCCGAGACGCCCGTGCGTCCTGCCGATGCCGCTCTGCTTGACCCCGCCCCAGGGCGTCTGCGCGATGCCGTGCGTGTAGAGCACTTCGTTGACCATCACCGTGCCCGCTTCGATTTGCGAGGCGACACGCTCGCCACGTCGTATGTCCCGCGTCCACACGCTGGCCGTCAGGCCGAACGGGCTATCGTTGGCGAGGCGGACGGCTTCATCCTCCGTCGCGAAAGTCATCAGCGGCAAGACCGGGCCGAAGGTCTCTTCGCGCATGACTGTCATCGTGTGGTCAACGCCCGTGAGCACCGTCGGCTCGTAAAACGCGCCTCCCTCGGAAAAGCCCTCCGCGCGACGCCCTCCGGCGAGCACACGCGCGCCGCGCGCCACCGCGTCGCCGACGTGTTCCTCGACGACGCGCAGTTGCCGCTCGCTCGACATCGCGCCGATGTCTGTCCCTTCGCGCGTGCCGACGTTCTGCTTCAACGCCTTCGCACGCTCGACGACGCGCGAGATGAAATCCGTCGCGATGCGTTCGTGCACGTAGCAACGCTCGACCGACGCGCACGCCTGTCCCGCGTTGGCGAACGCGCCCCAGACGGCTGCGCCGGCGGCGGCGTTGATGTCCGCATCGTCAAAGACGATCATCGGGTCTTTGCCGCCGAGTTCCAGGACGACGGGCGTGAGCGTGCGTGCCGCTGCCTCTGCGACGCGCCTGCCTGTCGCGACGCTGCCCGTGAACATGATCTTATTCACGCCCGCCACGGTTAAGCTCTGCCCGGTCGAGCCGTCGCCCGTCACGATTTCCAAAACTCCTTCAGGCAGTCCCGCGCGCGTGAACACGCCGCCTATTTTCAAGCCGACGAGCGGCGTCAACTCGCTCGGCTTCAAGACGACTGCGTTGCCCGCCATCAATGCCAACACGACCTCGCCCAGCGGAATCGCCCACGGAAAATTCCACGGCGAAATGATGCCTACGACACCGAGCGGGCGATAGACAATGCGCGACGAGCGGCCCAACAAACGATAGAGGCCGATGTCCAGCTTCTCCGGCTTCAGCAAACGCGCCGCGCGCCGCGCGAAATACTGCATCAGGTCGAGCGTCGGAGTGATCTCCATCGAGACGGCTTCGGCGATTGGCTTCCCCGTCTCGATGGAGATCAATTCCGCGATCTCCTCCATCTCGCGCAGCACGATCTCACGCGCGCGCAGCACGCAGCCGCCGCGCTCGCGGAAAGAGAGCGCCCCCCAACTCTTCTGCGCCGCCCGCGCACGCTCGACCGCGCGCTCGACCTCTTCCGGCGAGCGAACGGGCACGCGCCCGACCTCCTCGCCGGTCGCTGGATCACGCGAGACGATCTCGCGCGCCGCTTCAGTTGTAGAGTCAGCCGTCTGCGCTTGAGAAGTTTGAGTTGCCATCATTGATTCCTCGTCCGGCGATTATCGCGCGAAAGGGAAAAGGTTGAAAGCCCACGCGTGACGGGCGCTTCTAAGTCGCCGCAATTGTCGGCTACAATGTCGAATCAGAGCGCATGCTTCAACAGTCAATAACAAAACAGGGAGACCAGGAGAATGCCACGACCGCAGCTTGCGGAATTCATGCGGCGCATGGAGCCGAACTCCGTCGCCATCCTGCCGGGCGCGCGAGAGGCGACGCGCTCGAACGACACGGAATACCGTTACCGGCAGGACTCGGACTTTTACTACCTGACCGGCTTCAACGAGCCGGAGTCCATCGCCGTCATCGCGCCCGCGAGAGAAGAGGGACGCTACACGCTCTTTGTCCGCCCGCGCGACCCGGAGAAGGAGACCTGGACGGGTCGTCGCTCAGGCGTCGAGGGCGCGAAGGAAAAGTATGGCGCGGATGAAGCTTTCGCCGTCGAAGAGTTTCCGGCGAAACTGCTCGACCTGATGGGCAACGCGCGCAACCTCTACTACCGCATCGGCGGCGGCAATCCGGATTTGGACGACACAATCGTCCGGCAGATCGCACGCATGCGGATGATGATTCGTCGCGGCATCACTGCCCCGCAGGCGATCATAGACCCCGGCGCGATCCTTCACGAGATGCGACTGTTCAAAACGGAAGACGAAATCGCGCTCATGCAGCGCGCCGCCGACATCGCGTCGGAAGCGCACGCAGAGGCGATGAAGTTCGCGCGCCCCGGCATGAAGGAGTATGAGGTCGAGGCTCTCATCGAATACCTCTTCCGCAAAAACGGCGCGGCGGGGCCTGCTTATTCGTCCATCGTCGGCGGCGGCGTGAACGCGACCATCCTTCACTACATCAACAACGACGCGACGTTGCGCGACGGCGAGCTGCTCCTCATTGACGCGGGCGCGGAATACGAAACTTACGCCTCCGACATCACGCGCACCTTCCCCGTCGGCGGGCGCTTCACCGCGCCGCAGCGTGAGATTTATGAACTCGTGCTCGACGCGCAGGAGCAATGCACGGAGATGGTTAAACCCGGCGTGACGTTGGAAGCGATGCACCTGCGCTCGGTGGAGATTCTGACGGAAGGGATGGTGCGTCTCGGCCTGCTCGAAGGCGACCCGGCGAAGTTGATCGAGGAAGAGAAGTACAAAAAATTCTACATGCACCGCCTCGGCCACTACCTCGGCATGGACGTGCACGACGTGGGGGGCTATCACAAGGACGGACAGCCGCGCGCGGTCGAGGCCGGGATGGTGATGACGGTCGAGCCGGGACTCTACATCAGTGAGGACGCCGAGGACATTCCAGACAAGTATCGAGGCATCGGCGTCCGCATCGAAGACGATGTGCTCGTCACGCCGGACGGCTACCGCGTGCTCACTTCAAAAGCGCCGAAGCAGATCGAAGAGATTGAAGCGTTGACGGCGCGGTAATCAAGGCAAAAGTAAAAAGGCAAAAGGCAAAAGAAGGAAGACACTGATCAGCAAGGTTTTTGTCTTTCTCTTTTGCCTTTTGCCTTTTTACTTTTGCCTTATTCGCAGCCTCCCTGCAACTCCGCGACAACCTCGCGCGCCACTTCGCGTGCGCGCGTCACTTCGTCCGTGCCGAACGAGACCGCGCCGACGACGGCGTGGCCGCCGCCGCCGTAGCGTTCGCAGATCGTGGCGATGTTGTGGCGGCGCGGGCGCGGGCTGAAGGGGTTGGAGCCGACGGAGATTTTCGTGCGCTTCGTGCCTCGCGTGACGGCGACCGAGTAGGTCGTCGCGGGGTGGACGTAGTAGGGGATGAACTTGTTGAAGCCGTCCAAGCCCTCATCAACGAGGTCGAATGAGACGACGCCGCGCGCGTAAGTCGATTTGCGGCGAATCGTCTCGACGGTCTCAAGGTGTTTGGCGAGGATGGGACGAAAGCGTTGCTGCACTTCGTCGCTCGCGGCCACTTCGTCGAGCGTGCGCGCGGTCAATTCGCGGATGATGTGTTCGATGAACTCGTCTTCGGGCACGTTCTCGATGACCTGCATGAGTTGGAGCGCAGGCTCTTTGAGTTCGACGGGCTGGGC
>JAIVJG010000144.1:2286-3605 GCA_020200155.1 Acidobacteriota bacterium | reverse complement strand
GCCCAGAGGTCTGGGGTGACTTCGAGCCCACCGCGGTCGTAGCGCGCGTAAATCTCCTGCTCGAAGGAGAGCGCGTCGAGCGCCGCGGCGCAAGTAGCGCAGGCCGAAAGGTGCGCGCGAACCGAAGCGGCCGTCTGACCCGTGACCTCTCTGTCGAAATACTCTTCAACTAACGGGAGGCAATCTTCACATCTCATCACTGCTCACCCCCAAGGTACGGGCCGATGCGCTTGCGCATCTCGGCGCGCGCGCGGTGCAAGTCGGTCTTGAGCTTGCCGACGGAGAAGCCCGTGATCTCCGCGATCTCTTCGTAGCTGCGCTGCTGCAAAACTTTCAAAGTAAAGACCGTCCGCTTGTCCTCGTCGAGCTTCTGAAGCGCCTGCTGAATGACGCCGCTCAACTCTTTATCTAAGAGCGCGCCCGAGGGCGTCCGCCCGTGGTCGCGCAGCTCGAAGGCAGGCTCGGCGTCAAGCTCGACGTTGCCCTCGTTGCGTCGGCGCGTGCGCAACTGCTCGCGCGCGCAGTTCTTGGCGATGGCAAAGAGCCAGGTCGAGAGCTTCGTCTCTTCGCGCAGTGTGCCGAGGCCCCGGAAGGCGCGGACGAAGGTCTCCTGCGCGAGGTCTTCGGCCAGCGCGCGGTCGCCGACCATGTCGTAGATGAAGCCGAGCACGGGGCGCGAGTAGCGGTCGAAGATGAGGCGGAAAGCCTCCTCGTCGCCGGCACGGACGCGCGCCACCAGTTCCTCCGTGCTGTTCATCAAGGCCCCAGCGTGCGCGCCCGGCTGCCCCAGCTCTAAACTCATTGTGCCCATTGCCAGCCGCTTCATCTCTAACACCGACAGTTAGTGGCAGACCCGCGCGGAAGGTTTCAGAAAAAACGTCGGGTGTGCGGGGAAGGGGTGAAAAGCGAGGAAATCAGGGGAATTCGGCCCGAACGCGTCCGTTACCGTAGCGCTCGACCCATAGATCGTACTTGAGCTTGAGGTCTTGGACGGCGCGCCCGAGGCGCTCGCGCTCCTCTTCGTCGCGGCACGCTTCGAGGCGCGCGGCCGTCTCGTTCAGCTCCTTCAGCACGGCCGCCTCCACGGGCAGCACGCCCGCGTTCTTCAGGACGGCGTAGCCGGCCCTCAGCTCCTCGGGCGTGTTGAAGTAGGCGTCGAGGTCGATGGGACGGCCCTCGCCTTCGAGGCCGTCGAACTCGCCCGCCGCCTGCGCCTCGCGTATCTTCTGCTCTACGAGTTTGTCGAACACTTGCGTCCCCACCTCCTCCGTCGATTTTACACCCGCTTCGTCTTCCAGCGCCCGCGCCGGAAGAAGTAT
>JAIVJG010000144.1:0-2245 GCA_020200155.1 Acidobacteriota bacterium | reverse complement strand
AAGGCGATGGCCGCCGCGAGGAAGACGCCGCGCGGCCCCATCCCGAGCCTGATGGCCAGCAGCCACGCCAGCGGAATCTCCCACAGCCAGAAGACGAAGACGTTGATGATGGTCGGCGTGCGCGTGTCGCCCGCGCCGTTGAAGCTCTGCGTCAAGACCATCCCGTAGGCGTAGAAGAGGAAGCCGCACGAGATGATGCGCAGACAGTCGACGCCGTAAGCGTGCACCTCCGGGCCGGCCGCCGCGTGCGTGAAGATGCCGACGATGGAGTCGGCGAAGACGAAGAAGAGCAGGCCCACGCAGCCGAGGAAGATCATGTTGTAGAAGCCCGCGCGCCACACGGCCTGCTCCGCGCGCTCGGGCTTCCCCGCCCCGAGCGACTGCCCGACGAGCGTCGCCGCCGCGTTCGACATCCCCCACGAAGGCAGCAGCGCGAACATGATGACGCGCATCCCGATGATGTTCCCGGCGACGGCCGCGCTCCCGAAGCCCGAGACGATGCGCGTCAGAGCGATCCAGCTCGCCATCCCGACGAAGACCTGAAAGGTCGCCGTCCCCGACAGACTCACGACCCGCTTGATGAGCGACGCGTCTAAACGGAAGTGGCGTCGCTCGACGTGTATGCGCGCGCTCCCGCGCCACAGCTTCGAGAAGGCGTAGAGCGCGCCCGTGCCGCGCCCGATGCTCGTCGCCACGGCCGCGCCCGTCACCCCGAGTGCGGGGAACGGCCCCAAACCGAAGATGAGGCACGGCCCCAGGAGAATGTTGATGGCGTTGGCGAGCCACAGCACGCGCATCGCCACGGCCGCGTCGCCCGCCCCGCGGAAGGTGCCGTTGATGAGGAAGAGCATCATCACCGACACGTTGGCCCCGAGCATCACGCGCGTGAAGTTGCTCCCGCCCGCGACGACCGATGCTTCGGCCCCCATCAGTTCGAGCAGCCGCGGCGCGAAGGCGATGCCGAGCGCGCCGAGGATGAGCGAGACCCCGAGGCCGAGCATGATGACCTGCCCCGCGGTCTGTGCCGCGCCCTCCGCATCGCGCTCGCCCGTGCGCCGCGCGACCATCGCCGTCGCGCCGATGCTCAAGCCGATGCCGAGCGTGTAGACGAGCACCATCATCGACTCGGTCAGGCCGACCGTGGCGACGGCCTCCTTGCCGAGCCGGCCGACGAAGTACACGTCGCACACGACGAAGAGGCTCTCCATCAGCATCTCCAAGACCATCGGGACGGAGAGCAGGAGGATGGCGCGGCCGATTGACCCTTCGGTGTAATCGTACTTCGGGTGCGCGCCGCGCACGGCCTGGCGTACGGCGGCGAAGAGTCCGGGCTCGGTCTGTGGTTCAAGGGGTTGGATTACTTCCGTCGAGTCAGGCATCGGCGTCCAGCGTCTCTCTTCGGGAGCGAAGAAAAGGTTGTGTGTCGAGTTGTGGCTTGAGTCTGACAACGCCCGCGCGGTAGAGCGTCTCCATTCCGGCGTGCCTACATCTTGCCACAGACGAACTGACGAAATCACTATCTATACGACCGAATCCGGCCGAGGGGCCGAGTTTATTTTCACGCGCTCGGGTTATACTCGGGGCGTACTTCAAGCTCGCTTTGACGGTCTTAGGGTAACGATGAGCACTGAACAGACGAGGGAGCTGGCGACGCTCGCCGGCGGTTGTTTCTGGTGTCTGGAAGCGGTCTACAAAGAGCTGCGCGGCGTCGAGCGCGTCGTGTCGGGCTACGCGGGCGGGCACGTCTCGAACCCGACCTACCGTGCGGTCTGCGACGGCACCACGGGGCACGCCGAGGTCGTGCAAGTCACCTTCGACCCGGGCGTCGTCTCTTATCGAGAGCTGCTCGAAGTCTTCTTCACCATCCACGACCCGACGACGCTCAACCGGCAGGGCGCGGACGTGGGCACGCAGTACCGCTCGGCCGTCTTCTACCACACACCCGCGCAGCGCGAGACGGCCGAACAGGTCATCGCGGAGATGACG
Source organism: Acidobacteriota bacterium (assembly GCA_020200155.1). Taxonomy (GTDB): domain Bacteria; phylum Acidobacteriota; class Blastocatellia; order Pyrinomonadales; family Pyrinomonadaceae; genus JAIVJG01. Next base: position 259 of record JAIVJG010000144.1, on the reverse strand, counting down.
GCCGTCGCCGTGTGGGACTCGCCGATTGTCACGGAGGTCGTGCCGCTCGAAACCTTCTACCCGGCCGAGGACTATCATCAGGACTACTTCGAGAAGAACCCTTACCAGCCCTACTGCCGCGCCGTCGTCGCGCCGAAGGTCTCGAAGTTCCGCAAGCACTTCCTTGAGAGGCTGAAGGCTTGAGCCGAACCCGCGCGCGCCCCGCGGCGTAGAGACATGGCATGCAGACCTTAAGAACAGAACGTCTCCTCCTGCGCAT
>JAIVJG010000236.1 GCA_020200155.1 Acidobacteriota bacterium | reverse complement strand
CGTCACGCCGAGCACGAGGCTCGAAGGGACGAAGGCGAGCAGCGTCCAGCGCACGCGTCTGCGCGGCGTAATCGTTTCGACCCTATCCGTCGCCGCGCTCTCGCCAACGTGCGACATCTCGCTCGCCGCGCACGCGCCGGAAGAAGCCGAGCGCCACAGCATGATCGCGCAGGCTGAAAGCAGGAGGGCGAGCGCGGCGTAAGTCCACGTCCAGAATCTCGCCTGCTGCTTGAGCGTCAGGTTCGATTCGAGCAACAGCGGGAAGGCGACGAGCGCGCAGAGGCTGCCCGCGTTGCTCGCGGCGTAGAGAAAGTAAGGATCGCGCGCACGCTCGACGCGCGTTCGCGAGAACCATCTTTGCAAAAGCGGCGCGCTGGCCGAGACGACGAAGAACGGCAGCCCCGTCGTCGCCAGCAGTCGTCCGAGCAGCCAGAAGGACGGATTCCCTTGTGCGGCGGGCACGTCGCGCAAAGTAGCTTCGGAGATTCCGAGGGGCAGGAAAAGCGCCGCCGCCACGAGCAGCGCGGCGTGCACGAATAGCTGCCAGCGCGTCTTGAGCCAGCGCGTGACGGCGAGCGCGTAGGCGTAACCGGCGAGCAGCATGCCCTGAAAAAAGAGCATGCAGGTGTTCCAGACCGTCGGCGTCCCTCCCAGCAGAGGCAGGAGCATCTTCGCGATCAGCGGCTCGACCCAGAAGAGCAGGAATGCGCCGACGAAGAGTGTGACGGCGAATAAGAGGGACATAAAAGACGTGAATCAGTGAGTCGTCAATCGTGAACAGAGAGGGTTTTGTCCATTCACGATTGACGCTTCACGATTTACTACTTGACGACCTCGAAATCTATCCACTGCGTCGCGATGCGGCGCTTCTCCTGCGCGAGCAGATCGTGGACAACGACTTGCAGGACGTACTCGCCGGGCGGCAGTTCTTTGCCGAGGTGGAGCCGCGAACCGGACAGCAGGCGCTTCAAGTCCGGCTGCTCTTTGGGATCGAAGGGCAGGAGTTTGCCGCTGAAGACGGGTTGGCCGTCGCGAAAGAGCCGCAACTGCGTCTGGAGTTGCGGGCGATTGGTGGCGCGGTCAAGTTTCGCGTTGTAGATGCTGAAGAAATAGTCAACGTCGGAGCTTTGATGAAAGCGGCGCACCGCAGGGGTGCTCATCGGGTCGAGGTCGCTCGACTGTCCCTCGCCCGTCCCGCTCTGCTGCGGCGTGGCGGGACTCTTGCCGGCGGCGTTTTCCCTGACGGCTCCGCGCATCACGATGCCGGAGAGCGCGAGCCTGTCTTTTTTCAGGTCGGGCACTTCGATGAACTGGCTGGCCGTGCCGAGCTTTTCCGTCGCGGCGTCGCGCACGGCCACGCGCAACTGGTACGCGCCCGCCTTCTTCACAGGCACACGCATCATGTAGACCAGCCCGTCGCGCACGAGGCGGTTGAAGGTTTCGCCGCGCGCGCGGATATTCTCCGTGCGGTTGATTTGATCCACGACATTGCCGTTCTCGCCGAAGGTGAGCGCGATCACGTCCATCACGGCCTTGTGCCAGCCGTCGGGTTCGTCCGTGAAGGTGATCTTGCTCATGTCTATGTGCATCAGCGAACTGACGTAGGAAGCCTTCTCCGCCTCGTTGGTGAAGAGAGAGGTCAGGCGCAGGCGCAGGTCGCCCGACGCGAAGGGCGACGAGAGGGCGACGAGCATCTGCTCGTATCGCGTGTGATGCGCGGGCGGGCGGATGTCTTCGTCCGTCACGCCGTAGAAGCCGTTGCGCGTGCGGACGCTCAGGCCGGGCCGCTTCACCTTCAACTGGAACTTGTTGAAATGCACGCGCCCGCCCACAGCCTTGAACGTCGCCTCGTCTGGCCGGTAGCCGATCAGGTAATAGCCCTTCTGGTCGTCGAGGATGCGCGCGACGCCGATGTCGTTCGTGTTGCGGATGAAGAAGCCGCCGGTCTCCTGCGCGAGATAGTGCATGCCGTCCTGCGAGTCGAAATGCGCCGTACGGCGTTCGTCAAGTTTCGACGCGACCTGATCGGGACGCATCCCCGAAGTGCTGTCCGCCGCCGTCAGGCCGAGCGTGGGCAAACCGCGCGCGTCAATCGTGTAGATGACGACGGACGCGCGGTTCGCGAGGTCTGTCAACCGGCGCACGGCTTCAAAGACGCGCACGTTGCGGTTCTCTTTGTCGAACAGGTGGAAGCCGTCCGAGAACATCACGACGGACTTGCGACCGGGCAATTCTTTTAGTCCCCTGATGATGAAGTTGAGCGCGCCGAGCGTGCCGACGGAAAAAATTTCTTCGCGGAATTCGTCGAGACCGCCCGGCGCGCCCTCCGTGTCGCGGCTCTCGTCGCCGCTTCGTGCGCTGCTCGGCGGCGTGATCTGATCTCTCTGCTGATTAAACTCGCTCCGCGGGTCGGACTCAATCGGCGCGAACGCGCTGACGCCCGCGCGCCCCGCCGGATACCAGCGGACGCGCTCGATGGCGGCGTAGAGCAAACGCTTGTCCGAGGTGAACTGCTGCAACGCGCCCATCCCCGCGCTCGTCCGCATGATCGCCACGAGGTCGCTCGGCTGCATCTGCTCGTCCACGAATTTCTTGAGCGACTGCCGCACGAAGTGCACGCTCTCGAACGACGTGCCGAGATCGTCAACGACGAGCGCAATGGTGCGGCGCACCTGTTCGGGGCGGAGGCGCGCGGGCGGGACGGGCGGCGCGTTTTTGTCAACCGGCGATGTGGCGATCGGCTGCGTGGTGATGGTGCGCGTCTCGTTCGAGACGTAGGAGAAATTCGTGATCGGTTGCGGCTTGCCGTCAACCAGCACCTCGAAGTCTTCCGGGCGCAAGTCCGTCACCTGCCGTCCCTGCTTGTCCGTCACGACTGCGTCCAACTGCACGAGGTTGGAAGTGATGCGCACCACGTCGTCATCCGCCTCGGAGGCTGCGGGTTGCGGCGTGGGTGTGAGCGTCGGCGTCGCCTGCTGCGAAGGCGTCCGCGCAGGCGTCGTGCTCGGCGGAGTCGAGGCGGGCCGCGCGGCTTTATCCTGTCCGACGCCCTGCCCTGCGACCGGCGCGAACTGTGCGAAGACGAGCAACAGCGAGAGCAAAGAGGATGTCAGGTCGTATCTCTTCATGGTCGTCCTCCCGGTAAGTTGTGAGCCGTGGGAATGCTGTTTGAATAGCGTCTCGACCGCTGTAAATCCCCGGCTGGCTTTTGCGAAATAGATATGCGATGCTTCCGCGAAACCGAACAGACCGAAGGGAGCGATTATGCCAGAGCCAGCGAAAAACGGCGATACCGTGCGCGTGCACTACACGGGGCAGTTGGAGGACGGCGAGGTTTTCGACACCTCGAAGGACGGCGAGCCTCTGGAGTTCACGGTTGGCGAGGGGCAGGTCATTCCCGGCTTCGAGGAAGGCGTGCTTGGCATGCAGGTAGGCGACACCAAACGAATCGAGATTGAGCCGGACGACGCCTACGGCCCGCGCCGCGAACAACTCGTCGAGTCTGTCCCGCGCGAAGGGATGAACCTTGAGACGGAACCGCAGGCGGGCATGAATCTCGTCATGCAACTCCCCGACGGCAACCAGATTCCGGTCGCCGTCACCGAAGTCACGGACACGCACGTCACGCTCGACGCCAACCACCCGCTCGCCGGGCAGAAGCTCATCTTCGACGTGGAACTGGTCGAGAACAAAGCGCGCAGCTAAACACGAGACGATGCGTTGAAAAGAGAGGCTGGACTCATCGAACGCGGCTGAAGGAAAGGCGAAAGCATTTCTCTCAACCCTGACTTCAGAATTCCGGCTTGCTCACTTGCGGGTTTTCTTCCTTCCCTTCACTGCCGTCGTTTTACTCGCCGCGCGTGCCTCTTCTTCTTCGTCCTCCGGGGCGACTCCGAAGTAGTACATCCATTCGTCAAGCTCAGGGGCTGCGACGCCTTCGCGTTGTGCGCGGTGTGTTTCCACGGCGGCACTTTCTGTTTCCGCGTCGAGTCTGCGGCGAAAGTCTCCGGCGCGTATGACCTCGACGCCGGAGCGCCGGACGTAGTCTGCGAGCGCGCGGTCTGAGGTCACGACCTTGAGCGTGCGCCGCTCGCGCGCCTCGTCCACTATTCGCTTGATGCGCTCGTCGGCGTTCGAGCCACGCACGGCGTAGAAGACGCGCACGCCCATGAAGCTTGAGCCGTCGGGAAAATGGTCTTCCGGCGCGCCGTCGAAGACGACCTCAAGGGTCACGCCCGCGACGCGCGCGAACCGCGACAAATCAACGAGCAGCGCACGACGCGCGCCCGGCTTGTCCCTGTGCCAGCCGGCGCGCTGCCCCATCACGTTGTTGCCGTCAACGAGGTACGACACTGCGGCGTCTCACTCCGGTTTGAATTCGTAGGTAATCACGCCGCTCACTTTGACGGGCTTGCCCGACAGCAGCGTCGGCGTGAAGCGTGCCTGCCGCGCCGCCGCGACCGCCGCCTGTTGCAGCAGCGGATGACCGCTCACGGCTTTGGCCTCTGTGACGTTGCCGCTTTCGTCCACCGTCACCTGCACCACGACCATGCCGGCGGCATGCGCGGCCTTCGCTATCGGAGGATAGGCCGGAGCGGGCTTGCTGATGGCTTTGCCGTTCAGAACGCCGCCGCTGACCGACGGGCGGACGCCCGGCGGCAAGGGAGGCGGAGGCGGGCCGATGTGCGGAATGTTGGGAGGCCAGTTTCCGTCTCCGACCGGCGAAGAGTTTCCGCCGCGCTGTTCCTCGACGACGTTGACGACCTTGCCGTCTGGAAGTTTGACGACGGCGTGCGCGATGCGCCACGCGCTGTCTTTGCGCTCCATCGTGACGAAATACTGCCCGCTCGCCTTCGCACCCTCGACCGACATGGTGAAGGCCGCGCTGCCCGAACCGTCCGCGTCTTCCTTGTAAGTGCCGATGGGGAAGCCCGTGCTCCTGATCTCGCCCATGCTCTCTGCGACGGCGCTGCTTCGCTTCAACTCCGCGTCTGCCATTTTGTAAGCATCGGAAGACTTGAGGCTGCTCTCGATGTACCTGTAGCCGTAATAGGCCGCGACGCCTACGCCCGCGATGCCGAGGACGAAGACGGCCAGCAATATCAGCAGGATTTTCCCCAGCCGAGACTTCTTTCGCGGCGCGGCGGCCTGCGAATTTGCGCCCCATGCCGTTTGCGCCTGCGGCGCGACTGGCGGCACGTACGACGGCGGAGTGTAAGCCGACGGCTGCGCGACCGGAGTTCCGCATTTCGGACAAAACTTCAAATTAGGCGCGAGTTGATTACCGCAGTTGCCGCAATGCATTTTCTCATCCTCCGTTTGAAGTTGCTCAGGCACCATGATTTTCTATTCGAGTTCGAGATTAAATATCCATGAATCGTTCAAATAACCGCCTGCCCGTAGTCGCAGTATTCCACAATCGGGCATTGCTCGCATAGAGGTTGGCGCGGGCGACAGAGTTTGCGACCGTGGCGGATCAGGTTGACGTGGAAGGAGTAGAACTTTCCTTCGGGGACGAGGCGGTTCAACGTCTCGTGCGCGCGGCGGTCGGTGCACTTTTGCGGGATCAGCCCCGTGCGGCGCAGGATGCGGAAGATGTGCGTGTCGAGCGGGAAGACGTTCTTGTGGCAGGCGAAGAGAAGCGTGCAGGCGACGGTCTTCGGCCCGATGCCGCGAAACTGCGAGAGATAAGCGACGGCGTCTGCGGTCGGCGCGTCGTGTAGGAAAGAGAGGTCGAGCGTGCCGTGCTGCTGCTTGATTTGCCGTAGCACGTCGCGGATGACGGCGGCCTTCTGGTTGGCGAGTCCGCCGGAGCGGATCGTGCCGGCGATGGTTGACGCGCGTGCGCGCAGCGCTGCGTTCCAGTCTGGGAAACGTTTTTTCAGCGCGGCGAAAGTGCGTTCGCTGTTGGTGTCGCTCGTCGCCTGCGAGAGAATGATCCGGACGAGCATGTCGAGCGGGTCTGCCGCGCCCTGCTCGCGACGGTTGACGGGAACGCCGTAGGCGCGTTCGAGATTCTGGATGATGTAGCGGATGGGTTTTTCGTCGGCCAACGCCTCAGCCCGCGCGTCGTTGAAGACGGCGGAGGAAGGCTGCGCGGGCGACTCGTCGGCGTGCCTGTGTGCCGTCTCAGCCTTCCGGCTGCTCCTTCGACGCGGCGATGACGCGCTCATAAAATTCTATGTACTGCGGAATCACGAGGTCTGTGCTATAGCGGCTCACCGCCGACTCGCGTGCGCGGCGTCCCATTTCGCGGCGCGCGTCTTCGTCGGAGAGCAGGCGCACGGCGTCGGCGCTCATCTTTTCGATGTCTCCGACTTCGCTCAGGCAGCCCGTCACGCCGTCGTCCACGACTTCCGGGATGCCGCCCACACGCGAGGCGATGACCGGCACTTCGCAGGCCAGAGCTTCGAGCGCCGCGAGGCCGAACGACTCCTGCTCCGAAGGCAGCAGCAGCACGTCTGAGGCCGAAAGATAATCCACGATGCGCGGCTGCTTGCCGACGAACACGCAGTGGCGCTCCACGCCCAGACAAAGCGCGCGGTGCTCGGCTCGCGCGCGCTCGGCCCCGTCGCCGACCATCGCGAGCCGCGCGTTAACACCGTGCCGGCGCACGCGCGCCAGTATCTCCACGCAGTCAACAGGCCGCTTGACGGGGCGGAAGTTCGAGACGTGTACGAGCAGTCTCTCGCCGCCGGGCGCGAGTTCCGCGCGCAACTCGGAGGACGGGCGGCGCTTGTAGTCCGACGAGCAGATGAAGTTGGGGATGACGGCGATGTGGTCGAACTGGAAAGTCTCTGCCGTAGCCCGCTTGAGATAGTTGGAGACTGCCGTCACGCCGTCGGACTGCGCGATGCCGTAGCGCGTGATGGGAAGATAAGAACGGTCAGCCCCGACGAGCGTGATGTCCGTGCCGTGCAGCGTCGTGATGACGGGCAGCGTGCGGTGCGGCTTCAAAGACTCGCGCGCCAGTATCGCGCTGATCGAGTGCGGGATAGCGTAGTGGACGTGAAGCAGGTCGAGATTCTCCGACTGCGCCACGTCGGCCATCTTCGTCGCCAGCGCCAGCGTGTACGGCTGGTGCTCGAAGAGCGGGTAAGACATCATCTCGACTTCGTGGAAGCGCACGCGCTCATTCAGTTGCGTCAGCCGCGTCGGGAGCGACGACGAGATGAAGTGTACCGTGTGCCCGCGCTGCGCCAGTTCCTTCCCCAGTTCGGAGCCGACGATGCCGCTGCCGCCGTATGTCGGGTAGACCGTGATGCCGATATTCATAGAGGCTAGAGGTTAGAGGTTAGACGTTGGAAAAAGCAAGCCGCTAAAAATATCAAGAGGCAGATGGCCCTCGCTACCATCTGCCTCTAGTCTCAACTTGTCTCACCTGCAAAGGGGGACAAGCGAGGGCAGAAATATACGCTTTCTTTTTGTTTTTGACAAATCGAATTGCCCGGCAAGTAAAGAACACGCCCGCGCCGTCCGAACGCGGCGGGCAGGGCTTTTTGACAAAGGCAGTAAGCGCCCGCGTTTATCTGATTTCAGCGGCTGAACGGCAGTCCGTCGCCTCTCCCGGCGCGCGTCGTCAAAGAGCGTTGATAACGCGCACGCCGTCTTCCGGGCGAGTCTTGGAAACTGCGCGGGCGGCGCAAAACGGGTATAATCAGGCGGAGTCAAGAATCACATTGCTTGATACACTTTTTCCGGCGGGCGAACGGCCTTTAGCCCCGCCGATTTTTGAAGCACCGGTACGGGAGAGAAAGAGCATGCCGAAGATAGATAACATCGAAGAGACGCCGAATCCGAACGCCATCAAGTTCTTACTCAAAGAGCCTGTCACCAACGGCACGACGCGCTCTTTCCACAGCATCGAAGAGGCGGCGAGCGATGCGCTCGCCAGGCCGCTGTTCGAGGTCGGCGAGGTCGCTTCGGTCTTTTACATGGATCGCATGGTGACGGTCGAGAAGCTGGACGAGGCGGACTGGGACGACCTGCTGCCGAAACTCGCCGTCCCGATTCGCGCGGCGGAGGCCGTGACGGGCGCGAACGGCGGAGGTAACGGCGGTGCGGACGGCGCGGCGGGCGTCGGCGGTGCGCTCGGCGCGTTGATGAGCGACGACCCGCGCGTGCTGCGTATCAACGAGATTCTCGACGAGAAGATTCGCCCGGCGCTCGCAGGCGACGGCGGCTGGCTCGAAGTCCTCGGCCTTAAAGAGCACACGCTCAGCATTCGCTATCAGGGCGCGTGCGGCAGTTGCCCCAGCTCGCTTTCCGGCACGCTGATGGCGATTGAAAAATTGATTCAGGATGAAGTTGACCCGGAGATCGAAGTCGTCGCCGTCTAGCTCTTGAAGCGGGACGGGCGGGAATGCCTGCCCCTGCGCCCCGGAAGATTCTGAAACAATCCTTTCCCGTCGGGCGTTTACTTTTCCATCTCAGCTTGAGAGCGCGGGGCGCTGCCATAGTCTGCGAAGCCCGCGCCTTTCCGTTAAGACGCGCCGCAAATCATCTTAGTCACGGCAGACGCCCTCTCCCGAACAGAGAGCGCGTCCATGCCGCGAACGGAGGACAATCGAACATGATCCGAAGTGCCCGCCTCTCAATCATCTTCGTCCTTTGCCTGAGCACCTTCCATTTGCAAGCCGGCGCGCAGCAACCCGCGCCGAAACCAAAGAAGCCGGGCGGCAAGACTGCGCCCGCGACGGCGACTGAAGTTGACCCGCTCGCAGAGGCGCGTCGCACGACGGCACTGGCGATGCTCAACTCGCTGGCCGACGAGGCGCGCAACTTCCACGACCAGACGTTGCGCGCAAGGACACAGGCGCGCACCGCAGACGCCCTGTGGGAAACGGACAAGGAGCGTGCGCGCACACTGTTCCGCCGCGCGTGGGAGGCCGCAGAGGCCGCCGATCAGGAGAACGAGCGCATGTCGGACGACGAGCGCCGCGCGCGTCGAAACTCGCGCGGGAGCGCCGCTGTACGCAACATGCCGAGCATGCGGCGCGAAGTTTTGCAGTTCGCCGCAAAACGCGACCGCGCCCTCGGCGAAGAATTTCTCGCGCGCATGGACGAGACGAAAAAGCAGGAGACATCCAGCGCAGCGACCGCAGCGGCGGAGGCTTCAGCCGCGCAGGGGCAACGCTTCAACCCGGACGAGCCGCCGAACGCGATGGTGCAGCGCCTCAGCCTCGCGCGGCAGTTGCTTGATGACGGCGACGTTGAACGCGCCTTGCTGTTTGCCGACGCGGCGCTCGAACCCGTCAACACCTACGGGATGAACTTTCTCGACGTGCTTCGCGAGAAGAATCCGCAGACCGCCGACGAACGATACGCCACTCTCCTCTCGAGCGCGGCGAACAATCCCGTGTCGGACGCCAATTCCGTCTCGCTGCTTTCGTCCTACGTCTTTACGCCCAATCTCTACATGACAGTCCGCGCCGACGGCAACAGCCACACGCGCAAGTGGAGCCGGACGACCGTGCCGCCGTCGAACTTTCCGCCGCAACTGCGCGACGCTTTCTTCCGCACCGCCGCCGCCATCCTGCTGCGTCCCTTCCCGCCGCCCGAACAGGATCGCACCTCGGCTGGCCGCGGCGGCACTTACGTCGTCATCGCGCGACTGACGCCGCTCTTCGAGCAGTACGCGCCCTCTTTCGCGCCCCGCCTGCGGACGCAACTCGCCGCGCTCACGCCCGATACGCCCGAAAACATGCGCGACCCGCGCGGGCGACTGATGACTGAAGGACTCGTGCCCGATGCCGAGCAGATGCGTAATCGCACGCAGGACATACTCAATCGCATCCAGTCGGCCAAAAGTTCCGACGAGCGCGACGAGCTTTACATGCAGGCCGCCTTCGCCGCGCGCGATCAGGGCGACACCGAACGCGCGCGTGAGTACGTGGACAAAATCGAAGACCTCGACCTGCGTAAACAGTTGCGCGCCTTCATGGACTTCGCAGCCGTCAACACGGCGATCCGCGAGAAAAAGGCTGAAGACGCTTTCCGTCTGGCTCGCGCAGGCGAGATTACGAACGTCCAGCGCGCATGGGGCATGACGGAGGCGGCGCGCCTTTCGGCGAAGACGGGGCCGGGCCGCGCCGCAGAGATGCTCGAAGAGGCGCTCGTCGAGGCGCGGCGCATTGACGCGGCCTCGCCCGACCGCACGCGCGCCCTCGTCGCCATCGTCACGCAACTCTTCCAACTCGACCGCCCGCGCGCCTGGGAGACGATGAACGAAGTCGTCAAGTCTTCCAACGCTGCGCCCGAATATTCAGGCGAGGACGGCGGGCTGGTGGCGCGCGTGCAGTTGAAGCACGGCGCGGCCACGACGGAATTTCCCGTCCAGACCTTCAACCTGACGGAAATCTTCACGTCGCTCGCGAAGGAAGATTTCAACCGCGCCGCAGACCTCGCGCGCTCGCTCACGGGCGAGTACCCGCGCTCAGTCGCGACGCTCGCCGTCGCGCGCACCGCGCTGGACAAGAAACAGCGTTAGTTTCACGCACGCGCGCCGAAGGCGACTGCACTGCGGGGCACGGGCTGTAGTTAGAATGAACGGAAGCTGACTGCTTGTCTCTCAGCGAGGAAGTGCGCCTTGCCCTTCGCGTCCGGCGTGTAGGGAAGCGTCATCAGGCAGGTCGGGCGGAGTGCCTTGATTTTTTCGACGTGCGCGGCCCGGTTGAGACGCGCGGCGCTCGTCGTTTGATGCGGGGTGTTTGGAAAGCTCCGGTTGGCGAGAGTAGTCCAGGTTGGCCCGTTCGTGCACTCGCCTCTTGGGTGGCCGACGATCCTGACGGCGTCGCCCACGTCCGACGAGCGCGTGTCTTCAATGGTCAGGAGCGTGGCGAGCGCGACGGGTGTGGCTTCAACCGGCGGCGCTGTGCCGCTCAACTCACGCGCACTTGCGGCTGACGCCGTGGCGCAGAGTATGAGCAGGCAAACGGATAGCGGGTAAAATCTCTGAGGTGAGTGGGGCAAGCGCATTGCGGAAAGACTCCTCCATGAGACGCTCTGCGCGGAACTGCCGCGTGCGCGCCGGGCAAACATTTCATCTACCGATGCCCTGAAGAAAGTTTCAATGCGTGGCTATTTCCGCGCCGGACGCGAAGTGAAATGGCAGGAATGCCCGCCCCGGCGCGCTCAGGAATAAATATTCATCGGACGCGTCAGCAGCGCGACGGGGTCGTGGACGTTGAGAGCCTCGCGGACGTAGAAGGCTTCGCCCGCCGCGACGCTGATGAGCGAGCCGAAGTAGCGCATACGGTATTCGAGTTGATTGAGGAAGCCCTGCTCGCTGATGCGCGTCTGCGGCTCGGTCGAGTCGGGATTGTGAAACTGCGAGGCGTGCGCGCGGATGGCCTGCATCTTCTCTTCGATGAAATCAGAGATGTCCACGATGAACGACGGCGCGACGAGGCGCGAGTAGGCCGAGTGCGCGAGCGCGGGCATCTGCACCGCCGCGTGCCCCGCCTCCTCGTCGTAGCGGCGCATGCTGGCGAGCCGCGCCGACTCGCGCACGAGGCGCGCGGTGTTGGCGTGATCCGGGTGCGGGTCGTCCCAGTGCGCGGTCAGGATCACCTTCGGGCGGTGCGTGCGGATGATACGCACGAGCGCGGTGCGCGCCTCTTCCGTGACCCACACGTGGCCGTCGGGCTGTCCGAGGTTGAGCCGCACGTCGAGCCGCATGATGCGTGCCGCCTCTTGCGCTTCCCCTGCACGCCGTTCGGTCGTGCCGCGCGTGCCCATCTCGCCGCGGGTCATGTCGAGCACGCCCGTGCGGTAGCCGAGGCTTTTCATTTTGAGCAGCGTCCCGGCAGCCGTCAGCTCCGCGTCGTCCGGGTGCGAGTAAACTGCCAGCACGTCGAGTTCGATGTCCTGTTCACTCATAATTCTTCTTCGCGTCAAATGGAAGTTTCGCGCGGCGGCGGCGACTATTCAGATTGTTCAGCAGGCTGCGCGCGGCTTGCCTTTAAAGTTGAAGCGGCAGCGCAAGCCCTGCTCCGTCCCCGTGTCGTAAATCATCGAGAGATTGCAGACCGTCATCTCCCAGTGGAAAGTGCGTCCGCTCAGCACACGCACGATCTCGGCCAACTTGTCCTGCTCGATGTCGCCGTGCGCGAGCGTGATGTGAGGCATCCACATATCGGGACTGTAGTAACGCGTCACCGCGCCCGGCCTAATCGGCGACACAGCCCGCCAGACTTCCTCATGCAGCCGCGACAGTTCCGGACTACGCACGACCGACACGTAGAGCACAGGCGAAGCGACGGTGAAGATGCCGAGGCCGGCGGTATGTATGCGGAAGGGTCGCATCGTCGCGGCCAACTCCTGCAAGCTCCGCTCGACTGCGTCCGCGTCGTACTCTTCCGCCACCTGATAAGAGAAGTGCGGGAACGGCGTGACGTAGATACCACGCACGTCGAACTTCTTCGCCAGCTCTTCCCAGATGCCCTCGACGCGCGCGTAATGCGAGTCGTCGAGCAGCGATACCACCCCGTGCATTCAATTCGCGTCCTTCAAATTGGCTATCCCTCAAAGCTGAGCGGTAAAGATGTAGCCCAAGCCGCGCGGCGGGTCAAGTTTAGGTCGCACCTTGAGCGGGCTGATTCCGGTAAACGTTGACGTGCTCCGCGTCGAGTTGTAGCCTTTTTTCAAGTCTTCCGAAAGGCTCTCGGATAACGTATGAAGCTCATCGTTCTCGGTTCGGGCACTTCCGTACCGCACCCGCGACGCTCTTCTTCGGCGCACTGGCTGGAATGGAGCGGCGGGACGCTTCTGCTCGACATGGGCGCGTCCGCCGTCCACCGCATAGCGCAGGAGAATTTAGACTGGGCGGCGCTCGACGCCGTCTGGGTCAGCCACTTTCACCTCGACCACGTCGGCGGCCTCGCGCCTTTCCTCTTCGGCACGAAGTACGCGC
>JAIVJG010000143.1 GCA_020200155.1 Acidobacteriota bacterium | reverse complement strand
CGGGGTACTCGCGTCGCTGGCGCACGTCTTCTCGACCGTCGCGCTCAGTAGCGACGCGAGCAGCCTGCTCGTGCCGAGCCTCGGCGCGTCGGGCGCAATCTCAGGCGTGCTCGGCGGCTACATCCTGCTCTATCCGAAGCGGCAGGTGCGCGTCATCATGTTACGCATGCTGACGACTGTGCCGGCATGGGTCGCCATCGGCATCTGGTTCGGCTTCCAACTCGTCAGTGGTCTCGGCCTGCTCGGCGGCGGGTCGCAGCAGGGCGGCGTGGCCTATGCGGCGCACATCGGCGGCTTCATCGCGGGGCTGGTGCTCGTCAAATTTTTCGCCCTCGGCACGAACAATGCCGGGCCGGCGAGTGCGTAGCGTCTAGTGAACTCAAACTGTGGGCCGCACGCCGCGAGCGGTGTGCCGCCCTTTTCCAAAGGGGACTTAACAAGGAGAAATTTCAATGGCAAGCAACGAAGAAGTGATTTCGACACTCAACAACCTGATCGAGACGTGCAAGGACGGGCAGAACGGTTTCCAGACCGCCGCCGACGGCACCGGGAACGGCGAACTGAAGACGCTCTTTCATACCTACTCGCAGCAACGCGCGAAGTTCGCCGGAGAGCTTCAGGATGAAGTGCGCCACCTCGGCGGCGACCCGGAGCAGACCGGCAGCGTGGCCGCCGCACTGCATCGCGGCTGGATTGACATCAAGTCGGCGGTGACGGGCAAAGACGATGCGGCCATCATCAACGAGTGTGAGCGCGGCGAGGACTCGGCGGTGAGCAACTACAAGGAAGCTCTCGACACAGACCTGCCGGCCAACGTCCGCACGGTCATTGAGCGCCATTTCGGGCAGGTCAAAGAGGCGCACGACCGCATCCGCAACCTACAGAAGGCGAGCGGCGCGGGCGCGTAAAGTAAGGCAAAAGTAAAAAGGTAAAAGGCAAAAGCGGGGAACGAGCTTTCTTCACTTTTGCCTTTCTACTTTTGCCTTTTGCCTTAATTCACGCGGCTCATGTAAGATTCGTGTCTCGAATTTCAAGGAGCACTAAACAGATGTCCGCAACCGAAACGGCTCTCCCGCCGCCAGCGAACCAGCAGGGCCTCGACATCCGTTCGACGCCGCGCGCGGAGATGAATCTCTACCCGCTCGACACATTTCCCTACGAATACGCGGGGCGCGAGATCAGCGTCAAGTTCGAGATGCCGGAGTTCACCTGCGTCTGCCCTTTCTCCGACTTCCCCGACTTCGCGACTATCCGGCTCGAATACGTGCCGCGCGAGCGTTGCGTCGAACTGAAGAGCCTGAAGCTCTACGTTAACTCTTTCCGCGACGTGAAGATTTTCCACGAGCACGTCATCAACATCATCCTCGAAGACTTCGTCGCGGCGTGCGATCCCCTCGCCGTCGAACTCGAAGGCGACTTCAACGTGCGCGGCAACATCAAGACCGTCGTGCGCGCCAGCTACAAAAAAAGCAGACAGTAGACGATAGCCGGCATAAAGACAAAAATGCTTCCCTACTGACATCGGCTACCTGCCACTCGCCACTTGATTATGAGCACCCAACTTACAGCCATCGTCGTCGCCGTCATCGGTTTCGCGGTTTTCTTCTTCGTGGTCAAGCGCGTGTTGCGAATGGCGATCCGTCTGGCGCTCGTCGGGGCGGTGCTGTTCGCGCTGCTCGCGGGCGCGGTGGCGTGGTGGTGGTACGGGGCGAGCCTGAGCGATTTCTCGCCCACTCAAAATCGGAACACGGCGACGCGCCCTGCACGCACGAATCGCTGACCGGCAACGCATGGCTGAAACCGACACCGACGCTGCCGACCAGTTCGACGAGCGCATACAGGCGGGCAAGCTCGGCGAGTCCACGCCGGGACTCTGGCGTCGTTATCGCCGCCTGCCGCGCAATGTCATCGCCATCAGCCTCGTCAGCCTGCTCAACGACGCTTCAAGCGAGATCATCTACCCCTTCCTGCCGCTCTTTCTGGCACTCACGCTCGGCGCTTCACGCAGTTCCATCGGTCTCATAGAGGGCGGCGCGGAATCCGTCTCGTCACTCCTGAAACTTTTCTCCGGTTATTTCAGCGACCGGCGCGGGCGGCGCAAGGGCCTCGTCGTCTTCGGCTACGGGCTGGCGAGCACGATGCGGCCACTGCTCGCCTTCGCAGGTTCCTGGCCGCAGGTGCTCGCGCTCCGTCTCGCCGACCGCGTCGGGAAGGGCATTCGCAGTTCGCCGCGCGACGCGATGATCGCCGAC
>JAIVJG010000142.1 GCA_020200155.1 Acidobacteriota bacterium | reverse complement strand
CTACTGAGCCTCATCAATGCTTTACAACATGGGAGCAAAAATGTCTATAACTTTTTTGAACGAAAGATTCACACCTGTCCCTTCCAGACACCAAGCAGCCGCACGGCAGTGAAGTAATACTGTCGTGCGGCTGTGTCTAAGTGCGTGGCCCTCTATGGCGCGGGAACGAGAAACACGTCCCACGCCCAGCGTCCCGCGCGCTCACCCCTCGCGTCATTCACTTTGGCGCGATAGCGGAATTGATTGCCGTATTGGTCGGTGCGCTTCGATTCCTTGTAGTCGAGATGTATCGCCGTGATGCCCTGCGACGCGAGCGTCCGTAGTTCATCAGGCTCAGAGACGCCGTTGTGGTTAGCGTCCCGCCACAGTCTGAGCAGCGAGAAGACACCGTCGGTGCTGTTGATGACGCCGTCGCCATCGCCGACGCTGCCGCCGCCGTTGATGGGATAGTCGAATTCCTGAAGCGCCAGAAAGCCGTTCGGCGCGGGCGTGATGTGCTGCCAGGTAAAGTTGCCGAACATCTCCTTACCGTCGTCAATCGTGCCGTTGCCGTTGCGGTCGAGCACGAGCCACGCATCATCTGAGTCCGCAGCCGTCCACGACAGGCGTTCTTTCTGCCCGTCTGTGTTGAGGTCGAACGCGACGCCGCCCGCGCCGTCCGTCAGTCGGAAACCGTCGCCTGCGACATCAACCAACAAGGGCGACGAGCCTGCACAACTGCCGCTCCCCTCCGAGTAGCAACCCTCGGCCCCGACTTCGGCATAGATGCCGCATGGATAGCCGGTTGCCTGGCAAGTCGAGCCGCCGCCGCTGTTCCGTGGCGTGATTCTGACTAACTGTGGAGCACCTTCTTCGCCCGGCAGTCCCGGCTCTCCGTTTGCGCCGAACCCAAGATTCCCGCCGGGTTGAGCGCCCCGACCATCCCTCGAAGCCGATGACGGGCATCGTGTATTACTCGCTCCCCGACCGGCGGCCCCTTGTGTTCCAAACGTCCCTCCTGCTCCGGGCGAACCCGTCTGTCCGGGAGTGCCGCCGTGGCCGCCGGACGCGTCGGCGGAAATCACCGGGCTATCAGAAGGGGACTCATAGGTCACTGTGATTGGCGCGCCGCTGCCTCCTGTGCCGCCGCGTCCGCCCGAACCACCCTGACCGCCTCTGCCTCCAATGCCGCCGTTTTGCGCGTCGCCGCCACTCCCCGCGCCACCCTGTTCGCAGGGACAATCGGCTCCGTCGCCGCCTGAACCTCCGACACCTCCCGCCCCGCCCTGCGACCCCGGCCCGCCGGTTCCCCCCTGTCCACCTCGACCGCCCGTCGCGAGAAAGGTATAAGTGCCCGTTGCGCCTGCGGGAATGTTGTAAGTTATGGACTGGGCATTACCTCCGGCGTCCCCTGTAGCGCCGGTTTCACCTTTATTGCCCTCACCTCCGCCGCCGGGAAAATCACCCGTAGAGCCATTGTGGTTAACTCCGCAAACACCGTCTAAGCCGCGATTAGCGACAAAGGGAACGGCGTCGGCGGCAGGCGCTCCCGGCCTTCCTTCCGCGCCCGTCGCCGCCGTCGCATGGACGCTGTTATCAATGGTGAATTGTCCGCTTTGAATGAGCGAGGGGAGAAGAAAATTTTCTTTCAGGGCGTCCGCGTAGCTGACCTTCATCAACCGCGCGCCGGATTTCCGCAACGCCGCCTGAAGCGACGTGCCGAGCGCGCCTGAGCGCTCGATTGGGAACACGTAGAGGTTGTGAGGGCCT
Source organism: Acidobacteriota bacterium (assembly GCA_020200155.1). Classification (GTDB taxonomy): domain Bacteria; phylum Acidobacteriota; class Blastocatellia; order Pyrinomonadales; family Pyrinomonadaceae; genus JAIVJG01. The sequence continues at coordinate 507 of JAIVJG010000142.1, read as the reverse complement.
TTGATGAGCACGTCGCGCCCCTCAAAGATCAAGTTTCTGACGAGTATCACCGTGTCTCCGGTGAGTTCGACCTTCTCCGGCAGGTAGAGCGTGTGCGCGAGTTGGACGCCCCTCAGCTTATCGCCGCCCCAGCGTGTGACCTGCATTTCGGGCATCCGGTCGAAGACGGCGGCCAGATTTTTTCGCCACTGCGGGTGGCGCAAGGCGTCCGGCTCGAAGGGGACGCCTTTCCTGCGTAGCATCCCGCGCGCCGTGTCGAAATACGTGCGCGCACGTTCTTCCGCCACGAAGTGATTTTTGACTCTCTCTATTTGTCTCGACGAAGCCGTCGCTGTTGGTTGTTGTGCCGTAGCCGGGTTGGTGCTGATGATGGGTAAGGTGCTGACGGACACGATCAGCGTGATCGTGAGAAGGCTATGAGAGATTTTCATTCTTTGCTCCTTGTGAGTCCTGACGCGAGCGCGGGGAATAAGGCTTAGGCGTGTCGCGTCAGAGTGGCCTGTGCAG
>JAIVJG010000235.1 GCA_020200155.1 Acidobacteriota bacterium | reverse complement strand
CGGTGTGAACTCGCGCTCCTGTAAGACCCGCAGAAGCCGCGCCTGCGTCTCCGGCGGGAGGTCGCCGATCTCGTCGAGGAAAAGCGAGCCGCCGTCGGCGACTTCAAACAAGCCCTTCTTGGCCGCGACCGCGCCGGTGAACGCGCCGCGAGTGTGACCGAAGAGTTCGGATTCGAGAAGTTCGGAGGGGATGTTTGAAGAGTTGACGGTGACGAAAGTCTTACTTGCGCGCGGACTCTGCTCGTGAATCGCTTTGGCGATAAGTTCCTTGCCCGTGCCGCTCTCGCCTGTGATGAGCACCGTCGAGCGCGCAGGCGCGACCTGATCCACGAGCGAGAAGATGGCCTGCATCTTCTCGGAGCGACCGACGATGGAGCCGCGTTCGACGCTGCGGCTCATCGCGCGCCGGAGGGTCTGTCGCTCTTCTTCCTTGCGGCGTCGCTTGATGCCGGCGGCGACGGTCGCGACGATCTGTTCGTTCTCGAAGGGCTTTCTGATGCAGCCTATCGCGCCGCGCTCCCAAGCGCCGATGGCCGTGTCGAAGGTCGCGTAGGCGGTAATCATCACGACGACCGCTTCGGGGTCGGCCTTCAAGAGTTCTTCCAGAGCGCTTAAGCCGCCCATGCCCGGCATCGAAACGTCGAGCAGCACCACGTCATACGTGCGCCGCCCGTAGACTTCCAGTCCTTCCTCGCCCGTCTTCGCCAGGTCAACGCGATAGCCTTCCGCCGAGAGCAGCGTCTCAAGCACATCGCGCATGATTTCCTCGTCGTCAACGACGAGCACGGAACCCTTCTTCGCCATACAACCTCAGAAACGTGATAGGTGATGAAAGATAAGCGATGAGAGAAAGACTCTTGTCTTATCTCTCACCACTTATCTCTTATCGCTCGCCATTGTATAACGCGCTGTGCCGGACTGCCGAATGCGCCGTGAACGGAGATTGTTTACTTGATCAGCAGTCTGGTGGCTTTGTTCGTGAGCACGCGCTGGTCGGAGGGGACAGGGACGGGCCGCCGGCGTTCCGCCGTGACGAAGAGGTCGAAGATGTCCGTGCCGAAGCCGGCGGTGCGGACGTAGATGTCGGCGTGGTTGAGATCGTCGGTGACGGGTAGGCTGCCCATGTAAATCATGCGCCCGTCGGGGACAATCGCCCAGAGTACGTAGGTGGCCGCGCCGACGGTCGAGGGCAGCGGGACGCCTCGGAAGTTTGCGCGGACGTAAGCCGAGCCGGTGTGCGTCGCGGCGCGAGCGGAGCCGCTGGCCTTCGGCGCTTCGTGCGTGCCTTCCAGTTCGATGACGCGACCGCCGCCCTGCGCGACGAGCGCGTCGTCAACTTCCGTGTAGAAATCGCCTGCGAGACGGCGCGGGCGCGAGTTCTTTCCCGCGCGGGGGAGCGGAGGCGGAGGCGGTGGGCGATTGGTGACAGGAGCCGTCGCGGCTGTGTCGCGTGCGGGCGAAGGATAGAGGGCGACGGCTTCGTTGGCGCGGGTCGAGAGCACGGGCGCGCCGGGTCGCTCCACGTCCGCGCGCGTCTCCGCCGTGACGATGATGGTGAAGCGGTCGAAGTCCGCAGGATGCTCGAAGGCGAGGCCGCCGTTGCCGCGCTCGTCTCGATGGAGTTCGCCGAGATTGATGATGCGCCCGCCGCTCGTCACCCAGACGACGTAAGTGGTCGAGCCGGGCGAGAGCGTCTGCGGGTCTGGCAGGTTCAGCGCCGTCAGGCGACCACGACCGCCGCCCTCGCTCGGCTCAATCGTCAGTCGTCCAGACGCGCCCGGCGTGAAAGAGCGCAGGCGTATGTCCATGCGCCCGTCTTCCTGCGCGAACGCGACTGCGCGACCCGATGCGCTAACCGCGACTCGCGCGCCGCCGCCCGCGAGGGGAAAGGCGAACGCACACATCACCAACACACACGCCGACCCGCACAGACGTGCGGCGCGCTCGCCGACGAAGCGGCCATGCCTGCTCTTTGTCATAAAGGTGAGAACCTGTCGTAAACGGAGTTTCATTTCAGAGCGCGTGCGAGATTATCACCGGAGAGACGAAAAGCAAATGCCGGCGTTGGCGATAAGCGTGTCCACGAACTGCGCGGGCGGCATCCCCGACGGGTACTGCGCGAGGAAAGCTGGACGCTGCACCCATCCCTGGAAGAACGCCACCTTGTTCGTCTCCAACTGCGCCTCCCACGCGCCGACGTTGACGATGACATTGCGGCTGATGCGCTGCGCGTCGGGCATCAACTGCGGCAGCGTCACGGGTACGGGCTTGCCCGGCAGGTTGCCGAAGCTGGCCTTGTTGGTGCGATAGACGAGGAAGCCCGTCTGCTGGAATTCTATCGAGAGATAGAAGGCCGCCGAGACGTTGATGCGGCGCACTTCGCGGCAGACCTGATCCGCGCCGCAACTCTCTATCTGGTTCGTCCAGAAGGCGAGGCCGGGAGCGTCCGGCTCACGATTGAGAAAGTCCGAGTAGTGCTGCGTGACGAAGAAGGACGAGGCGTCCGAAGCGTTCGGCGTCGGGTTGGCGACCGAGGGCGCGATGAACGACGCCGTCTGATTCCACGCAGGATTGGCGAAGGTGCGATTGGCCGGCGCGAAGCTGAAGCCGGAGCGCGCGGGCGTGACAGTGTGCGTGCCCGTCGTCGAGACGAAGCCGAACGAGTATTTGCCGCTCGCGTCGGTCGTCGTCAGGGCGTTCTGCGAGCCGTTGAGCGTGACGGTGACGCCGGAGATGCCGTTGCCCTGAGCGTCAACGACGCGACCGCTGATGCGGACGGAGGTGGGCGGCGCGTCGTTGTCGAGCGTGCCGTCGCCATTCGTGTCAAGCGCGCGGCGTCGGCCTGTGCCGGGCGGGACGCCCGTGAAAGTCAGCTCTGCGCCGGAGACTGCGGCGTCGAGAAGTTGTTGTCGCGTGACGTTAGCCTCCGAGCCGCTGTCGGGCTGGAAGACGCCTCCGCCGACGTGCAGGAAGCCGCGCGGCGAGCCGCCGTAGATGCCGCGCACGATGAGATCGCAGTTCTGGCTGGTTGGGCCGCACTGCGAGGTCAGCAGGTTGATGCGGTCGTTGACGCTGAAGGACGTTTTGTTGTCGGCGTTGACGGTGACTTGCAGGCCGACGGCGGGCGCGGTGCCCGTGTCGAGCCGCATAATCATGTCCGCCATCGCGGTTCGCCAACTGTCTGCGGTCGCCTGGTCAACATTGAACTTGAAGACCGACAACTTCATGAAGTTGAAGAGAGTATCCACCGAACCGTCGTGGATAAAGCCGAAGCCTGTGATTTGTTCGGCGGTCGAGTCGCGCGTCAGGCCGGTCTTCTGGTAGAGGCCGCGCAGTTGCGGGACTTTGAATCCCTGCGACTCCTGAAGCGCCTCTTTTGGAACGAGGACGTTGTTCGTCCCAGAACCGAAGTTCCTGACGATGTGGCAGTCGCTACAGTTGAGCGTCCCGCCGTCGAGTTTCTCGAAGGAGAAGAAGCCGAAGCCGCCCGACTGCTCCGCGCTGGCGCGGAAAAGCGACTCGTTCGGGTTCGGCGGGTAGGCGAGCGAGCGGACGAACGCCTCGAAGGCCGCCATCTCCGCAGTGCTGAGTTGGCGCGCGCCGCCGAGCAGAGAGACGAAGGCCGGGTTGAAGGCCGCGAGGGCGGAGCGGTCGCCGCGCCAGTGCAGCGGCGCGTTGCCGATGATGTCGCGCAGGGATTGCGTCGTCATCGGCCCCTTCATCGGGTGGAAGGGGACGGGGACGCCGAGCACGGAGCCGCTGTCCATCTGCCCACGCGGGTCTCCCAAATCCCACGCCAGCCCGTCGCGGTGTGCGTTCAGGTGACAACTCGCGCAGGACACAGTGCCGTGCGCCGAGAGAGAAGCGTCGTAGAGAAATTGCCGTCCCGCTTTGACGTTCGCGGGTTCGGGATTGAAGCCGAGGGAGACCTGCGAGACTTGAGTTTTCGAGTTCGTGTCCACGACGCCGACCGTGCCGTCGAAGCGATTGAGGACGTAGAGACGCTGGCGCGCTTCGTCGAGCGCGAGTCCCGTCGGCCCCTGCCCGACGGCGATGCGCCCCGTCACAACTCCCGTCGCGGCGAGCACGCCGACGCGCGCCGAACTCGTCGCCGCCACGTAAGTCGTCCCGTCAGACGCATGCACGATGTCCGAAGGCATCGCGAGACTCTGTGAACGCTCTGCGTCGTCGCCCGGCCCCGCGAGGTTCACGTGCGGGTTAAGGTCGTTCACTGACGAGACAGTCGGGCTGCTGCCCGCGACGGCGTTGAGGATGCTGACGCGGCTGTGCTGAAAGCGTCCCGCGAGGTTCGGCTCGAAGCGCACCTGATTGGTTGACTCAAGGTTGGCGACGAAAAGGCGGCTCGTCGTCGGGTCAAACGCCATGTTGCCGACGTGCGTGGCTAAGCCTCGCACCTGCGAACTGATTGCGGGAGTCTGCGCGGCGGCGTCAATCACGACGAGGTCAATGTCCGCCAGCCTGTACTTGATGAGTGCGGCGTCGGTCGTGCCGGGATTTCCCCAGATACGATTTATCTCATCCACCCAGTTCGTGCCGTCCCACTTAACGATGAGGCTCGTGACGGGCGCGGCGGGCAGACCCGGTGCCATCGCAGGGCTTGGCGGCGGCAGTCCGCCGTGGCTCGCGACGCTGCTTTCGGGCACGACGGTCGTCTGGTTCCCGGACTCGAAGACCGAGACGAAGACCTGCGCGCCGTTGCCCGTGCGAGCGAGAGCGCGCGGCTGCTTGCCGAAGATGTCAATCGTCTGCGGCGCGCCGGTCGCGCTGTTCGGGTCGAAGATTTTGACTTTGCTCAGGCCGGAGACGCAGACGAACGCCAACTCGCGGCTCGTTCCGGCGAAGAGTACGTCGGTCGGCTCGTCGCCCACATCAATCGTGCGCGTGACGTTGCCCGAAGCGAGGTCAACGACGCTCACCGAATCCGAAAGCCAGTTGACGACCCACGCCTCTCGGTTGTTGCGCGCCGCCACGCTGACCGGCTCCAGCCCCACCGGAATCTCTGCGGTGCGGACGGGTGTGCCGCCCGCCAACTGGAAGACAGAGAGCGTGCCGTTCGGCGAATTGACGGCGAGCAGGCGCGTGCCGTCGGGCGTCAGCGCCAGCGGGTGCACCTGCGGGCCTTCAAAATTCTTGAAGGGGGGTGTTGTCTGCGCCGAAGCGCGCGGCGTCGCGGGGCCGCCGAGCAGCCAGAGCGCGGCCAGTGACAGGCTAACAAGGATTAAGAGAAGACGAAGACTCGGCGGAGTCTTATGGTAAGAGCGGGGGGGGGGCATAAGTAATACCTCTCGAATTTCCGGCAACCAGGGGACAGGGAGAGTTCGGGCCAAACAGGGATGGTTAAGCGCCCGACTTTCGGCACAGAATAAGACGCGTAGGCGTACGTTGTCAACGATTTTCTGGGCGTCTCGACGACCGACATGAGACAGGCAGGAATGCCCGTCTTATGGAAAAATCCTAATCGCTCGCGGCCTTCATGCGTGTGCGTGCCCCGACCGTCAGCAGCGTGACGCGGAAGGTCGTGCCGTGGCCCGGCGCGCTCTCGACGAAGATGTGGCCGGCGTGCTCCTGCACGATGCCGTAAGAGACGGCGAGGCCGAGGCCCGTCCCCTTGCCCACACCCTTGGTGGTGAAAAATGGATCGTAGATGCGCGCGATGTTTTCAGGCGCGATGCCGATGCCGTTGTCGAAGACCTCGACGATGATCTCGTCGTCCTCGCCGCATACGGTACGCAGACGGATGCGCCCGCTGTCTGGAATCGCGTCGCGCGCGTTCAGCAGGAGGTTCGTGAAGACCTGTTGCAGCTTGCCCGCGTTGCCGTAGGCTTTAGGCAGATCGTCTGCGTACTCGCGCACCAGTTCGATGCGGCTCTGGCGGAACTGCGGCTCCAAGAGTTGGAGCGTGTCGTCGAGCACGCGGTTGACATCAACGGCGGCGAACTCGGTCGTGCCGCCCGTGCGCGAGAAGTTGAGCAGGTTCGTGACGATGTCGGTGGCGCGATCCGTCTGCCGCCGAATCTTCGCGAGCAGCGCGTGCTTGGGGTCGGATTCGGGGAGCATGCCCCCAGCACTTGATGAAGCGTGTCGGCGAAGTCTTCGGCGAAGAGGTCTTCGACGTGCTGGCCGACGGCCTCGCCGCGCCGGACGCCGAGCATCTCTTCGAGCGCGGAGTTGCAGGCCGTGACGCACCCCTCCGTGTCCACGGCCAGCAGGCCGACGTTGATTGATTCGACGATGGACTCGTTGAAGTCCTTCAGTTGTTCGAGTTCGGCGGCGCGCTCGTGCTGCTCCTGATAGAGCAGGCTGTTCTCAATCGCGACCGCGACGTAGCCGGAGACGGTGTGCAGAATTTCGAGGTCTTCCGTCGAGAGCAGCGCGCCTCCCGTCGAACGTCCCAAACCGATGACGGCGATCATCTGCCCGCGCACGACGCACGGCACATAGTAGTGAAGCGCGCGTCGCACGAAGCCGGAAGTCTCCGGCGGCATGTCGAGTCCGTCGGCGCGCACGATGCCGCCGCCCACGCCGGCGCGCGTGCGAATCATCTCGCGAAAGTCCGGCGGCACCATCACCTCGCCCATCAGTCCGACGGTGCGCGCGACGCGATAGCCCGCCGGCGCACGCCCGTCTTCGACGAAGATCGCGATGCGCTCCACTCCCAAGACCTGCCGCAGGCGACTGACGAGCGCGTCGAGCAGCGGTTCGAGCGAGGTCGTGGCGGAGATGGTGCGCCCGAAGTCGAGCAAGCCGCGTCGCAGGTCGTAGCGCTCGCCGTAGAAGAAGCGGTCGGTCTTCTCCTGTAGAAAATTTTTGAGCGGCGCGGCAGTCATCACGATGACCGCCATCGCGACCACCGAGACGATCACGCGCATGGACATCACGCCCGGCGTAATCACGTCCGCGCCGAAGGCGTAGAGTCCCGCGACGTAGACGACCGAGCCGATCATCAAGGCGATGGCGAGCGTCGTCAGCGCGTAGACGGCGGTGCGGCGCACGACCATGTCCACGTCCATCAGGCGATAGCGCACGACAGAGTTGCCGAACGTCAGCGGAATCAGCACCAGCGGCAGCACCGCCGCGTTCGTCAGCCAACGCTGCGCCGACTCGCTCACGAGGAAGGGCATCGAGCCGCCGCCGAACAGGTAGCCGACGGCGTAGAGCAGTGTGAACGGCGTGATGGCGAGCGCCGAACCCCACACCACCCACTTCAACTGCTGCCGCACAATCGCCGACTCGCTCTTAACGAAACGCCGCACCAGAAAAAACGCACCCGCGATGAGCGCCAGCGAAAGGCTGCCGACTTCCGCCAGCCAGAGATAAGCGCTGAAGTGGTCGGGCAGCGCGGCTGTGATGAAGCCGAGTTTCTGGAAAGCTGCGGGGAGATAGAAGAGCGCCGTCAAAGCGATCAGCGCCGCCGCAGGGACGTAGAGCAGGTAAGCCAGCCAGGGCCGTCGCTCGGACAGGCGGTAGCGCACCGGGTAGATCACGCAGAAGTGTAGGAAGAGCGGCGCGAAGAGCGCCAGCGCGGCGTCGTCGAGGAACGCGACGGCGAGGTCTAAGTCTTCGTAAGCGCCGTATGGTTTGTAGAAGTGGAAGACGAAAGCCGACAGGCACAGCGTCGTGAAGTGGAACACGAAGGGCGCACGCTCGCCCTGCTTGAAGAGTACGAAGAGGCCGACGAGCAGGTAGACGACGCCGATCAGGTTGATATACAGGTCGCGCGTCGAGAGGCTCTGGATGGGAGTCAGGTTTTCAAGATTGACGTAATAGAAGCGAGCCTCTTCCGGGTTCGAGGGTCGCTCGATCAGGTAACGCACGCGCCCGCCGACTTTCGCTTCTTCGAGAAAAACCTGCACGTCCGAAACGGAAACGACCTGATCGTCCGTCTTATCGTCGAGACTGATGGCGACGAGATGGTCGCCCGGCATGACGCCGAAGACGCCTTTGCGCCCCGCCGCCGAGTTCGGTTCAATAGACTGAGCGACAATGCCCTGAGCGGTCTGCGCCCAGTCAATGCCGTCGGTGGGCGGCGCGGTGTGCGTCAGGCGTTGCGCGAAGTTGAGTGTGCCGGCGGCAACGAGCAGCGCCGCCATCAGCAGCAGCACCCACGCCCTCGTTGTCAGCACGGAATTCTTCATCCACGTTCTCTGGTTTCGATTCTCTCCCGGAAAGCTGCTCTGGCCTGCTGGCGACTGTGACGAAGATGCACGCGAGCCTGCAATTAAAAGTAAAGTTCCGAAGCAAGCTGTATTCCAAGCATTCCGGCGTCGGCGGCCTCAGCGACTAATCTCTCAAGCCGCCGACGCGACAAACTCACATCGCTTGTTTTATGCGAGACTTACGCCGCGAATCCCGGCAGCGCGAAGGCTTGCAGCATCCTCGATGAGCCGGGCTATCATCCGATTTTTCGTATTTTCTCCGAATTTTCGGACAAAGCTTCCAGATGCAAAAGCCCCGCGCTTGTCGTCTCTCAAGAGAAGAAGCAGCGCGGGACTCAGAACAAAAGCACGCCTCACACGAGACGCCCTCGCAGGATTTCTAAAATCTGACCGAGATGCCGCCGCGCACGGTGCGCCGCGCGGCCCCGACCGAAAGCTGGCTCTCGCCGTCGTCCGTGCTCGTCAGTACGTCGAGGAGGTTGCGCGCGTCGAGCGTCGCCTGCGCTCGCACAGGCAGGCCGAAGTTCGGCAACTCCTGCGTCACGAGGATGCTCAGGCTGGGGTCGTAAACCGCGACGCGACCGGCGAAAGGATCAATGGCGAAGATTGATGCGCGCGACGAGAAGCGCAGCACCGTCCGCACCGTCGTGCCGTCGAACACGTTGGCGTCCACCTGCGCGGCGGCGGTCTGGAAGTACGCGTTCTGGAAAAGATTTTCCGGGTTGGTGATGCCTTCGGGCGAGAGTCGCTGGCCGCGCCCGAAGGCGTAACCGGCGGAGGTCTTGAGACGACTGCTGATGCGCCGCGTGTAGACGACGCGCAGGCCGCGTGCGCCGCCCTGCTGGTTGGCGATGTTCATCAGCGTCTCGCCGTTGGCTGCGGACGAGAAAGCCGCGAGCGGCATGCTCAGGAGGCCGACGCCGCGCCCGTCCGTCGTGTCGAAGAAGGCCGAGGCCTCGACGCTCGAACTGTCGTCGAGCACGCGTTCGACGCCGAACTCAAGGCGGTGGCTGCGCTCCATGATGGCCTTGCCGTCCACGAGCGCCACGGCCTGCCCCGTCGGCTCTTTGAAAGCAACGGAACTGTCCTCGAACGTCTCGACGTTCTGCACGCGTGCGGTCGAGTCCGTGCCCGGCGCGTAAGCGGCGCGGACGCGCGTGCGCGCGTTGGCGTCGAACTGGACGCCGAAGCGCGGCGTCAGCGAGTGCGCGTTTCCGGCCCCGACGAAGCGCGAGTAATCAAGCCCCAGCACCACCACGACGCCGTCGCGCACGATCCATTCGTCAATTGCGCGAACCGACATCTGGCCGAGTTTGTCGTCGGAAAACTTCGCGACTTTTGAGCCGAGCGGCAGACGCGCGCCGCCCAGCGTCGCGCTCAGGCGGTGGCGCACGCCCGCGCGCACGCGAGCCGTCGCCTCCAGTCGCTCGAACTCGCCGAGCTGGCCGGCGAAGACCATGTCGAACTGCCGTTTGACCGGCGCGGCGACGGCGAAGTTGAGGCCGTGGTAATTGCCAAGGCGCGGATTGGCCGAAGCGGCGTAGAAGGTCTCGACAAAGCCCTGCGTGCGCCCTCTCCCGGTTTTTTGATTTTCGGCCTGCGTTTCCGCCGCGTCGCCCTCGACGCCGAGCGCGGCCTCGCTCTCGGCTTTGGCGACGGCGTCCATCGCCGCATCGGCGGTCTTGTCCTCGCCCTCGTTGTTTTGGAAGACGGAGCGGCGGCTCTGCGCGGCGCGGATTTTGAATTTCGGATCGTTGCGGTCGGCGCGGCGTTCGGGTGCGGTGCGCCCTTCGCCGGCGGGCTGGAGGTTGAAGCGGTAGACGAGTTCGGAGGAAGGGCCGACGGCGACGGCGGTGAAAGTCGCGGGGCTGAATCCTTCGGCCAGCGCGCGGATGAGATAGCGACCGGGCGTGACGCGCGTAGAAAAACTCCCGTCGGCGGCGCTCCTGGTTTCCTTCACCACTTCGTTCAAGCCGTCCCTGAGCACGGCCACGAGCACGCCTCCGAGCGGATTCCCGCGACTGTCGAGGACGGTGCCGCTGATAGTGCCGAGACTGCTGCGCCGCTCGCCTCCCGTCGCGAAGGCACGCGCGTTGCCCGCTTCGCACAGCGTGAGCGCGACGAGCACGATCAAGCCCATGCGCCAGTAAACTTTTCTCATTGCGGTAAAATCTCCGGGTTGCGCCCGGGCGTGGGAAACTCGCGCCGGCTCGAACGAACTTCTGGCGAACCCTTCTTTTGTCTGCTGTGCCTCGGTTGCGGCGTCCGGGCGAGGGACGAAGCGCTCATGGCTTCTGAACCGGCGTCGTGCGCGTAATACTTCAGGAACGCTCACCTTGTGTCCAACCCGCTTGAACGAATGATGGCATTTTCCGCCAATCTCATAAACAGTGTCAAGCAGGAGGGGCGTCCCAGTGTGCGCTTTGATGCGCGGTTCAGTCCCTTTGGTTGGTAGTGGGGCAAATCTGTGTGTACGGCATTGAAGTTTGACACACGATCTAATTCTTCGGCTTTTTGATGATACTCCGCCTGCGTTTAATGGCGGGCGTGCGCGCCGGGAGTAAATCCATATGGCGTGCTTCAAGCAGCGATGCCAGCCGCTGATAGCTGATGCCGAGACGCCTCGCCGCACGCGACACACTGCCGCCCGCGTCCTTCAACGCCCGCCTGATAAATCTCGCCTCGTAAGCCCGTACCGCGTCAGGCAGAGAGAAGCCGGCATCCATCTGTTCGACGGCGAGGCGTTGCGCTACGGCGCGAGCACAGGCGCGTAAGCGTGTGATGGCTTCGGCGTCCTGCGTGCGCCCTAATAAATCATCTGCGCGGCAGTATGTCTCATAAAGCTCGCTCTCAGAGAGTCGCGCCGCGCCGTGTTCCTCTATCAGAGATAGAGCCGCCAGGCCTGCGCTCTCCAACGCCCCTGCGTCTTCCGCGATCTCGATTGCGCGGCGAAAGGCAGGCAGAGAAAGGTAATGATGACTGAGCCTCGCCTGGACGGTGGCCTGTACGGTCAGAGCGTCCGCGAGCAAGGCTGGTTCTCCCGCCTTCTCCAGCGCACCAATCGCGCCGTTAATCACGTCTGCTGCTTTCCTGTATTTCTCTTCGGCGAGATAAACTCGCGCCCTCGTCTCTCTGACCTGAGCCAGGTTGCCGGTGTCAGCAAGTCTCGTGAATATCTTCTGCGCGCTGTCGAGATGTTGATGCGCTTCTGCATAGCGCGCCAGTTTGTAAAGAAGAAAAGCAAGGTTGTTTTCCGCGTTCCCACTATAACGTTCATGCTTCACCCGTTCAAAGTGGACGATAGCGGCTGTATATTCGATGATGGCGCGGTCAAAGAAGTCAGTGCGCCCCTCGATTGTACCTGTGCCTAGCCGCCGCAACACAAGAGCCTTTTGTCCGTGCCATCTACCTTTCAACGCATCGGGCGTAGCGTCAAAGACAGCCTGAGCCTCATCAAGTATCTTGAGGGCATCGTTGCATCTACCCGCGCTGACCTCTACCACCGTGCTCCGTATGAGCATTTTGGCTTTCTGTTCAACGTCGCTTTCGCCTAGCCTGCGTACCCCTTGCTGTAGAACTATCCGCGCCTCATCGAAAGCGCCCGCACGCCAGTAGCAGACGCCCAACTCGTATTCCGCTTCTGCTACTCTCTTCTGTAGGCCATGAGCCTCAAAGACCCTCAGAGCTTCGCTGATAAGGTCTTTAGCCTTGTCCTGCGCGCCTATAGAGGGCGCGCTTGTTCCAAGACAGCCTGTAAGCGAGCCACATTGTAGCAGGACTTCGGCGGTTGTCGTTTCTGCCAGTCCTTCAACGTTCGGACGGATATCTATCCCGCGCCATAACTCACCTAGCGCCTCCCGCGCGGCCTCATATTGTCCGGTGTGGGTAAAGTCGGATGCAATCCGGCAACGAAGCAAGGCCCGTTCGTCGGCAGTTAAGTTAGGGTTATCTAGCGCTTTCAGCTTATTATCTGCTAAGTTCATGTGAGGTAAGCCTTTCTCTATGCTTACAAAATATTTTGTAAGATAACAATGCTGCGCCGCTCCTTATAAGAAAGTGACGCAACATCCGTAGTCAAAACCCATAAGACATGAAAGGAACAGAACGATGCGAAAAACTCTCCAAGCCTCAGTGCTCGCGCTGGTGATGTCCGTCTCCGCCTATGCGGGAGAAATGCAGTTTCCTGTAACTGGCACGCCTCCGCCGCAATCACCGCCGCCGAGCACACAGCAGACCAGCACGGACGGAGCAACGCCGGACGGCGAGCCGGATATGACGACCGAGATCGTGCTGATTGTGCTCAGTAGCATACTCCCGTTGTCCTGATTCGCACGTCAGTTGAGACTTACTAAACTGCCGCGTGGCGGTCGAGTATAAGTGTGCTTTGTGAGAGCCGAAATGCGGTGGTGACGCCCACGGCGCTAGAGATTATCCCTGTATTTCGTAGAATGCAACCGATTTCTTCGGCCCTGCGATAACTCGCTCGACTCCCTCCTCTGGTTTGCCCCGGTGTGTGCCGCGTGCTAGGATGTCGCTTGCTGCAAAATCGCTTACATTACATACCACCCGGCCACGTTTCCCGTATCAAGTAAAAATTTTCAGAAATGACTGAACAGGTTCGCGTAACAAGACTTCCCGACGGCTTAACCATCCTGACCGAGCACATGCCGTCTCTGCGTTCGGCGACCGTCGGCATCTGGGTCAGGCGCGGCTCGCGCCACGAGCAGCCGGAGATGAACGGCATCTGCCACTTCATAGAGCACGCCGTCTTCAAAGGCACGGAGCGCCGCACCGCGCTCGACATCGCCATCGAATCAGACCGCCTCGGCGGCAACTTCGACGCCTACACGACGCACGAGATGACCGGCTTCTCGCTCAAGGTCGTGGACACGGCGCTCCCGCGCGCCTTCGATCTGCTGGCCGACATGATCGCACGCCCGCGCTTCGACGCAGAGGATTTGGAGCGCGAGGGCCGCGTCATCATCGAAGAGATGAAGATGGTCGAGGACACGCCGGACGAGTTTTTGATCGAACTCTTCACCGCCGCATACTTTCCCGGCCATTCGCTCGGACGCCCCATCGAAGGCACGCCCGACACGGTCTCGTCTTTCGGCCACGAGCGGACGAAGAGCTACCACGCGAGGGCTTACGCGCCGCGCAACCTCGTCATCGCCGCCGCCGGAAACGTCGAGCACGAGCAACTCGTCGAACTCGCCGCGCGTGCATTCGCCGGGAGACATTCGGAGACGCCGGGCGCGGGCGACGATGTGGAAGAACAGACGCCCACGCCCTCCGCGCCGATTCTCATCCAGCGCAAGAAGGAACTCGAACAGGCGCACCTGATTCTCGCGTCGCCGTGGCCTTCTGCGCGCGACGAAGACCGCTACGCGGCGAGCCTGCTGAGTTCCGTCATCGGCGGCGGAACGTCGAGCCGCCTGTGGCAGTCTGTGCGCGAGGAGCGCGGCCTCGCCTACTCGGTCGGCGCGGCGGCGAGCCATTTTACCGATGCGGGCATCTTTCAAATCTACGCCGGCACTTCGCCCGAACATCTCGACGA
>JAIVJG010000234.1 GCA_020200155.1 Acidobacteriota bacterium | reverse complement strand
GTCGCGTCGAGCGCAGTGGAGCGTCGCGTGTTTGATGCGGACGGCGTCGCGCTGGCGGAACTCATCAAGCGTGAGACCGCGCCGCGCTCACTGATTCTGCACGCGCCGATTTATAATGACCCGGTCTATTTGTCTGGCCGTCGCACGTTCCTCGGATATCCGGGCCATCTGTGGTCGCACGGGATTGACAATGCGGAGCGCGTGGCGAAACTCAAACGCATCTACACGGGCGAGGCGGACGCCGCCAGTTTGATCGCAAGCGACGGCATCGAGTACGTCGTCGTGGGGCCACTCGAACGCGACGAGCTGGCGAAGACGGGACAGCGAGTCAACGAAGCTTTCTTTAATCACTTCACGAAAGTTGGAGAAGCAGGTGCCTACCGCCTCTACAAAACAACAGCGCCGTAAACGGGCGCAAGCCAGTGCAGGTGCGAAGACGACGACAACCCGCGCGCCGGAGCGCAAAGGCACTACGATTGAGCGTCCCGCCGCGCCGGAGTTGACGGAGAAAGCGTGGCTCATCGCCAGCGCCGCCGTGATACTCGTCGCCGCGCTGTTGCGTCTCTACGCGCTGGAGTTGAACCCTCTGCATCACGATGAGGGCGTCAACGGATTTTTCCTGACGACCCTGCTCAAACAGGGCACCTATCATTACGACCCGTCAAACTATCACGGCCCGTCGCTTTATTACATCACGCTCCCGTTCGTCGCCGTCTTCGGGCTGAAGACATTCGTGATTCGACTCGTGCCGATTCTCTTCGGATTGGGCACGGTGTGGCTTGTGCTCCGCCTGCGTCGCTACATCGGGATGATTGGCGCGCTCGTCGCCGCCGCGTTCATCGCCGTCTCGCCGGGCGCGGTCTACAACTCGCGTTACTTCATACACGAATCGCTGTTCGTCTTCTTCACGCTCGGCACCGTCGTCGCCGCGCTCTGGTTTTACGAGACCGGCAAAGAGCGTTACCTGCTGCTTGCCGCCGCGTCCGCAGGGCTGCTGTTTGCGACGAAGGAGACACATTTCGTGACGGCGGGCGTGCTCGTGCTGGCGACGGCGACGGCGTGGACTTACGTGCGACTCACGCAGGGTCGCGAGTGGATTCCGGCGGGCGGCGTGGTTGACGCGCAACGCAATGTGTCTATCTCTTCAGTCGAGCAGGGCAAGGGCGCGCAAAGCATCTTCGCGCCGTTCGGCGATGCCGGTCAGGCGTCGCTGCTGTTACTGTCGTCGCTCACGCTCTTCGTCGTCATCAACGTCCTCTTATATTCGTCCTTCTTCACGAACAACAAAGGCATCATGGATGCGTTCGAGGCGTTTACGAAATGGAGAGAAACAGGCACGAGCCACTTTCATCGCAAGCCGTTCGACACTTACGTTAACTGGCTGTGGCAGGAGGAAGCGCCGATTCTTCTGTTGGCCGTGGCTGGTGCTGCCGCCGCATTGCTCGAAGGATTCAAGAATCGCTTCGCCATCTTCGCCGGGGCGTGGGCCTTCGGGATGCTGCTCGCCTACTCGCTGATTCCGTACAAGACGCCGTGGCTGATGCTGAACTTCACCGTCCCTCTGGCAATCATCGCCGGCTACGGCGTGCAGGTCTTGAGCGCGTGGTGTCGCCGTCGGATGGGAAGTTATCTGCCCGCACTCGCCCTTGCCGCGCTCGCCGTCGCGGTCTGCGCGTATCAGTCAGTGGTGCTCAACTTCAAAGAGTACGACAACGACAGTTATCCTTACGTCTATTCACACACGCAGCGCGGGGCGCTCGAACTCGTGCGCGAGATTGAACACCTGTCGGAGCGCGCGGGCACAGGCAGGGAGACTGTCATCAGCCTCTCCTCGCCGGACTACTGGCCGTTGCCATGGTATTTCCACGACTACCCGCGCGTGGCTTTCGACGCACAGGTGAGAACGTCTTACGAAGCGAACCAGACGCCCATCGTCGTCGGCAGAGAGCGCGACGCGGAAAAACTCCGCCTCTTGCTCGGCCCGAACTACAAGCAGGATGGCGCGCTCTACCCCCTGCGGCCCGGCGTCCAACTCGTCCTCTTCGCGCGCCGCGACCTCGTGGAGAGGCCTGCGGAAGACTTCCAGTTGAACAAGGGCTTTTGATGAGACGAACACCACGCGCTCCCGTGGCAATTTTTGACCCTGGTGGCATATTGTCCACTCGTCCCACGTAGGGCCTCGCGCCGGGAATTTATAAACCATGATGTCACACCAGTAAGCTTAAATTACTTAAAGTTTCAGTTTGACATCCTCGCCCACTCCAACATATAGTGTGCCTCTCCCGCAGGGTGCTCTATGGAGTGCGCTTTGGAAGCGCGTAAGCTGGCGAGCGGCCCCCAAATCTGAAACCGAAACGCACGCATGTTTAAGCTTCAACGTTTAGAAATCACCGGCTTCAAATCTTTCGCCGATTATACCGAACTCGTCTTCACGGGCAGCGGCATCACGGCCATCGTCGGCCCGAACGGTTGCGGCAAATCGAACGTCGCCGACGCCATCGCGTGGGTGCTCGGCGAGCAGCGCGCCAGAAGCCTGCGCGGCGGCGAGATGAAGGACGTGATCTTTCAGGGTTCGCGCAACCGCCAGCCGAGCGGCATGGCCGAAGTCGTGCTCCACATGGTGCGCGACGAGACGACCGAAGAAGAGCCGGACATTGAAGACATAGACTCCACGCTCGAAGAGCTTGACGAGCAGGCCGAGGCGATAGAAGAGAAGCTCTCACCTGAAGTCGCCGGAGCGGAAGATGCAGCACCGCTGTCCGACGCGACAGCCGTCGTTTCGTCGCCGTCGGACACGCCTAACGCACTCGCCCCCTCCAACATGTCTATCGCGTCAACGGACGCCGGCCCTTCTCATCTCGCGCAAACCAACGGCGACGGCGAACAGTCGTTGTTGACGGGCGCTGAGACTCTGTCCGTTGAAGTTCCCGTCTCCGAACAGGCGAGCGTTGCCGGGCAGCCGGAGACAGACGCCGCCGAATTTTCGGGAGGCGAAGTTACGCAGTCCAAAACGCGCGCCGCACATAAGCGCCACTGGCGTCCGCGTCGCATGGCGCTCGGCTTCGCGCCCGGCGAGACCGTGGCCGTGACGCGACGCCTCTACCGCTCCGGCGAGAGCGAGTATCTTTTGAACGGGCGCATCTGCCGCCTGCGCGACATTCAAGACCTCTTCTCCGGGACGGGGCTGTCCGGCGCGCACTACGCGATCATCGAGCAGGGACGCATCGGGCAGATTCTCTCTGCGAAGCCGATGGATCGCCGCACTCTCATCGAAGAAGCCGCAGGCATCACGAAGTTCCGCGTGCGACAGAGAGCCGCCGAAGCGCGCCTCGACGGTGCGCGCACAAACCTCCATCGCGTCTCCGACATCATTTCCGAGATCGAGAAGCAGGTGAACAGCCTGCGCCGACAGGCGGCGAAGGCTCGTCGCTACCGGCAGGTTCGTGATGAGTTGCGCGAGCTTCTTCGTCAGGTTTACGCGGCGGACGAGCGTGCTCTGACTACGCAATTGGACGACCTGCGTGCGCGTCTCGTCGAGGCCAACGAGGAGGCGGACGTGTTCGCCGGAGAGCTTGAATCGCGCGAAGAGTCTGCGCGGCAGGCGACCGCAGAGGCGCGTCGTCGCGAAGAGGAACTGGCCGGAGCACGCGCCGCCGTCTCCGAAGCGGCACTGCGGAGCGACCGCCGAGAGCGCGAGCGCACCTATCAGGAAGACCAGATTGCCGCGCTCGAAAAACGCCTCGCGGAAGTGCGCCAAGAGACTGACATGGTGCGCGCTCGCCTCGCCGCCGTCGAGGCGGAGAGTGAGACGCTCCTGCTCACAGACGTGCAACTGCGCGAAGCAAACGACGAGACGGCGCGCCAACTCGAAGCGGCGGAAAATTCCTACGCCCAACGCGTCGCCGAAGTGCTCGAAGCCGAAGCGGCCATCGAGACCGCGCGGGCCGCGCTTTTGACGCACACGGCGGTCGCCGAGCGCCTGTTGGAGATCGGACGCCAACTCGAAGTCGCGCTTGAGAAACTCGCTGCGCAGGCCGAAGGTCTGGCGCACGAGGGCGAGCGCGCAGCCGCCGCCCACGCGCAGGCGCGGGGCGAGCAGGAGCAATTGCTGGCCGAGATCGCCGTCGCGCGAGCGCGAATTGACGCGCTCCTCGCCGAGCGTGAGGGCGCGGCACGCAGTCTCGCCGATGCGCGCGAGGTCGTCGCCCACGCCACGGTCGAGCATGCGCGCGTGCGTGACGACGCGGCGCGCGTGCGTCATCGTCTGGACACGCTGGCGGAGCTTGACGCGCAACGCGCACTCTATTCGCAGGCCGTGCAGCGCATCTTCTCCGCAGAGGGCGGGGGCGGCACGAGTAGTTCCGCGCCGAAGGATTTTCATTTTATCGGCACACTCGCCGACGTGCTCCGCGTCGAGCCGCGTTGGGAACGCGCCGTCGAGAGCGTCTTTGGCCCATATCTCCAATCCGTCATCGTGCCGACGCCGGACGACGCCGTCCGCGCCGCCGCGTGGTTGCAGGCGATGGGCGCGGGCCACGCCACTTTTCTCGTCGCGGGTTTGCACGGCGGCGCGGACGATGCGGATACAAGTTCGCCGGATGACTCCCGTTCGCCGCACTCCCTGACCGAAGGCGACGGTCACGCGGACGCGGAGGAAGGCGTGCTCGTCGCGAGCCTGCTCGGTGCGCCGCGCGAGATCGCGAACGTCCTGAGCCGCACGCTGACGCGCGAGATGAACGCGCGCGTCGCCGCCGATCTGGATCAGGCGACGATGCGTTCGCTGGCGACCGGCAGGATGTACGTCACGCCGCGCGGCGAATGGGTCGCGGGCGGCCAACTCGTCGGCGCGGGCGTCCCGAAAGGTTCAGAGGAAGGCACGGGCCTGCTCGCCTTCAAGCGCGAGATGCGCGAGTTGGAGACGCGCGCCATCGAATTCGCGGAGGAACTCGGTTTCGCGGAAGCGCAGGCGAGCGCCGCGCGCACACGTCTCGGCGAACTCGAAGACGCTTACGTGTTTCTGAACGACGCCATCGGTCGCGAGGAGCGCGAGCACGTCGGGCGTGAGTTGAACGCCGCGCAGATCGCGCAGGAGATTGAGCGCGCCGAGCGACACATGCGCGTTGTGTCGGACGACGCCGCGCGACTCGCCGCCGAGCAGAAGGAATTGCAGGAGCGCCGCGCCGCGCAGATCGTTGATGCCGAAGCCGCCGAAGCCGCCCGGCTCGCAGCGACTCAGGAAGTTGCGCTCGCGGCGGAAATGCTCGCCGGTGCGCGCCGTGTGGCCGAGTCCGAGAGCGAACACTTGAGCAGGCAGCGCGCTCTCGCTGCCGCCGCCGCCGAACGCCGCCGCGCCACCACCGCCGAACTCCGGCGCATGGAGGCGGAGTCCGGCGACCTGCACGCGCGGCTCGAACGCCACGACCTCGAAATCGAGGAGATGCATGCGAGGCTCGAACAGTTGCGGCGCTCGCTCGTTGAGATGGACGAGAGCGCAGGGCTTGTCGAGAGCGAGCGCGCGTCGCTCGAAAGGGAAGTAGAGCAGGCGTCGTCTCGACTCGCGGAAGCGCGCGAAGGGGCGGATGCGCTCTCGCTCGAATTGACGGAACTGCACCAGCGCGCGGCTGCCGCCCGTGACGCCCGCGCGGCGACCGAAGTGCTGAAGGCTGAGACGGCGGCGCGGCTCAACTACGTGCGCGAGTCGTGCATGAATGAACTCAACCAGTCGCTCGAAGAAGTGGCGAACGAGACCCCGCAGGAAGACGGCTTCGACCTCGAAGCCTCGCGGGCGAGGCTCGAAGAGTTGCGTGCGCGCGTCGAAGCTTTCGGCGCGGTCAACATGATGGCGCTCGAAGAACTGGCGGAATCCGAAGAGCGTTTCGGCTTCCTCTCCACACAGCGGCAGGACATTCTCGACGGCATTTCCTCGACCGAAGAGGCGCTGCGCGAGATCAAGCGCCGCTCGCGCGAGCGTTTTCGCCACGCATTCGAGGAGGTCAACCGCAACTTCAGCCAGTTCTTCGTCGAACTCTTCGGCGGCGGTCGCGGCGAGATGAGTTTGATTGACGGCGACGACGTGCTGGAGTCCGGCATAGACATCGTGGCGCAGCCGCCCGGCAAGCGTTTGCAAAGCGTGCTGCTGCTTTCAGGCGGTGAGAAGGCGATGGCGGCGCTGGCGCTCGTGCTCGCGATCTTCAAGTATCGCCCGTCGCCCTTCTGCCTCCTTGATGAAGTGGACGCGCCGCTCGACGAGGCGAACATCAGTCGCTTCACGGCGAAGATCATGGAGATGTCCGCCGAGACGCAGTTCCTCGTCGTCACGCACAACAAGCGGACGATGGAGGTTGGGCGCGCTCTCTACGGAGTGACGATGGAAGAGGTGGGCGTCTCCAAACTGGTGTCGGTCAGGTTCGAGTGAGTTTTATTAAGCGAAGACAAATCATCAAGTGGGTGGCAGCCGCGCTCGTCAGTTTGGGCGCGGCTCTTTGCGCGTCGGCACAAAACAAGGTTTCCGTCAGGCCGGAAAATAAAGGCGGCCATCCGTCGTCCACAACAACGCCCGCGTTCAAAACGGCGAATGCAGAGAAGGATGCCGCTCAATATTTTTACGAATTCAAGCAGCCTGACTTCTTCGTCAACCACATTCAAATAAATCACGACGCGGCTGGACGCGGCTCGATCACGTTCGAGCGGAAAGACGACGTGGAAGCCATCACGGAGCCTTTCGAGTTTTCACAGGCGGCGCTCCGGCGCGTCAACGCCCTCTGGGTCGCGCTCAACTTCCTCGACGCGGAGACGAACTTCGATACGGGGAACAAAAAGGTCGCCTACATCGGCACGACTCGCCTACGCGTCCTGCGCGACGGGCGCGAGCGCGCGACCGAGTTCATCTACAGCAGCAACCGCGACGCCTTCCAACTCGCAGACGAATACCGCCGCGCCGCCGATCAAGCCGTCCTCGTCTTTGAACTCGCGGTGGCGCGCGAGAGCCAGCCGCTCATTACGCCGAAGCTCCTCGAACGCCTCGACATTCTCGTCCGGCGCAACGCCCTCTCCGACGCGCAGCAACTCGTCCCGCTCCTGCGCGACCTCTCGACGGACGAGCGCCTCCCGCTCATCGCGCGCAATCATGTCGGGCGCATACTTAAAAAAATAGTGAAGTAAGTGGAAAGCCGGGCGCGCGGCGGGGCAGCGATTTACAGTTGTCTATTTCTTACGTTCCCTGCGCCAAGTGCGTATGAAAATTACCACGGCGACAACGCCGAAGAGCAGCAGCACGCCCATCACCGCCGTCACGAAAACCAGTTCCCGCGTCCCGCCGTCATCCACCTTTTAAGAATCCTTTTCGTCAAATCGCGGGGCCGGATTTAAGCAACGGCCTCTTTCGTATCCGTCGGCGTGGCGCTCCCGGTCGGCGCGGGCGTGAAGCGTATGCGCCGGATGCGCCGGCGGTCAACCTGCTCGACGACGAACTTCGTGTTTTCGTGTTCGATGATCTCGCCGGGGCGCAGGAGTCGCCCGGCTTTGGCGAGCAGGAAGCCGGCTATCGTCGTGTAGCCGGCTTCCTCCGGGAGTTTCAGTCCGAAGTGGCGGTTGGCGTCGCGGACGGCGAGCATGCCGTCGAGGATGTATGTGCCGTTCGACTCCTTGACGATCTGCGCGCGCACCTCTTCGTCGAACTCGTC
>JAIVJG010000164.1:46426-52217 GCA_020200155.1 Acidobacteriota bacterium | reverse complement strand
GCAGCTTAACGCGCGGTACATCAAGGACGCGCTAGAGCACAGACCCGAACCGAACTCCCAGGCGGTACTCCAGTGGAACGGATCGCAGGAGGCGCTATTCGTTGAGTACCACCTCATCATGCCCGCGCACTCCCCGCGCGACTACAACGGGAAAGAGAAGTCGATCGGATGGAAAGCCTGGACCGAATTGATGGAGGTGAAGTAATGCCGCTGCCACATATGGACATGAACGATCCGCAGAACCCGTTCAAGGTGATCGAGACGCCGCTGACGGATGAACTGGAGGCATGGTGGAGACCGGAGATGTACATGGCATACGACTACGCGGATAACAAAGGACACTACTGTGTGATCGGAGCGATTGGTGCGCTGATGTACGAAAGCCAAGATGAAGCGCACAACGATCAGTGGCGAACCCTACTGGAGCGCGCACGCGGACTGATCTACACAAATGACAACAAGGGGCACGCCGCCGCGATAAACCATCTTCGAATGACCGAGTACAACGCGCGAATGGAGGGGGCACTGTGAACACGGATGTCTATAGCGTCTTTCAGCAGAACGTATACCAATTCGGTTGGACGTGCCTGGGAACATTCGCGTCACAAGCTGACGCGTTAGCCGTCGCGCAACGCGCCATGAGCGAGAGCGCAAGCATGGTGCATATCTACCAGGAACAGATGGGAGTAAGCCGCCGACGAACAGTAGTGACACCCGAAGGAGCAATGCGATGAGCGTACCGAAACTGAATACACGATCCGACACATGCCCGACCTACTGGTACACGGTGTACCAGCGAAACCCACTGAGCGATACGTGGAGGGTGCACGGCCACTACCGAACACAGGAGGAAGCATTCGAGGCAGCGTTCGAGACGCGCGTAATCATGCGTCAACCGACGTCGATCTACAAAGAGAGCTATTGGGGCTCTCACGGACTGATCGCCGGATCATGGCAGGAGGCGTAACCGTGACAACAACAGAGACACCCATTACGGACTTCTTGGAGGACTGGTGGAAGCCGGAGATGTATCTGGCGGGCAAGTACTCCGACATGTACGGGGGCTACTGCGCAGCAGGTGCGCTTATGAAGATTCGGGAGATGCGCGATCAGGCGTGGCGAGATCAGTGTCTCACGCTTCGGTGCAGCGCGGATTTACTCGAAGATACGAACGACCATGGCGGTCGCGATGCCGTGCTGCAACTACTGCGCGAAACCGAACGAGAATTACGAGGGAGGGGCATCCTGTGACAACGACCGAGACACCATTGACAGACGAACTCGAACAATACTGGACACCCGACCGATATCTGAAGGGGGCGTACAGGGACGACAACGGAAAGCGATGCGCGGCGGGAGCAATGGCGGACCTACAGGGGCGACTGCCATTCGATGAGCGGTGGCGGTGGTCGAAGCTTGTGCGTGCGTGCCACGGGATCTCCGTCGTCAATGACAAGAGCAAAGCGGACAAGCATGTCGATGAAATCATCCTTGACCTACAGCGGATAGATGAGGAGGGTCTATTCGTCACCGTCACATCGTCAGGGCTTTCGGGATTAAGCATGAGACTATCGCTGGAGGAGTTCGGCGTGGAGGTGCCGAGCGGACTCGCGATGAAGGTAGGCTCCCCCACAATCGGTTTAGTGCCCGACGTATACAGGCGCAAACTTGCCGCGTGCGCGGCTCACGCGTACGGTCTGGTACGTAAGTACGGTGTGCCGCTCACAGCGTCAGAATCATTGTTCGGCAACACGTCGTACCGATGGGTTCCGCAAGCGGCGCTCCAGTTCTACACGGATGCATTCGATGACGCGTGCGCAGAGTTCGAGAGCGTCAAGGACGACATGCTCGACCACTACGAATACATCTGCGAGACGATGGAGAAGTCATTCGCGGAGCTTGCGCAGTCCATCGAGGACAAGCTGGTTCGCCAAGGCGTTGAACGGGCGGGACAAGCGGAGCGATTGACGGGTGCGCTCGTCGCACGGATACCGACGATGGAGTACATCGAAACCATCTCGCTCAATGAGCGGCTAGGCACCATTAAGTACAGCGCCGCGATACAGGCGACCATCGCGGCGGCGCAGATGGAGAACGAACTGGATGAGATTCGGTTCGAGGCAGCTAAGGCCGCAATCGCTGACACGATCAGTCCGATCAAGGAGGCGACCAGCATCATCGCCGCGACTCTCGCAGACGAAGCGGAGAAGGTCTTGAAGAGTATCAAGGAGAACGGGTTCGTTCATGGCAAGACTGGCGCCCACGCATTGGAGGTTGCGAAGTGGACAAGGGCGATGAACATCGAAGGCGCCACGTCGTTTAGCGACCTGGCGGACAAGCTGGAGGCTGCGGTGGCGGGGCAGACAGCGAACGGCAAGACGGACCCAAAGCGGGTGGTGGAAGTAGCGGAGCAGATCGTATCGGCAACACGCGAAGCGGGTGAAGCCGCTCGTCAGTCAGGGCGATTCGTCGCTCTCGAAATCTAGGAGGAACACGCATGATGATTGAAGCGAAAGAGGCTCAGACCGATAAGGTGATCCGTGAACTGGACATACGCGTGCGCGCGCGCGTTCCTGTCATCGCCGTTATCACGCACGAAGAGCAGCGGTTCCTAAAGCTGCTGGCCGACATGCGCACAAGCAGTCCGTTCCACGAGAATAAGAAGCTGTACATCTGGAGCCGCGTGAGCGGACTGTGCGAGATACACGCCGGCGAAGTTCTCCCCACAGCCGACGCCTTCACTCCCGAATCGGTGCTCTCGCTCATCGCGGACAACCCCACGCCAGCGTTCTACGTGCTGGCTGACTTTGTGACGTATCTCGAAGCGTATCCACCTGACGGGCCGATGCTCATCCGACAGCTAAAAGAACTGGCGTTCACGCTTCGATCTCGCAAGGTGAACGTGTTTCTGGTGGCTCCCGATTTCACGGTGCCGCCGAGTCTCGAAAAAGAAGTGAGCATCATCGACCTGGCGCTACCGGACAGGCAGGACATCGAGACGCGGCTAGACGACCGGATCGCATCTATGGCGGAAGCGGGACACATGGTTGATCTGTCCGACTCCGACCACGACGCGCTGGTGGGCGCGTTGAGCGGACTCACTGAGAACGAGTCCGAGACGGCTCTCGCAATTGCGGTCACAACGAACCGCGCGCTCGACCATCGCGCGATACCATTGGTGCTTGAACAAAAGAAAGAGGCAATCCGCCAGAGTGGGTCGCTGACGTTCGTGCCGCCCGAGCCGCTGGACTACTTCGGTGGATACCCTGGGCTGATCGACCTGATACTTGCAGCCGCTTCGACGTTCACGCCAGCGGCGAAAGAGTTTGGGATAGAACCCCATAAGGGGTTTCTGCTGATCGGACCTCCCGGGTGCGGCAAGGACTACCTGAAGCGGATCATCTCCGGGCTCGTGAATCGCGCGCTATTGGACATGGACATGGGCGCGGTCATGGGAGAGGGCGGCGGTATCGTTGGACAGGCGGCGATGAGCATCCGACGTGCGTTGAAGATTGCGACGGCGCTCGAACCCGTGCTCGGTCTGTCAGAGTTCGAGAAGGCTGTCGGCGGACTCGCGTCGAGTAACAAGTCCGACGGTGGTGAGACGGCGCGGACCATCGGTATGCTGCTCAACTGGATGGCGGAGCAAGACTCCTGCATGGTGGTGGCGACAGCGAACGATGTGCGGCAGTTAGCGCCAGAGCAAATCCGCGAGGGACGCTTCGGTGCAAAGGTGTGGGTCGGTCTGCCGAGCTACACGGACAGAGAGGCGATCATCGGAGCGCACCTGAGGAAGCGCAAGCGAAACCCTGACGACTTCAACCTCCCGATTCTCTCGGAGCAGACCGAGCGATTCTCCGGTGCGGAGATTGAGCAGGGCGTGAAGAACGCATTACTCTACGCGTTCAACGATGGAGCGCGGCGCGTGACGGACGCGGACCTGGAGCACGGCTTTCATGCGATCACACCTACCGGCATCGTCAACCGGAAGGAGATAGACGATCTCCAGTCCTGGGCCGAACAGATGTTGGGCGCCGTGAACGCTTCGGGCGGCACCAACACAATCGACGCGCTGACCGCACAGCACGCCTCATCGTTCACGGGCGGGCGCCCGCTGGAGGTATAGCGATGAACCACGCGATCACATGCCCGAAGTGCGGTCCCGTGCCGCACACCGAATGTGAGGCGTTCCTTAAGGAGCGGTTCTGGATGCAGATTACGGATGAGCGCGAGGGAAAGGTGGTCATCGAATCATCAGGAGGAATGTACGACCCGGACCCAGACGACGCGCTGTACCTCCGTCACAACGTGTGCAACACGGACTTCAAAGCGGGGGAAATCAAAAGAGAGTGGGCGGACTGATGGACATGGCAACGCTCCTCGCAGAACTGGAGAACGAGCTTCATCGAACCGGGGAGCCGGTGGAGATATATAGCGCGTTTGGGATGGTGGCGGTCAGCCACTACCGATGGGTGAAAAGCGGAGAGAAATATGGGAGGCATCAAGAACTGACGATGAAAGAGACGCTTGCGGAAGCATTGAGGGAGCACGCATCGAACATGAGAATGACTACACCGGACAGGATTGCAGACTGATGACGATGAAACAGGTGGAGGAAGGACTTCGAACACTCAACGTCCAGGTGGTGCTGTCCTATCAGTCGGGTGTGTACTCCGCATACTCCAGAGTAGACGGGCAACCGATTGACACATACGGAGAGGGCCCACTGTCGGCGGTGCTCACGCGACACATCAAAAAGATCAAGGACATCCGTGACCGTACATAGGAGGGGCAGCATGGCAGAAGACGAATACGAAGTGACGGTAGGGATACTCAACGTCCATTGGACGATCACGCCCGAGGGATACCTCGCGCACACCGAACTCCCGTGGGGAGGAAACATCGTGACGTTCGCCGCGACTGAGAAAGACCTTCAATACAACCACATGCGGAAGGTTGCAAAGGCAATAGCGGAGCACGAGATCGGAGGCGGCCATGAGTAAATACATTACCTGGGACGAAGTGAAGTTCACGAACGAGGCGTTGCTCATCGAAGCGTTGCAACGATGCGGCTGGACGAAGGACCAGATCGAGGTTCACCCGGAGGGCGCGCATCTGATGGGCTTCGAGGGCAGCCAGCGGGACGAGGTGGCGCATATCGTCATTCGCCGGCGCCACGTCGGGCGGTTGTCCAATGACCTGGGCTTCGTCAAGAAGGACGGCGCGTATGTCCCGCTGATATCCGAGTACGACCAGGAGCACTTGAAAGATCGGAGGTTCCAGGGCACGGCTCCGGCAGCCGCCATACGAGCGGCCTACAGTGAAGCAGTTGTCGATGAGGTAACGCGGCGCATGAGGGGCACCGCGACAAAAGAGCAGTCAGGCGCAACACGCCGGATCATTGTGAGGTACTAGAACATGCCGCAGATCGAATTCAGCATCAACGAGCAGACGGGTGAACTGACGATGGACATACACGGTGTCGTCGGACCAGCGTGTGACCAGATCGACAAACTCGTCCGGTCGCTCACGGGCGCACCGGACAACGTCGTGCTGAAGGACAGCTATCGACAGCGGCCCGCCGTGGTCCGCAATCAGGTGAGAGGGGGCAAGTAATGAATCCACAGGACGATCACATCACGAACGAGATGAGAGCGGATCGAGGACTGCTTGCGCTCATGGCATCCGCTAAGGCGACGGGCGAGTACGATGGCGAAGCATTAGACACGGTGGTGACAGACGCTCTTGCGGACATCGCGCACGTCTGCGCGCGCTATGGCCTGGACGTGGA
>JAIVJG010000164.1:0-46414 GCA_020200155.1 Acidobacteriota bacterium | reverse complement strand
ATGACCGTCGAGGGAGCCACCATCGAACAGCTTGAGCAATTCCTGGGCGCCGGAAAGGAGGTCAACTGCGCCCGGCCTCTTGATGGAGAGGTCCGCTTGACCGCCTCTGAGGTTGGAACGGTTCGTGTGCACCGCATCTACCACGGTTCAGTCGTGGACGGACCAGGGCTGCGCAGCGTGCTGCAAGTACAAGGATGTCCGATCAGATGCGTGGGCTGCTACGTGCCTGAAACACACCCGTCACAGGGCGGGACCATGATGAGTAGTGCCGACGTGCTCGCCGCCGTCCTAGACCCCAATTTTGAGCGTTCTGGCGTGACCATCTTGGGCGGTGAAGCTATGGCGCAAGCGGAGGAATTGCAGGACATCGCGTCCGTGATCGTCGCAGCGGGACACCACCTCACGCTCTACACCGGATACACTGTTGAGTACATCCGAGATCGCGGCACGCCAGGGCAGAGCAACCTTCTCCGCTTGGCAGACCTGGTGATCGACGGGCCATACGTCCGCAAGCTAGGCGGCGATGTCGGGGAGTGGCGCGGCTCCCGCAATCAGCGCATCCTCAGCCACGAGGATGTCCACCGAATACTGAAAGGGGGTAACGCATGACAGCAGAAAAGCGACCCGCTGGCTACTGGTACTTCACGAAGGAATACTTCTGTACCGCGTGCGGAGAGACGAGGCGATACAGAGAGCGACGGGATAACCCGAAGCCTGAGTCGCGGGAAGAGAGGGCAACGGAGATCGTGCTCTACTGCGGCTGCATGGACGAGATGTTCCGATGACGGACGACGAAGCGATCAAGTGGCTCCAAAACTACACGAAGAGGTATGTGACATGGGAAACGACAAGCGCACCTCCACCGCCGCCAGTCAAGATCAAGGCACGACATCACCTGATAGCACTGGCGCTGGTACTACTTTTCCGAAAGACCTGACGCAACATCTGCTCATCGCGCTGGCGGAGCACTGCAATGTGCTCTTTGCACCCGACCGCTGGCCGGAGCCTCCAGTGCTGATCGCGGCGCGTGTGTGCCTGAACGTCCTGAACTACTTCGCGCTAGACGCACGAGCAGAGGCGGCGTCCGTCTTCGCAATCAACCCCGTTGCCGCCGAGTACATACGGACCCACGGCGCATGGCTGATGGAGGACGACCCGGAATTGGTAGCCATGCGAATCGCGGGATACCGCGTCATCATGTCGCAACCGAAGAGCTACGTCGTGGTCCGACTCGGCGCGTACCTACTAGACCCCACCATCTGCTACTTCAGCGACCCGGCTCACGGCCATACGATTCTGCCGCAAGTGGGCTACGTGGGCGACGAGCCGCCAACACCCGGAAGGCACATGCGGTTTGAGATGCCAGATGGCAGCGTCTACCTGTACGCTCCCGAACAAGACAACTGGCACAGCACGTCTCCAGACTTCCACGGCTCGACTGAGGCCAAAACGTGGAGGGCTCCCAGGCGGAGTTCTCCAACCACCTGTTCTACCCATTCTCCCGGAAGTACTACGAGGACGCGTGGGAACAAATCGAGAAGTACGCCGAATCGGAATGGTCGAAGACCGACGAGTCGTGGGAGGGGGCGCATCAACAATGAACGAGTTCACTATGGAGGAACAGCAAGAAGCGTACGGCAGGGAGTTCGGGGGCAGACTCAGATGGCTGCGTCAAGCGCACAGCATGTCCCAGCACGACCTCGCGAAGATGCTCGGGATGCGGACAATGAGCATCGACATGATCGAGCGGGGCAAGCAGGTAGCGTTTTACCCGTGGCAGTTGGTCCTACTCGCGGACTCCTGGGGCACGTCAGAGATGCTGCACCTGCTCATGTCGGCGCCATACGCGAAGGACGGCATAGCGGAGCGCCGGCGGGGCAAGTTCGACAGGATATGTGACCGGCTGGAGAGCCGGATCAAGGATGAAACGCTGCTCATCAACGCGCTGGACCTGAGCGCACAGAGGTCGGAGTCTGCGGTACGCAAGGCGCTGATACTCAAAGAGCGGGACGGCCGTATTGCAGACCGCACGTTTCTCCAATCCAGGCTCGATCAAATTCGTCTAGAGGGAGTGATCGAATGACCGACTCATCGCTGGAGGCGTATCTCGACAACCTGGAGGCAGAGTTCGAGGAGTCGATAGCATCAGGCCGCTCGATGGTTGACACAATGGACGGCCTATCGGACGAAGAAGCAGTGCATCTCATCGCAGATGCGTTGCCGGAACTTAGGAAGAACCTGAAGAGGTCCCTGCGCACGCAGGAGGACGGCTTGGCTAGACTCCGAGGGCTCCGAGGCGGAGCGAGAAAGGCGGATGAAGATGAAGCCCGATAACTCATCGACCCCAAAGCAGTGGGCGCAGGTCGAGGCGTACTGCCTCATGCGGTACGCAACCGACGACCGGAGTGAAGAAGAGGTAATCTGGAATTCGAGGGACGGCGCAACCCCGTTCGCGATAACCAATCGCACCGGCATGAAGCTGATGACCCACGTGGACTGGCACCTGGACGAGCAGATGGCGCCCGACTTTGTTCCGCCCGAGGGCACGCGCGTATTCATCGACGGGGACGAAGATGGGACTCCCCGCCTGGTGGTTTACGGATCAGCCGCGTGGAAGCACCGCGTCAAACAAGAAGTCGCCGCGTCCGAATACAGGCTGAACCGACACATGCAGAGCGGTGAGTTATTCCGCAAGCTGCACAAAATCACCAACACGCGGGACTCAAGATGAGCGCCAAGCAGAAGAGCGTTCGCATCAAGGTCCACGACGCGTACATGTGCCCACGGTGCGAGTGGATCACGACGGAGGAAATTGTGGACGAGCCCTTCTTTGAGTGTTCTTGCGGCGCGTCGTTCAACTGGTGGACATCGCCGTACCGGGGGCCGAAATGCTGGTGCGGGAAGGTCGCGAAGAGGACTCACCCCGCATCGTGCCCCGCATGCAACCAGGGGATCGACGGGTTCAAGCCGGTGGAGGTGATCATGCTATCCGGCGACCTTGTCCCCGTACAGGAAGTCGTTGACCTAGAAATCCTCCCGCCGGACGATCCGAAGATCGACGTTGGGATGACAGGCGCGGATGACCTTTAGTCGGAAGGGCCAGCCCTGCGGGACAAACCCCTTCGTATCGACAAGGACGACGGACCCATCCGGAGAATGTATCTCGAAGTCTGGCGTGTAGTACCCAACCTTCACACCGTTGACGACGAGATCGAGGCGAGGTTGCTGAGGATACCACTCAGCAACCTCGCCTATTTTTTTGAGCATATCCAGGTGCGAAGCGTAGTCCGCTTCTAGCCTCGATGCGTAGACGCGCCCATTGTATGCCGTCTTGGACGCATTACTTTTCCCGCGGCGCGGCTTGCGCATCGTCACCGGGACTCACGCTCCATCATTGACCACACCATCCGAGAGAACTGAAGGTACTGCCATTCCTTCAGTGTAAACGTCGGAGTCGGATCGCCGTCAAAGCTGATCGTACAGGCGCGGGCGCAATCCATGCAGCAGAACGGACCAAATCGTGCATGGCCAACGAACTTCCATGTCCACGATTCGTGGCCCTCTTCCTCACCCTGAGCGCCGTTGATCGAGTCGCACGTCACGCAGCGGTAAACAACGGACACTTGTCTGATCGTTGGCCTCGGCTCCATGTCTACCGCCTAGCTGACTACCCGTAAACCGTGACTCGAACAGTGCGCGTTCCCCACTCAATGGCCTGGGCGCAGGACGCAAAAAACGCGTCAATATGGCCCCATCCTACCGCGCCGCCCGTGTCATTGACGGTGAGGACGCCGAGTCCCGGGACGCCGATTCTGGAGCCGAATGGGAACTCCCCCGTATACGCCGCAGCGCCGCCGACATACGGCATCTGACCGCTGGCGGTTCGGCCCGTCGCCCCGCAGCCCCAGCTATAGCCGGTGACAAGTAGGTAGGCGGTGTGCGCCTTCGCATAGATTCGGTGGTGTCGTTTGTGGTGGTGTTTATGGTGGTGCGTAGCAGGGGATAATATCTGCGCGCTTGCTATAAGTATTTCTTTTAGCATGATTGAAGCTCTCCGGTCTCGACACGCGTCTCTTGCTCAGCAACAGCCATAAGGGGTCTCCGTAACATCTGCGCAGGTGTAGCGGTCTGAATAGGAGTAGTATTTCTCTCCAAAGCGCGCTATTAGGACAGCAGATGCGTTGGGAATTTGACGGAGAGAGGCGCTGAGCCTCCGGTTAATATCCTGGTTTCTATGGGGTTTCGCATCTAAAGCCGTAAGCCTCCCGCTGAAGTCGACAATTACCACTCGGCTTTCACCATCCGCTAGTGCGCACCCCTCCTTCGCCCATTCGTGAACAAGCGCATTCATCGCGCCCCCCTTCCCAGAAAGCACTTCACGCTATCCATTGTCCCGCCCCCTCTCGGATTCCTGCAAGCGATTAACCCTCAGGTGCACGCACTCATCCGAGAAGAGCAGATCGAGTATTGCGCGGACCTGGTTCTTGGTGCAGCCCGTCGCCGTCGCATACGCCTTGATGTGGGCGTCGTCGCGCTGGTCGCGTTCCAGGCGACGCAGATCGCCAGCGGCATAGGCGTACGCGCTCTCGACTGGGGAGTCCGGGCGCTTTGTGGCATAGTCGCCATGCAAGTGGTTTCGAGTCACGAACCTCTTATAGTCCATGCAGTAACCCACTAGCCCTCCTCCCTGGCCTCTCGGCTGCGCTCTTTTGCATCGCGGTACCCGAAGAAATATCCAGTAAGAAAAAACGCGGTGTTCCAGGTTACGAAGAGGGCAAGCAGAAGGATCATTCGATCTCCTCCATGAGACTCGCAACTTCGTCTGGGCTGATCTTCGTGCTGTAGATTTCCACGCACCGCTCACAGAACTGAATGTCCCAGGAGAGGTCTGCCACGCGCTCTATGGGAACGACGCGACCGCAAACCGTCTTTGCTTGCGACTCCCCGCGCACTCGCGCGAGATGTTTGATTCTCTTGTTAAGCGGCACCGGCGGACTCCTTTTCTATTTCGACGCCCATCATGTTGCGGGTAGCGTAATACTTCGCTCCCCGCCAGAACGCGCGCTGGTCATGTATCGGGACTGGCTCGTATGCGAACGGCCCATCCATCGCATCATAGGTGACCACCGCAAGGCCCTGTTGCCAGTCCTCCCACCGCTCCACCGGCACGCCGGAGAGGTCCGTCCCGCCACGAGCGGAGGGGACGGCGCCGTCCGTGCGACAGAGACAGCCCGGGCACGCCGCCATGATCGTACGCGGACCATACCGCGTCTCCCTCGTGCGTTCGGACCACATCCGCTTGTGGTGATGGCCGATGATCGTACTCGCACGCTCCTCGTCCAGATAAGAAAGCGTCGGGTTCTTCCCCGAGCGATCCCCGTGCGAGATTTTCAGCCGGTCATTGAGCCACACGACCCTCGACGGATAGCCGGCGTGGTACGTCACCCGCAGTTCATCGAGGCGGCAGAGCGTTGGCACGGAGAGTACGGGCCAGGACTCGGGTATGTTCCCCTGTCGGAGCCCGAAAGCAGCAGCGGCGTTGTCCTTGACCCAATGCTGGAGCCGAACCTCGTGGTTCCCCTCGATCCAGTCGACCTGGCATTGGTCCGATACGAGCGACCTGACCTCAACTATCAGCCGCACGGCGCGGTCGATAGCCGCCTGGGTCGTCCGCGCGAACGCCGGCTCCTTGCGGTAACGACTTATCTCACACAGGTCGAGTGCGTCACCGATGAGCACGACCCGGTCGGGCTTCGCATCTCGCACAACCTGGAGCGCGATTGAGATAGCTCGTTCGTCGTGGGTGGGCGTGAGGTTGTCATGCACATCGCGGAAATACCCGATCTGAAGGTCGGGCAGGATCACCGCGACCATCTCTGGCCGCTCAGGGCGTGCGCGACTGACGGGTTCGGTAACTGCGGGGACGGTGCCCGGTTGCAGGACCGGCCACTCCGGCCCCGTCTCCCATGTCGGCGTGAGGATGAGGCTGGCGGCGGACATATCGACCTTGTGGGCCTCGCCATCCGCGTCTTTGTACATCCCCTCCCATTCGTTAAGGCGGACCTTCTCGATCCGGCCTATATCCTGCGGATCAATGCCCGAACGCTCCAGCAAATCAGCGATGCGCCCAAGCCGCTGGCTGACCTCCGCTCTCTCGCTAGGGGTATCTGCGGCGGAGAAATTGGGGTCAGCCCTGGTCAAGCGACTTCTCTGAAGCGTGTACGCCTCTGTTCGGTTGCCGTGGCTCCCGTTTAGCCCGTCCCGAAGTTCGACCCCGCTGGCCGTCGGATGCGCAAGGAGGTACTGGTTTTCCTCGTCCGTCCACGGTTCATGTGCCACAAGTGCCCCTCTCGATTAGCATGTCCGAAGACAACCTGGACGCATCTTACCACCCGTTTTGCCCCGTGTCAAATCGAGCTTCACCGTCTCGTGCAAAACGCAACCCTCTCCCCCCAGACCCCCCTCACCTCTAACGAACTTTTGGATTCTGACGGATAAGAAACGTATACTCCAAAGTAAAAAGAGATTCAAACCGCGCACCGCGTCCCCACGCGTACACGGTTGCGCGCGCAGAGCACGTTCTATGCCAGTTGACAATTTTGGGTCGAGATATATAACACTTGACATGGGGCGATGGGGCTGGTAAGGTAGCACCACGCCGACCAAATATGTCGGTAGTTATATGTGCTAGGGGGCGGCATGACGACGACATTTCAGCGGGCCAGGAAGTACGACAGCTACTTGCGTATGGGGCTGGCAGGGGCAGCAGGGTCAGGAAAAACGTACACCGCGCTACTTTTGGCGCACGGCCTGTGTCGCGACAAACGCGTGGCCGTGATCGACACCGAGCACGGGTCAGCGGCTAAGGTCGCAGACCGGTGGGACTTTGACGCTATATCGCTGGAGACGTACCCCGTCAAGGCATTTGTTGACGCGATAAAAACTGCTGAGGCCGAGGGGTACGGGGCGCTCGTGATCGACTCGCTCTCCCACGCATGGACGGGTACGGGCGGCGTGCTCGATGAGAAGGACCGCATCGCCAAATCCAAGTACGGCGGCAATTCGTTTGCGGCCTGGAACGATGCCGGCGCATTGCAGAACCAGTTGATCGACGCGATCCTGAAATCCAAGATTCACATTATCGCCACGCTTCGATCCAAGATGGACTACGTGTTGGAACGCGATGAAAAGTCCGGGCGTAGTTCTCCGCGCAAGGTCGGACTAGCACCCATACAGCGCGACGACCTCCCGTATGAGTTCGACATCTTTGCTCATCTCGAACAAGATCACACCCTCGTGGTGGAGAAGAGCCGCTGCTCCGCTCTCGTCGGAGCCGTCATACCGAATCCCGGCGACGAACTCGCGCAAACGATCCACGACTGGCTGCGTGGAGAGAAGCCACCGGGGGCGCCGCCGCCGTCACCGCTAGAAACTGTGACGGCGGGCATGAGTGAACTGGCCCGTCGTGCGGGCGTCGAGCCTCGGGTGATTCGCGACCGCTGCCTGATGGAGCTAGACATTGCCGTCGGGCCAGTAAGCACGCTCATGCCCGAAGAGTTAGAGATGGCCGCCGCCTGGGTCGAGGCCGCATTAAACCGTGGCTAGAACGAAAGCGGCGCCGGTCCTCGTTCACACGGATATCACCTCACACGGCAAATTCACGCGCCTCGCGCAATTGCTCGATATTTCCCATCTGGAGACGGCGGGCCTGATAACCCTCCTCCTGCGCTACGCAAAGACCACTGACCCTGAAAACGGGGCCGTACGGGGCAGCGCCCAGGTGGTGGCGGGGAATCTATTCTGGACGCGATCACCGCGAGAACTGCGGGACGCGCTCGTCCAGAGTGGCTGGCTCGAACAGCGACCAGACGGGCTCTACATCCACGAGTGGCATCTGTACCAGGGAGCCGCCGCGCGCCGATCATCCGACAAAGAGCGGAGGGCGCGGGCGCTTAACCAGACGCGCATCGAGTCAATCGACGTGCCGTGCAGCGCGGAGGCGGAGATGGTTCACGACCTGCTCATGGGCAAGGATCATCCGGCGCGCAAGGTGAACCTCGCGCGGGTTGACCGCTTGATTGCGCGATTCCCCAACCAAGACGCGTACGAGGTGGCGCTGGGCTACGTGGCGTGGCAAGCGGACGTGGCCGCGCAGTACGAGCGCACCCGCATGGGCAGGAAGCCACAGAGCGACCCGATACGGGGATTCCAGAACCAAATGATTATGGCAAACAGAAACAACATGTCGTTGCGCCAGGAGAAACCGGCTCAGACGCCAGGCCCGCTGCTCGATTTCACCCCCGAAGATGTCGGACGGTATGCGTAACACATGTCTCTCGATGGATCAGTTATCGGCGGGCTCATTGGGCGTAGTGACGAACTCGACCAGATCAGGAAGATTGGAGTATCGACCGAGCACTTTGCGGACCCGCTCTGCCGCAAGGCGTACGCAGCCATGCTCACGCTCAGAGACGACGGGCTACCTATCGATAGGATATCCGTCGCCGCACTTCTGGGTGGTAGCTCAGACGCGTGGCTCACGGAGAGAGCCCTGGAGGGTAGCCCGGACCACGTCGTTAGTCATGCGACCTTGCTGCGCAGACAGGCAGTGCTCAACGCAGTCGCAAAGTCTGCGGAGTCGTTTGCGTGGGCTGGCGAGGGCGACCAGGCAACTCGACTGCTCAAGTACCGCGAAGCGCTGCAAGAGGCGCAAACGCTCATGACCTCGCTATCCGCGCCGTCAGAGAACGACACGCTGGAAACCGCGCTCAACGAAACGATGGGCCACCTCACCGGCGAGTCGCCCGACCCCGACCTGATCGACACCGGACTTGGACGTTTGAACAAACTTCTTGGCGGTGGCCTGATGCGCGGTGACCTGACTGTGATCGCCGGTGCTACGTCGCAGGGGAAGACGGGGCTACTCACCACCGTCGTCCATAGGGCATCCGTCGTCAACGGAACGCCGTCGGTCATCTACTCGTACGAGATGACGACCAGGGAGATCGCGCAACGACTCATCTCGATGGAGTCTGGCATCGCGCTATCCGTGATACGCAAGGGCAATATTGAAAACGAAGAGCACATGACCAGGCTCTCGGAGGCGATAGCGCGAGTGGGTGACCGCGCGGTGAACGGGATAGTCGAGGTGGTCCCCGCTCACGGCATGACGGCTGAGGACATCCACGCGGACGTCGCCAAGCGCGCAAAGTCCCCGGCTGGGCTGGGGCTCGTCGGCATCGACTACCTTCAGCTTGTGGAGACATCCGCATCGCTCACACGCGCGAGTCGGGCGACGCAGGTGGCGAACGTCAGCAGGATGGCGAAGCGCATCGCCGGGGAGTTCGGCGTGTGCGTTCTCGGGCTGTCGCAGCTAAACCGCGCGGCTGATTACCGTGGCGGTGATCCGCAGCTATCGGACCTGCGCGAGTCGGGCGCACTGGAGCAGGACGCCAACCAGGTGCTCTTCGTCTTCGACGCCCCCGGGAACACGCCGCTCCAGGCGAAGTGTCCCGCCAACCACAGCGTTAAGATTCTCGACCTACAGAAAAACAGGAACGGCCAAAAGGGTCGGATCGAGGCGTACTTCTACGGCGTCCTCACGCAGTTTGTGGACGCGCCCGTCACGTACATGGGAGGCCAGTAGTGAGTTCGAAATGGACAGAGGATGAACTGCTCACTCTGGAGGAGTGCCTGGACGACTTGACCGTGAAGCGCGCGAAGCGCCTCTTCCCCAATCGGACAGAAGGCAGCGTGAGGGGGATGATCGACCGTCGGGGCGCGGGTAGGAGCAGGAGGACGCGCAACGGACTGTGTTACACCACCAGCGAACTCGCAGCGGTTCTCGGCGTGGGCGAGAGGTTGGCGCGACTGTGGGTGTCCTCCGGGCTCTTCGACGGCGCCGACAGATGCCCCGCGTGGCGCGGTAAGCGTGGGCGTTGGAGAGTGCCGGTCGCATCGGTTGAAGTGTTTCTCCAGACATACCCGATGCTTCTGGCGTTTCTTCCTGCGCCGCCTCCTGGCTACGAGGATCACAGGCCGGTGCTGGCGCGGGCGAGAGCCGAGTCAGATTGGATAACAGTTCCCGAAGCGGCAAGGCGGATGCGCGTTCACCAAGAGGCTATCCGGCGCCTCGCGCGGGATGGTGACATTGTGGCAGTTCAAGTGCGGCGTAGCTGGTGGGTATCAGCGCGATCTCTGCGAGGGAGGCTGGCGGCATGATCCAACGATTCACCCCAAGCAATCCATGCCCGATATGCGGCGGCTACCAGTCCGAGCGACTACGCGGCACCGGGCGTCGGTGCTGGGGATTCATCGGCAAGGACGGCGCGATTGCGTTCTGTACGCGCACCGATCTGGCGGGCGGCTTGCTCGTGTCGAACGGCTGTGGCGCCTACCGCCACGACCTGACGGGTCCGTGCGGTTGCGGAGGGCAGCACGGGGCATCTCCCGCGCCGCTCTCACTGAAGGGTCATCGAAGCGGCGACTACCGGGACGACGGGCCACTTGGAACGCCGGTTGCTGTATACGTCTACGAGGACGAGAACGGCAAGCCGGTCCACCGAACGGTTCGGTACGCGGACCCGAAGGGGTTCAGGCAGCAGCGATACGAGATGGGTGAGTGGTTGTGGGGCCTCAAGGGCATGAAACGGGTGCTCTACCGGCTGCCAGCACTCCTGGAGGCAACGACCC
This sequence comes from Acidobacteriota bacterium, assembly GCA_020200155.1. GTDB lineage: Bacteria > Acidobacteriota > Blastocatellia > Pyrinomonadales > Pyrinomonadaceae > JAIVJG01. The sequence continues at coordinate 35,722 of JAIVJG010000164.1, read as the reverse complement.
AGCCAGTCTTTTTGACGGAAGGCGAGAAGGATGCGGACACGCTGCACGGCCTCGGGTACGTCGCGACGACAAACTCAGATGGGGCGCTGACCTGGCGAAAGCACTACAACACATGGCTGAGACGCCGCGATGTCATCATTGTCGAAGACTCGGATAGCGCCGGCGCCACGAGAACGGATATGCTTGTGACAGCCCTGTGTGGGGTGGCGTCTCGGTTACGGGTCGCATGTTTTCCAGATCAGCGAAGGGGGTACGACATCTCAGACTACGTGGCCGACCACGGCGGTATTGACGGATTGACGAGCGCCATGTATGATACGGGCGCAGCGAGACTCATCACGAAAAGGAGCGCGTAGTGAACGAAGTCGTGTACGGCGTGGTTGCGGTCCCCGCGATCATTGGCCTGGTTACAGTAGCGAAAAACGCGGGGTTGCCGACGCGGTTTGCCCCGTTGCTGGACATCATCCTGGGAATCGGCTCTGCCGTCGCCAGCGTCTATACCACCGTCGCCGTGCCAGCCACGCCACAGAATGTGGTCCAGGCGGTTGTCGTTGGCATCTCACTGGGGCTCTCCGCTGCGGGAGTCTACCAACAGTCGGGCAACGTACCGAGCCTTCACAGGAACAAGACGGGCGATGCGCCACCGGAAACCGTGAATGAACCCGCGAAGGAGCAGACGACCGCATGAAGATTCAGATAGACCACGAGAGCGACGAGGTAATGGTCGAAGATGACCAGGGGCGCGTCGCCTCGATCAGTCTCGAAACATACGCTCTCGCTTGCACCGAGGTCGTGAAGAGCGTCAAACACCAGACAGCGGTACAGCGGTCGCACGACGAGTGCGTTGTGTCGCTCATCATCCGAGCAGAAGAGATTAAGGCGGAGCAGCGCGAAGAAGACGTGGCGCGCCGAAGCCACCTGAGTGTTGTCCCAATGATTCAACGAGCGGGGAACTAATGCCATCACTGAACGATTTAACCATCATCGGCCACGTGGGTCGCGATGCGGAGATGCGCTACCTGGAGAGCGGCAAGGCCGTTGCGAGTTTTAGCATTGCGGTAAGCAGGAAGTACGGGGGCCAGGACCACACAGAATGGTTCGACGTGCAGGTGTGGGAGAAACTGGCGGACGTTGCAAGCAAGTACGTGCGCCGTGGCTCCCCGCTCATGGTGCAGGGGCGCGTGGAGCTACGCGAGTACACCGCAAAGGACGGAACGCCCAAAGCGCAGATGCGCGTAACGGCACGAAATCTCGTGCTCCTGGGCACGCGCGATGCTGAGGCGGACTCTCAGCCATCGGTTCCAGCAGCAGAGCCCTCGTACCCCGATTTGCCATTCTAGTTATTCGTGTAGGAGCCGCAATGACCACCACGCCAACGCCGACCACTTGCTACCTCTCTATAGAAGACGAGAGGAAGCCTTCGCACCGGTTCGGGACCAGGATAGAGATTGTGGACCCCGATGATCTTCGGCGGATCGCCGCGCCGCCGAGGATCACAGAGTTGTGTGGCGGCTTCCTCCGCAATGGGACATCTGGCGATATTCTTCTGAGGCTAGCGGATGCCGAGGGTGAGTACATCGCCCATTGGCATATTCACGAGACAGTGTTGAAAGATGCCCGCTACCCCGCAGAGGTGTTGCGGGCCGCGTGCGAGTCCCTGCTGTTCTGCGCGTACAGCAGGGGGCATTTCGCGCGGCTGTACGCGCAGTCCAAAGATCATCTCGTGTGGGAGGACTCGGAGAAGGTGTTCCGATTGTACGCGGTAGACGACGAGACGGGATACACGGGGTTCGTCTGGAAGACGAGGACGTACGGAGATGGGTGGGTGCCCGCAGACGCCGTGGACTTCCCACCGTTGTTACAGGCACTCGCGGTGTATCTAGACTCTCAGCGGAATGAGGATGCCTATCATGTCTAAGCGAGAATCCGTCGTTGATAGCCACACGCGATCACTGCTGGTGCTGCGTCTCATCGCGGAGGAGCGCATACGTCAGGAAGCGAAGTGGGGCGTGCAGCACCGCTCAGACGTGGAGTGGTTGCCGATACTCATCGAGGAGATGGGAGAAGTTGGCAAAGCCATCACGGAGGGCGCGATACAAAGTAACTCGTTGTACGTGACCGACCCCGACCAGGTTGCGGACCTGTGTAAAGAGTTGATCGACATGGCGGCGGTCGCCGTGGCGCACGTGGAGGACATTCTCTGGAGGCTTGACCTAGCAAGGGAGCGTAGCGATGAGAGAGTTTGAAACCGGAGCGACCAGAGACGACGAGGGAGACAAGATAGACTACGAGGGCTTCCTCTCTCCATACGTTCTCGAACGGTACGGGGCGTACATGAACGCGCATCGCCTCCAGGCAGACGGCGCCCTGCGGGACAGCGACAACTGGCAGAAGGGTATGCCGCTGGACGTGTACGCCAAGAGCCTGATCCGTCATGTCTTTGACTTCTGGGGCAAGCACCGCCAGGGTGAGTACAGTGACGACGATTTGATCGAGGTGCTGTGCGCCGTTCTGTTCAACGCGATGGGGTACATCTACGAGTTAGTCACTGAGCCGCCGCCAGGCGACGACGGCGAGCCGGAAAAGCGCACCCTCTCGGACTTCGTGAGCCTCGCGGGGAAAGCGTCGTGAAGCCGGGTATCTACTTTGCCGCGCAGTACGCACGACGGTTTGAGATTCGCGAGTATGCGGAGGATGCAACCCGGGCGGGATACCGCGTGCTGTCTAGCTGGGTCGCCACGGAGGACGAGAAGCCGAGAGATGGTGAGTCGTGGGAAGAGGCGCAGTGCTGGTGGGCGCGGCGCGACCTATCGGAAATGTATGAGTCCCATGTGGTCGTCTCATTCACGGAAGACCCTAGCTGCAATGCGCCGAGGGGATCGCGTCACGTCGAGTTCGGTTACGCGCTGGCGACGGGGAAACGATTGATCGTCGTCGGCCCCATTGAGGCGATTTTCCATGCGCTGCCGTACGTGGAGCGCGTGGACACATGGGAAGAGGCGCTGGCGCTGTTGCGTGATCCGGTGGTCGATAAGCGACACGCGGGGGCGTGCTGTCGCGAGTGCCTGGCGCAGCCTGATTATCGGGACATATGGAATGAATCTACGGGGTGTTGCTGCTTGGCTCCAGCGATGCGGAGGTGATCGAGTGGACGGGATGGCAATGGGCTGGGTACTGGTTGTCTTGATCGTGGCGGTGTGTATTTTTTTCACCGTGTCGTTCGTCACAGTGTTTGAATATCGCCGGCAGCTTCGAGAGGCAGATACCCGTCGCGATGTAGAGATGTACAAGGCACAGGCCGCAATCGCGTGGAAGGAGGGGCAGGAGGCGCAATATGGCCCACACGCCTCTCCGTACTGCGAGGCGTGTGAAGAGAAACAAGCGAAAAATAAGATGCGGCTGCGGTGACGGTGCTCTTCCCCGATGAACCATCGCTGATCGTCCTGATCGGGATGCCGACTTCGGGGAAGAGCACCTACGCCTCTCAGTACCCGCCGCGCCAGGTTGCGGCGTACGACGCGGTAGGTCGTATTCCCTCGGGAGCCTGGAGGCCGACCACGCCGGATGCGTGGCAGAAATATTGCCAGATCGTCGCGGTGCGCGCCATGTGCCGGCTTCGGACCATTGCCGACTACACGAATCTCCTGAAGGGAGAGCGACATCGCCACCTGGAGATCGCGGCGAGAGCGCGTATACCGTGCCACGCGGTTGTGTTCACCGTGCCACTGGCTGAGTCATACGAAAGGAGTAGAGATCGAGGCCGAGAAATGATCGAGGGCAATATACTGCGGGCGTGCCACGCGAAGGCTGAACGGGCGCTGCGCTCGATACCGGGCGAGGGATTTGACTCCGTAACGATACATTCAACGAATAGTGAGAGCAGGTGGGAGAGTGAAAACAAGGACCCGCAGGGAGGTCTACCGCGCGAGGGTGCAGTGCGCCAACGACGAGTGCAACAACGCCTGTGACGTTGGCTGCGAGAACAAGGGCGATGCGGAGGACGCACTCAGGGAGTTAGGTTGGGCGCTGGATAAGCGGGGAAGGTGGCAGTGCTGGATGTGTGTCGAGCACTCACGGAAAAGGAGTTAGTAGTGGAAGACAATGACAATGGGAGCGATCACTTGGTTTGGTTGGTTGTCCTCTGTATGTGCGGGGCGGGGGTGGCCGAGATGTTCGATAAGGTCGCTGGGCCGGGGGTTAGCGTGTACTTCCCTTCGCCCATCTTCTGGCTCTCGGGCGCCATAGGGACGGCGGTGCTCTGGATGTTCATGGCGCACGCAGAGCGACAGCGCCGGGACATGGAGCGAGATGACAGCCAGTCAAACAAGCGACACGACTGCGACATGCCGGATACATTCATTCACGAGAGGGGGGACAGGATCGTCTGCGCGTGCGGGCAGCATTGGGTGCTACTTGAGGACGGCGCAAGCGGGCAATTGTTTTGGGCTCACGAGGTTGGGTACTTCGATCCGACTACAGGCGAGAAAGTGTAGAGAAAGAGAGGGGCAGTGGATAGTCGAGAGCCGGTGTATACATGCGCTGTAGGCGGGCAAGATCGCATGGTGGTTGACATCAGTGGGTGTGGTGCGCGCTTCATCGTCGTTGACGTGACAGACGCAAAGTTCGCGCATCTAGAGTGGGATGAGGAGGAAAATGGACAGGGGCGGGCTCAGTTGTATTGTGCGGCGTGCGATGAGGAAGACGACACTTGCCCGCATGGGAAGGCAGTATTCTCCTGCCTTACGGATCAGTTGGAGAACGGAGACACGTGGGGATGATGAGCAGTGACCCGTTAGAAGAACTGAAGTCTGTCATGAAGAATTCGACAAGCGTACCCGTACGCGTGTCGGTCGCCGTGGCGCTGCTGGCGTACGATCTGGCGTCGCGCCTGTTGAGCGAATACGAGCGCCACAACATATGGAAGAGGGCAAACCGTCATGGATAAACCAGTTGACTCAAGGGAGCAGCAGGGGAGCGGCGCCAGTGTTTCCGTGGAAGTCCACGGCGACCCAACGTTGGACGCGTGCGACATGTTGGTGTGGTCGATGGTGAGGCTGCTTGACACCGTGAGCGAGTGCATCGGCGTCGAGGGGTACCACGACAGGATGGGAGACTCGGGCGCCACCTGCGGCGTCTGTGACGGCGGCCCAATCACCTGGGTGGCCGTCGAGCGCGACGGGCGCGTCGCGCGAGTTGCCCGCTGCGCAGAGCACAGGCCGAAAGACGGGCCGTCTCGATACATCGCGGATGTACGACCATGAGGGAATGCCTCGTCTACGACGAAGATTGGTCAAAGGTCCATAGGCTGATGGTCGTCGCGAAAGAGATCATGGATGAGTTCGCCAATCAGGATGCGGGGCCCGGGATCGATATAAGCACCCAGGTCGTATTCGTCCCAACGGTTCGGGTGCGCGCGACCCTCACCCCGCCGTTAGTGAAATGCTTAACGATGACGACCCAGGCTACTTTTGGGAAGACCTCGCGGTATGGGCGATGTTCGCCATCTGGGCGATGGTGCTTGCCCTTTCAATTGCGGTGGCGGGAACGTGAACCGCCACGGGACGACGGTGAAGCTGCGCGCGGCAGATTGGCCGTTCGTCAAGATAAAGGAAACTCGTTACCTGGACGACGGCGACGGGCTGGATCACATACTCGTGTGCGGCCACGTCGTCCATCGGGAGAAGCGTTACGCGGATGAGTCCTACAAGAGAGTACGATGCGCCAAGTGTGCGACGGGATTCACCCGCCAGGAGCTAGAGGCGCAGGAGAGGGAGCGAGAACGGGAACTCGCAGAATTGGAGGCGGCAAGGGCAGAGCGACAGCGACTCATCGAACTCGGACAACTATCTCTCATCAACGACTAGCAACCACCAGGAGCCACCATGAGCCAACCAACCATCGGTCGAATCGTCGTCTACCACAGTCCCAACGGGGATCGCGCGGCCATTGTCGCCGCCAACCACGGACAGGACGGGCACGAGCTAACCGTCATCTGGACGAACCACGACATGGACTACGCAAAGGACATCACGGAATTGAACTACAACGTGATCGCCACCGAGGGACACCACGAGGGGGGCTGGACATGGCCCGTCGTGGAGGCGCCGTTTGGCGTCCCGTACACCGCCGAGTTAGCGAAACACGTGGAGCCAGCAGAGCCGCAGTCGTCCCAGCCCGTCGATTGGAGTGAGGCGTGAGCACCTTCCTACAGCAACTCAGCACGGTTGACAGGGCGCTTCGGAGCAAGACTGCCGTGGACTTCATCGCGGGCATCCACGAAATATGCGTGGATGCGGCAAAGGATTGGGCCGCGCGAGAACTACAACTCATGCCCCACGAGGATGAGTGGCCACGCCGAATCAGTGAGGCGCGCGGTCGCAAGGACGCATACCTGGCGATTGCCCACATCATAGAGACGGCGGCTGGCGCGCAGCACGGTCACCTAGAGGTAGCGCCCGAGATGGAGCACCGGGACACGGGCGATGAGGCCACTCCACCGCCAGCACCCGCCGACGCGCCCCGAGCGGCGAACCAGAAAGAGATCAATGAGCGCGTTGCCCTTGAGATCATGGGGTACATCGCCCACGTAGACCCGAACAGGAAGAGCACGGTCTACGAATCACCCGATGGATATAGCAGCCCGTTGCCCCCAGACCTTGTAGGCGAGTGGAGGTTAACCGGGGAACTGATCGACCACATGGATGCTGGTGGATGGGCGCTATTACTGGGCCTCTACCCTGGCGACCTGTGGGGTGCGCGCTTCCTCAATAAAGAGAAGACGGCGCGCGGTGAGTTTCGTATTCACGAGGGCTGGAGCGCGAACCCGAAAGAGGCGGTGTGTATCGCTGCGTTGGATGCAGCGGGACTGCCGAGTATGCGATGAGCAAGCTGCTGTGCATCCTGGGGCTCCACAAGTGGCGCGTGATACGGTGGATGTGGTACACGGGCGACGTGCGCTGCGAACGCTGCGGCCTGGAGGGTTGGGCGACGAAGGAGCAGATCGCCGGTAAGGGGTGGTACTGATGGGCGAGAACACGATCGCGAATACCAAAAAGAGGTTCGGGTTTCAGCGTATGCACTGTGGCACCGCGTCTGACATGACGCTGCTCATCTTCACCCCCCACGCGACACATTACGCCGACTCGGATGAGCGGTTGGCGCACTGCCCGGTGTGCAACACGTGAGCGAGATCGTATGGAGGGCAAGGGGACCGAGTGAAGAGGGGGCACCCGGAGAAGAGGCAGACTTCATCATAGTGTGCGGAGCCGACGGGTCGGGGTGGATCGGCGTCGAACTTCAATACGACGTGGGTGAGGCGCGTCTTCACCTCACGCGATACCAACTCGACCAGCTTACCGAGGTGCTGGCCAAGCGGGCCAATCAATAGGAGCGGAGGAAACTCCCTTGCGACGGAAAGGAAAAGACTATCGGCCTAGATGCCCGAGGACCGGCAAGGTTCGATTCAAGGATGAACTCGCCGCATCGGTTGTGCTTGTTCGATGTCAGACGCGGGGGCGGGATGAGGCGCGCACATACAAGTGCCCGCACTGTCGCGGCTGGCATCTAACGAGCCAGGGGTAACAACGAGACTGCCCGACCACCGTGAGAGCGGGGGCAACACTCCAGGTGGTCGGGCAGCAACTCCGCCTAGTATACCGCGAGCAAACGAAGAGTGGGACTGGCCGTACGGCCAGTCCCACTCTTCTCGCAAGATACGTTCGCCTCAAAGAACGAAGTCGTACCGCGCTCAAGTCTATCGTATGGCGCGAACCGGGAGCCACTTCACGTGGCTCGTCCCTGGAGTCCAGTAGAGGCGACGGTACTGGAACCGCTGCGTCATGTACCCGTGTCGCCCGTGCGTGCGGAAGAACTGCTCGGGTGAGACAACGGCACCCGCATGACCGTAGCCCCACCACAAGCGCGCGCCGTATGCGAGGCCGCTACCTGAGCGGTAGCTAATTGGTCGTAGGTGATGCCGTGTGCGGTACGCCTCGTACTTGGATGCGGGGAACACGGCCTTGTGATGCACCGGCTTCTTGTAGTACGGGGAGCCGTATGCCTGGATCACATACGAGTACCAGCCCAGAAAGTCGTTGTAGTAGTTCGTCGCGCACTGACCGTACGGTGTCGGGTAACTCGTTGTCGCAGGACCGCAGTTCCACAGGATGTTCACCAATGGGTACGTTGCGCCCCTGTACGCTGCGAATTGGTGCATGAGTGTTGCTTCGCCGTACACGCAGTTGGCGGGGTTGTCCTCCCAATTGAAGACGTAGTTGATGTTCGACTGGGAGCTAGAGCCGTCACCGATCCCGAGGGACTGGGCGGTGCCCACCGTGATCTGACAGCCGCCACCTGAGATGTCGTACGGGTAGACGATGCGGTTGCAGTCGCCGTTCACGCCCGTGTCGAACCCGCACTCAGATGCGAATGTCGCCGCGAGTCCGACAGGGGGGAGATTGTAGCGATCCCCCCAATAGTTGAACAGTCCGTCGAGCCGGTAGCCCGGTCGATCTTTTGCGTAGATTGCGGAGACATACCAGGCGTTCCCGCTGGTCGTCTTGTGACTCACGGTGATCGGCGGCGGGACGAGTTTGTGTCCCCCGTCGGGAGCGGTTGAATCCTTCGGCGGCTTCGGCGCGCTTGTGCCGTTGTTGATCGTCGCGTACTCAGCGCCGAACACGTAGTTGCGGGCAAAGGTGTAACTCATCCAGGCGCGGCCATTGCTTCCCCACGCCTTAGACCATTGATTCTGAATCCAAAATGCGCCCCTGGTGCCGTCGGGCATGGCGCGGTTGTCGTCGTAGCCAAGCGCGATGTTCTCGTGTCCTCCACGGCTGCTTTCGCCCTGCTGTGGCCCGACTATGTTCGGCTGCTGTGTCGCGTTGTCGTACTCCGGGTACACGGGGAAGCCGATCATTACGGGATGGCCGGTAGCGATGGCGGAGCGCATGGCATCAATAAGACCCTGTCCTCCACCATACGAGTACCCCGAGATCGCGGTGAATTGCGCGTAAAAACGGTGCTTAGAGGCATCCTGTATGGACGGGTGACCGAGAGCGTCGTATTGCGGCATCTCCGGGTTGTCGATGCGATACGGCGGCAGCGGGTCTTGCTTGAATGTGAGTAGACCGGTCGTGCTGCTTATCTCGCCATCCCGGTCGGGCCAGGAGCCGCCGTCGAGTCCGTTGTTGTAGGTGTTCGAGAAGTGCGAGTACATTTGTCGCGGCGAGAATCGAAGCCAGGAGCCAGGATGATTCAGCCGCCAGAGATACGAGAAATCCCAGGCTGTGACCCACGCGGCGCACGCGCCCTGCGTGCCCTGGTTCCCCACACCCGGGTAAAGGCCCGCCTTCGGGATGAACGCGGTTGCGGGCTCCGAGGACACTTTCGGCACCAGAACTGGCGCGTACGTATTTGGCAGCGGTAAGCACTGGTGACTGGTACACGAGTACTTCTGCTCGAAGTAGTTGGCTGTGTGGGCACTGCCGGCGAACCAGCCGCCCAAGCCGCCCAGCAGTAGCAGCAGCACCCCGAGAGCCAGGAGCACAACCGCGTGCGGGAGCGCGTAGAGCGGTTTCTTCAACGGGTGCCAAAAATCTTTCATGGTTCCTCCTATCGTCCGATGCGCTGGAATTGATGCGCTATGGCGCTGAGATTGGTGACAAGGTAGCCAGTCAGCGCGGATGCAATGACGGCTGAAACGACCTTTTCCCACACGGTTGTACGCGCCGACGAGACAAGTGCTTTGCGGTTCTCAGACTTCCGCAGTTCGTCGCGCTGAGACTCAGCTTGCGTTACTGTGAACGGCGTCCGCTCTTCCAGGTCTTTAATGAGAAGGTCGGCGTCCGTCTGAGTGGCCTCGATCTTGTCCATCCGCTCGTCAAGGTTGTCTATCTTGGCGTGCAGCGCCCCAAGCCCATACAACGGATGCGCCAAGAGCGTCCAGATGTCGCTCGACGTTGCGTTCCCGTTGCTGGGCTCCGGTATGGGGCTTTGATTGCTGCGCGGCGCCACGACGAACGACTAACTTGTTCCGTCAGAGGCGGTAGGCGCGGGTTGTGGCTCACCTTCCGTGAGTTCAGCTTTCACCGCACTGGCGCCTTCTTGCACCATGCGCTCCAGACTGCGCGCGTAGGCGCTAAGGTCTGAAACTGCCTCTCTGAGACGAGCGTTCTCGCGCATGAGCCCACCGAGGTGTGCATCAACCTCTGCGACTCCTGGGGCTTCCTGAATCCGGTTTGCGATTTCTTCGAGACGTGTGGACATTTGTGTTGCCCTCCTTTGGACTACAGTTTACCGGAATGGTAAGACTGCCGCGCCTCAGTCGGGCGAGAGGATGTCCGCGAGGTCTGCGGGGGAGAGGCCGATGGCGTCCGCTAGGCCATACTCGTGCCCCACGCAAGACCTGGCGTACGCCTCGATAGACTTTCGCTGTGCGGGAGTCGCCTCGATGCCCACCACGTCCTTGTGCGGGTACTGAGAGAGCGTGCCAAGCCTTACGCCGGATAGCCTCGCCTCAATGATCTCATCCGCGCCCGTCACCACACCGACGTGCGTGACATGACTGAATGCATGATCCCTTCGACGAAACCGCTGCGCCATTCTGATGAGGAACGCATAGAGGCCCGTGCCGTAGACGAATACAACGTCACCTATCACGGGAGCGCCTGGACCCCGTTGTTGAAGAGCACATCTCCTCCAGCGGCGGTAAACGTCATATTCTCCGCAGCAGCTATCGCATTGATGATCTGCATCTGGAGAGATTGCGGAGTCACAGGCGTCGTCGGGCTGATCGTGACAATCTGACGCCTGGATGATCCCCCGACAACGACACCCGTGAACTCTTTAGGCGGTGTCGCGGGCGTGGGGTTGGTTGCGGTGGGTGCGGGAGTGGGCGGCTGCGTCCACTTTCCAATCGTGTACTCAGCCCCGAACTGCGTTATGTCGGGGAGCCACCTGTCGATCCATACGGCATTGCACACGATTGACTGAGCCATCTTCCGCACCGCTCCCCTGGCTGCTTATCTCGCGCTCTTGGGCGTGAGGGCGTCGTTTCTCAAGTCCAGGGCCTTGCACCGAACGTCTGCTATCGCCTGTTCGATGAGGCGCACCTTCTCAGAGAGTTCCTTGTGTTGTGCGTGCGGGTTGTGCTCGTTCGCGATAACGTCCAGGCGCGCCCGGAGAAGTTGCGTCTCCAGGTCGTCTACGTACTCTGTGATGATTGCTTCGCGCTTCTGGATATCCACTGTTGCCCCCTTCTTACCCGATAACCATGTAGTTGATAGCGTAAACGGTGTTTGCCTGGGCCGCCGCCGGCGCCACACCGAAGGCGACGCTAAAGCCCGTGGTGGAGGTTCCGGTGACGTACGGCTGTAACGCCGCTGTCGCCGCATTCGCTGGTATTATAACCACCACCGGAGCGGTGGGGTAGGCGGCTGCAAACGTAACGGTCGCCTGAACCCCTGCGACTGGCGTGGCACCAGTACCGAAGGTCACCGCGCCACGCACGTCCGTAGCACCGGTGACAACGGGCGCCGGGGGCGCCGTCCCTGCGCCCGCCCCCGCAGCGGCGGTGATTGTCGATCCGTTAGACAAAAAGTGGCTGGTTGTGCTGAATCCGCCTGACGGATCGACCCTCGCAAGCACCGTAGATGCGCTGTTCTGCCATTGCTGAAGATCGCCGGTTTGCGATGCCGCACCCTTCACGGTTAGAGGTATGGCTGAGGGTTGCCCAGGTGTAAATAGGGTCGTGGTGCCTTGTGGGGTAATTGTGGCCCAGTTGGCACCATAGCTACCGTTGTATATCCTGCCGGCTATGATATCGCCTGTGTTGATGGCGTTAGGGGATAACTGCCCACAGGTAAGTGTTCCTGCGTTGTCTACCTTTGCTACTACCGTTCCCGCGCTGTTCTTCACATCGAACAAGTCGGCTGTTTGACCGGCTGCTCCGGTGATTGTGAGCGGAACCTGAGCCGGTGCAGTAGATGTCAGGGCGAGCGGCGAGACGGCGCCGCTGCCGCTGCTGCTGCTATTCCCGCTCAATCCACCGAGCGCCATTAGAGTGCCACCGTCGCGCGCATGTCCCGCTCCTTGCTGTGAACCAGTCCGACTTGTATCTTACGTTATTCCGTATAGCTGAAACTTCGATCCAGCGACGAAGTTCGATCCACCAGTGGTATAGATTTTCATGGCGTTAATCGCAGCGGCGTTTAACCAAAAGGCGACGCCATCCAACAGGTAGATACCGGACGCCATCGTCGTTACGAAATCGCACTGAGCGCGCACCGCCTTGATTCTGTCCGTCGCCGTGTATGACCCGATGTACGCCTGTACCTCAGAGAAGTAGTTGGCGGGTACGCCGGTGCCCGTGTAGCTCGTCATAACACTCGCCATGACCGCGCCAGTCTCACCGTTGCCGGTACTGCCCGTATACGAGTTGGAGGTGGTCCAGGTGCGCTGGTGCGCGTAGTTCGCGGCGGTATCTCCGTTGAACTGGATCGCAACATCGTCGTTCCCTCCAGCGGTGTCAGCCGTCTTCACGGACATGAATAGCTGGAGGTTCCTGTACGTCTGCGGGATCGCGGAGAACGTCACTGAATTGGCGGCGGCTGCGAGAATCTGTTCGCTGATGAGGGTGAAGTTCCCGCCGCCACCACCTGGGAAGTAAGCCACACGTTGCTCCTTAGAGGATGAACCAGTTCGCGCCGTCGCTGATGAAGTTTGCCTCGGCGTACGCAGCGGACAGCCCTGTGTACGTCGTTGCTCCGTCGATTGTACCCGCTGTACTCGCGACGGTTGTGGATGTTCCGCTGGCGCCGTTCTTGATCGAGTACCGCTGACCCGCGCCTACTGTTACCGCAGAAGGAAGCGTCATGGTCAGGCTTGCGGCGTTGACAATGACAACGCCATCCGTCGCGGTAAGCGTGTACGCCGCCGTCTTGGTCGCTACAGTCGGCAGTAGAACACCCCAGGAGACGTTACCCGACGCATCCGTAATAAGTTCCTTGTTGGCGACACTCGCGAGTCTCGCTGGGGCTCCACCGGACCCACCGACTACGATGTCGTTTATGCTCGTCATCGGGTTAATCGCGTACCCGTCGAGTCGATAGGCGTAGAGATACGCGTAGTATGGGGCGGCGGTTGTGGACATGTTGCCGCCTGTGTTCTGCCAGAAATTCAACGTAAGTACGTCGCCAGCGGCGAGCCTCCTGATACCCGTCGCCGTCGGTGTGGGATACGTCGAGCCGTTGGCGGCATAGTCATTCGAAAACACATCCGCGCCATTGACGGCTATGCGAGTGAACATTCTTGTGCCGCCAACAGAGCCGCTTACCATGCCGCCGATGTAGTACATGCCTGGGTTTTTAATGGTTATTTGGTTGGCGGTTGCGGCAAGTCCATTTGTGTCGTAAACCACCGTGGGAAGCGTAATCGCCGTCTCAGTGGTATTCGGGATTGACTGCGAGACATTGGAGACGATAAGCGCCTGATCGAGCGTCCCGCTTACACCCGCAACACCGTATGCGTCTATGCGGGACATAGTAGCGAAGCACTCTGCTACGTTCAACGCCACCGCTGCGCTGTAGATGGACACCTCCACATAGTCGCCTACCGCCATGTAGACGCTGCCAGATACGAGCATCCTGGTGGGGTATCCGCTCAGGCCAGATTCAGTAGCCAGCGCGACCACGGTTGTGCCGTTTTTCTGTATCTGCGCGGCGACGGTGCCTGTAGTCGAGATCGAGAGCACTGACTGTATGAGATAGCGACCAGCCGTCTGCGCGATAAGCCTTGACGGATTGACTGTCGTGCTGTGCATCGCGGCGTTTGTCGTGAAGGCCGTGTCGTTCGTATCCCACGGGATGACATTGAATGCCGTGCCGTTTGGATTCGTAAACGCGGCAGTCTGCGTCACGCGCAATTCATCGGGAGTGCTGCCAACGCCAGCCGGTGCCGCTGCCCATGCGGGGGCTCCAGACACTACGCTCAGGTATTGTCCCGCCGCTCCGATTCCCAGACGTTGCGCGGCGCCAGAAGCGCCACCCGTGATAATGTCTCCAGCGGTTGTCATCGGGTTCGTGAAACCTGACGCGGGAGTGGCCCATGAGACGTTACCGGATGCGTCAGTCTGGAGCGTTCGACTCGCTACCGACGCGAGGCGGGTAGGAGCGCCTGACGCGCCGCCAAGAATCAAGTCGTTCACCGTAGTCATTGGGTTGGACAGCGCCGTATCGTTCGCCCACGCAGGGGCACCGGAAACCACCATCAATACTTGACCCGCTGCGCCAACGCCAAGTCTTCCAGCCGCACCGCCCGTGCCGCCCGTAATAATGTCCCCGAGAGTCGTCATTGGGTTCGTGAAGCCGCCCGTGGCCGCAGCCCAAGCAGGAGCACCGGATACGACGGTGAGCACCTGACCGGCAGCGCCCACGCCGAGTCTCCCCGCAGCGCCGGATGTGCCACCCGTGATGAGGTCGCCCAGCGTTGTCATCGGATTCGTGAAGCCCGTAGCTGCTGCGGCCCACGCGGGATTCCCCGATACAACCGTCAAGACCTGACCCGCAGCGCCGATGCCCAGACGAGAGGGCGCGCCAGCCGTGCCGCCGACAATTAGGTCCGCAAGCGTCGTCATGGGATTGACGGGCGACGTGAGCGTCACCGTCTGCGCGCTCTCCGTAATCGTGGTGCCGCCAGCGCCATGCAGGACAACCGCGCCGGATATCGCAGCCCCACCCGTCTCAGCCTGAACAGTCGTCGTGACTCCAGGTGCAGCGTTCTGCCATTTACCCGTTGTCGTGTTATAGGTAAGTACTTGCCCATTGGTCGGCGTAGCGATAGCGACATCCGTATCAGCCGACAGCTTCTCTTGCGTCGTCTGCACGAACTGGCTCATCTCGTAGCCGGTGATAACCTCAACTACGGGTGTGAGGTTCGCGTGGTTAACCGCCGTTGAGCCGTATGCGCCGCGCGTGACGGGCGAGTAGACGGGTCCGCCCGTATTCGCGGCTGCGGGTATCGTGATCCACTCGTTCTCGATGCGGATGTCAAACGCTGTACCAGAAGGCGGGAGCGTCGGGGCGCCAGCGGTTAAGGTCAGGGACGTACCCGTACCCGTACCACCGGACATATTGACGGTGGTGCGTCCGCTATTACTGAACCCTATCGTGTCAACCACTCGCGCCTCACTTCGGTCCTATTGTAGCCTTCTATTGGTATGCCGGAAGCCAGATGTCCTGACCGCCATCCGTAAGAGCATGTACCCAAAACGCCATCGCAGTCGTGTTTGTGGGAGCGTCCTGTATTGAAGCGAACTTTGGGGTAGGTATGGTATGCGTGACCGTGCCAACGGATGCTCCGGCTGGTTGCGTGAAGTCCTTCGTATCCCATGCGGTAAACGGGCCCGGAGTTCCGCAGGAGATTGTGCCCAGCACGCCCGTCATCGGTTGCGCCGCGAGGATGTACCATGCGCTGTCCGGTATCCCCGCTGACCCCACGCCGCCAGTGTCAGTCGCGCGAACTACTCTGCGTGCTACATACGCCGCCTTCTCTGCCGTGGTCGCATCGCTCAACGCATAGTAGATATACCTTGTAGCTCCGTTAGGGCCGACTCGGAACCTACTGATAACCGGTCCCCACGTCAGATCAGGATTTTGAAACTGAATACCGTAGACAATGCCGTAGTAGTTCGCGGCCAAGAGAGCGGCTCCCGCCGCTTGGGCAGTCGCCGTGCAGGGATCACTGGGAGGGTAGGCGCCATAGATCGCCAGATCAGAAGAGGTGGGGGAGACGGTGATCGCGCCACAGCAACCAGCGCCTCCGGCGCCAGACCCGCTCCCAGCGACGAGTTGATTGGACGTATTTATGGTGATGGTGGTCCCGTCCACGTTTACCTGGAGCCCATTGCCGTCATCTCCCGCATTGCTGACGAGCCCGGATACGTTGGTGGATGCTCCCGCCACAACTTTGGTCGCGAGGTCCGCTTGAATCTTCTGCTTCTGGTGCAGTGCAACTGATCCGAGAGAGCCGTCAGGAGTTGAGTCTGTGTAGCTCAAGGCAGACGCGCCCGCGACAGTCGCCACCTTCAGAAGTGCGGTGCCGCCAAGCGCCGTCCGATAGACGACGGCGCCGACGATAGTGGCGCCCAGAATCGCGGGAGGCGCGGGCGCCGAGACGACGACAGCCTGGTTTCCGGCGGTAGTGTTGATCGACGCGGTAAACGAGGGGTTCGTCTCAACCAAACCGGATGGGAAGTTGTACTGGTATGCGACCGCATATTTGTAGCCGCCGGTGCCGAGAGCGGTTCCTGTGGCGAGAGCGAGTGTAGGCGCGGACGGTGGTGCGGGTGGCGTGATCGAGATGCCGGGGCCAGCGACGAGATAAGCGGGGCCGTAGGGATCGACCGCAAGCCCGTTCCCATCCGCGCCGGCGTTCTCGATGAGTCCCGAGATATTGTTGCCCGCTGCATCCGTCGCGAGTTCTGCGGTGATGAGTGATGGTTTCCCGCCGCCATACACCGCCCCGAGCGCGGGGTCAGCCACGTTGTCCGTAAACGAGACGCCTGACGCTTTCACTGTGGCGGCGGGTATCGTTGTGAGCGCCCGCATCGTCTGCGTGATGTCATTCACCACGCTGCGATAGATCGTCATGCTAGCAACGTTCGCGGGTAGCAGCGTCGCCGGGTTCATCGCTACCGTCACCTGGCCATGGTCGGCGTCTGTCGTCACGACGAGCGTTCCCGACATGGCTGATTCGTTGCCGAGGTTCGTGGTGTACGTGGCTCCGTAGGCGTACTGCCCCCCGCCAAGCCCACCAGCAGCCGCAATGAGCGTGAGGCTTCCGAGCACCGGGGGAAACGGGGGCTCGATGCTGATCCCGTAGGACGGGATCACATTGATGCCTCCTCCGCCCGTCGGGTTCGCCTGGAGGAATCTCCTGTTCTCATCCTTTGGGTCGGGGGCGGAGAGCGATAGGCCGTTCCCAACCTTGATACCGATAGGTGTGAAGCCGTTCGCATCGTCGTGCATGTAGGTGAGCCCCTTGTCTGAGAGGTACACCTCAATTTCCGGCTTGTTGACAACCCTGTCTGTCGCCCCTGGCTTCTTGAAGATCGTTCCCGCCGCATCTGGCCCCTGCGGAGGAGCGGCGATGTACGGCGAGTCGTCGGCGGGCTTCTTGAAGTCGTACTGGCCGTACGGAATCGCGTTAATTCCGCGACCGGGGACGAGGCCAGAGAGAAATGGGAGCCTACGCCCACTCTTGCCGACCACGCCGATAGCGGTGCTGTTTCCGGGCGTTATGTCGATGTTCTGAACGTCGGAGTAGTCGCGCCCCGGGGCGGTCGATCCGTCGATTGGGAGGCTGTATGAATCGTACTGTTGCGGCGTGTAAATCGGCGTGAGAACAGGGAGATCGCCCCCGGTGGGAAGGTCGCACGTATAGGCGTTTACAGACAAGTAGTCAGCCGATGACCCCTGGCCGAGCACGGTGGCCCGGGAGAACGGGTGCGTGTACGCATAGAGCGTGCGCCACTGGTGGTCCGCCATGAGTTTAATGGGGGACACGCTTGTGGCGCCCTGTCGAATCTCCGCGTCATTCGAGTTCGAGCCACCACCGCGACTTTGTGCGTTTGCGAGTCTAACGCCGTTCATGCAGCCTCTTCATTAGATCGGGACCAACCGGCCCAGGGTGATAGTCGTAATGCGCTTGTTGAAGTCATGCTTCCAAGCCGTCACAAGGAACGGGTTGTTGTTCGTGGAAATCTCCAGCGTTTTACCGTCCGGTGAGTATACATTCATGCCGATAACATCGTGGACATCGAGGAAGGGGTTCAAGAACACATCCATCTGGATGCTCTCTGCGGGCAGCGCCGCAAGGTTCACCTCTACGTCCGCGCGAAGCTTCAGAACGTCCGGGTCCGTTATGGTATCCAGTTGGATCGCTGGCTGCTTCTGAATTACGCGCCCGAGATTCTGGACGGATATGTAGCTGCCGTTGGATCGGTTGTAGGCGACCGCCGTGATCGCCGCCCGCTTCGAGTTCTCGCTCCTCACGACCACCTTGTTCGCTATGCTCGTTTGATTGAGAAGTTGCTGCGAGATGCCCGGGGCTATGACGCCATCCTTTGCCGTCTTGTAGAAAAAGTACGGATCGGCTTGCGGGGTGGTCCCGTCGGTGTATGGCATCGGCTCAAGGATGAAGTTTCCGTCTGCGTCATCATAGAGCGGCCAGTAGAGCGCCGTCGAGAGCACGGTGTTGACGGCTTTCAAGAGGTTGTCCTTCGGGGAGAAGGGCATCGTGTCTGTTGTCTTCGGGTCATGAGCGATGCGCTTACCGCTATCCGGGTCCAGCACCACCAGGGTGCTCGGCTTATCAATGATCCGATAGGCGGGAATATTAGGCCCGCTCGTCGGGCATCCGGACGGGGTGAGGCCGGGAGAGTTGGGGTCGGGCCACGAGTATGCGCCCACCGGCCCCGTCTGCGGCCCGATGGCGCCAGGGGGAAGGGTAGAGATACCGCCGTCACCACCGGCTTGCTGGAACACGGTGGCGGGTGCGGTGGGCGTCACGCCGTTGTACGCCGGATAGACGGTCGTAAGGTGCCCCGTCGCGTTGACGCCATCCCAGGTCACAAACGTGGCCGTGGAGGGCTGAAACCACACGTTCTGGCCGTTGTACGTTTGGGAGGCGATAAACAAGTCGGGTGCGCCGCTGTACGTCGGGTACGCCTGTCCCTGGAGTCCGCCGTACGGCATCGGCTGGTTGTTCCACGGATCGATCGGGTGTCCGGTCGCCGCGTCGATCTTCACGCCCGTGACGTTCGCGGTGTACAGGAACGTGACGTTGTGTCCCGCCTCGGGCACCCAATGCGTGTAGTACGGCGATCCCGGCGCGGCGTGAGCGGTGAGCGCGTGCCTGGTATCCGCAACGCTCCACCCGTATGAGGGCGAGTAGCCCTTCCCGTTCCCCTGGGCGACTGCCACGCCGCCGTCACCACCGCCAACGCCGAACGATAGCGGCAGAACTTGATAGAACAGTCGCGGCACAAGCACCGTCGCGACCTGTCCAGTCTTTGGGTCATTCTCCTCCCCGGTTACTGCGTCATAGCACTTGCCGGTCGCGGTGTCTATGTACATCTGGTTCCCGACCTGGTTCAGAAACGAGAGCATGAACGCGGGGAACGGCGCCTCGCTCGTTCCCGCCATGCCAAGCACCATCTCTCCGGGCACGATCTCTCCGGGCACCGACGATCCAACCGCCCCAGGCTGAATCGTCTGCACTGCCATTGGCATACACGTCCACGGGTCAATCGGGGCACCGGATGTCGGCGCGATCTTCATGCCGATGGTCGCGTTGTACAGCACGGGGGCAGTGAACCCTGTCGCGGCCCTCTGCCGAATAACAGTGGATGCGCCATATGGCAGCGTTTGCGCGTTCGGGTCTGTCACGGCAAACCCCTGCTGCGCATATCCCTGCCCCGAACCATTCCCATCGGGCTCAGGGCAGTTAGCGCAGTTCCCTGTGCGCCCGACCGCGTTGGATGGCTCGCGGCCACCTTCCGTCGGGGGAAGATAGTCCATCATGAGCATCGCCTTCGCGTCCTCGATAAGATTGGAGCCGAGCGGGAGAACGTACATGTTCTCGAATCCCAGGTCTGCGACGATCTGCGTCAGCCCGTGCCCCGTGATCGTCCAGAAGTTCCCTGAGTCAAGTAGTTCCCTCTCGGGGATCGAGAACATGTACTTCCCGACCGGCACCTCGTTCACGAGATATGGCCCGTTCGGCCCCATGAAGAAGTACTGCGTCGATATGGCGATGATCGTCTTCAGTGTATTGAACGTGCCGATGCCCGGAAACTCGTAGAGTTTGAAGCTCGTCTTGTGGTGGATGTCATCCGTCGAGTTCATCTCCGGCTGTATGTCGCGCACGTACCCACCACCAGCCAGGGAGCATAATGCGCTCGGGTCTGCCGGATTGACGGGGATGGGCAACGCGATGGGTTGCAGGTTCATGTCGAGCAGTCGCGCTTGCGGGGCGACGATCAACGCCTGTGCAAACTTCGCGGGGTGCATCGCCATGTCCGCGACATCTTGCACCGTGGGGAAGTATGTGTTGATGTACTTATGCGGGTCTTTCATGCCTAGCTGCCCACCACGGGCAGATACCCGTAGTACCCCGTCTGCCGAAGCTCCAGCGTTACATCCGTGTTGACATCGTTATTGGGCTGATCCTCGTAGGCGACGAGCCTTGCAAATATAGGCGTTGGGAATCTCCTATCGCGGTAGATGAGTACGGATCGCTGGCGCGTCATGCTAATCATCATGTCCCTGTTTACTGATCCGTAATGCACCCCACCCGAGGAGTCCAACTCCTGCGACGGCAGGAATATCTTGAGTGCATTGGATGTTCCGAGAATCCAGTAGTCGGTGAGCCCGAAGCTCTGGAATGGGAGTGATGCGCCCTGAGGAACCCACTCCTGCATCTCCAATCCGAGGTCGCGCTTCAGCGAGTCCCAATTCTCCACGTAGCCGAGGTAGACCTTGCGGTTGAGCGGGTCCGTTACGTCGTTGAGCCAGATGCCCGCGTAGTCGAGCGCGTTGTCCAGATAGACGCCGGAGACGATTGCGTATCCAGACTGGATGCCCTGAGCATTGAAAACGGATACCCGGTAGTCAGCCCTAAGCTGGGGAGACTGGTTCGGCGTGGTGAGCGTGTGCCAGTTCACTAGCCCGGGGGTAAGCGTCTGCCACCCCTGCGCGATACCAGCCTCGTTGTGCGGGTTCCACTCCACGAGGGTGCTCACGGTCCCCGCTGGGTTCGCCCAGTTGAGCACCACCGTGCCGGCGTCGTTGTTTGGTGCCGCCGTGAAGCCGGTCGGCGTGGGCGGCGGGGTGAAGTTCGTCGTCAGCTTCACCTTCGCTGATTCAGATGTGAGTCCATTCACCGCGTCCGTCGTTTGAACCGAGAGGTAGTAGTCATGCGCCGTGACCATGATCCCCGGAGTCCAGTCAATCGTGGTAAACGACGCGCCAGACGCGACGGCGGGAGCGAGCGCCTGGAACGCGGTACTAGCGAGGAGCGTCGATGCGTCCGAGTCGTAGAGGCACAGCTTGTATGCGTTTATCGAATCACTGCTCGCCTGAGTGTGCGAGACAACCGCCTGGATGTCTGCCCCACCAGTGGTGGCAGGGAAGGCCGAAAACGTTACGCCACCCGACGTTACGCTCGTTATGGTGTCTACGGAGGGCGCCGTCGGCGTGAACGTGCTAGGGGCTGAATATGGACCCCATGTGCCCGCCCCAAGTGCGGACAGCAAATCTTTTTCCCGCACCTGGACCTTGTATGCGATGTTGTTCACGAGGCCCGCAGACGACGGAATTGCAAGTGAGGTAATCTGCCCCACAACCTCTCCTGAGTCATACATCAAGTAGTTGTCTGAGGATCGGTACACCTGGACCTGGACGCTCTTCGTCGGGTCTTGCGGCGCAGAGCGGTTGCTCGTCCACGAGACGGTTGGTGTGGTTGTGAGCACCTTCCCGCTGGGCGTCACATAGGTCGGGGCGTTCGGGGCAGACGCCTTTGACCACGCGTAGAACGTGATGTTGTTCGACGCGTCCTGCACGATGCTCACGGTCAGCCCAAACATCGGGTAATTAAACCCGTTAGACGAGCCGCCAGCCTGGACTATGGGCAGTGCCCAGCGCGAGCCCGTTCTCTTGAGCAGATACGTCTCCGCATTCGGCTGGTTGATGGTCGTGGCGTAGCCGATGTAGAGGTCGCTGCCATCCGGCACCATCGAGGGCGACTGGCCCGCAATGATCTGCGCTGCGAGTGGGACGGGATAGCCGTACGAGTTTGCGCCAGTTCTCGTAAGTGAATACAGCGCAGAGTCGTGCGCGAGCCCAAGCGTCTGATTGCCGTTCGCCTCTTGGACTACCTCGAACTTTGCGCCGGGATCGGTCAAGCTGATCGCCTGTTCCAGATTCGCCGGCGTCCAGGTGTACGTCGTGGGCGTCCTCGTGATCGGAGCGGCGTACAGTTTCTTCGCGTTGCCGTCGTACCAGAAGATGACGTACTGGCCGCTCGGCGCCAGGATGCGTAGCTGGGTTAGCCCCGAGTGGCTGTAGTTCAAATCAACAAGGGTTTGGAATGTCGCCAGCGTGCCGTCGCTTCCCGGCGTTCGAAATATTCCGATGCTCTTCTTGGTTCCCCGCACGATGGTGGCGACCACACCCCAAAATCCGTGGTCGTCGTATACTGCGTCCATCATCTCGAACGACGTGACGCCGGTGAAGGTGTACGGGTAAACCGTCTGCGCGCCAAACTGGTTCGTCGCCGTGTTGTACTTCGTGGTGTAAAGCTGGATAGACGTGCCGACGTACCACATGTGGAGCGTGTCGTTAATCATCGACATGCTGTGGAGTCCGGTCGTTGTGGGTGACCCGGGCATAGCGTTGGCTGCGCTCCACGTCGCCCCCTGGTCGGCAGACGTCCGATAGTACAGGTTTCCGGAGACGGTGTCCTTGTAGACGACGACGTACTGGCCGTTGCTCGGAGTCAGGAAAATTCTATCGGCCGGAAATGGTCGCGCCCAGGATATATCCCCGTTTGCAGTAATGAGACTTGACATTATCCTGGCGCTCCCGCGCTACGTGCGGCATCCGATGCCCACCCGTTCATCATATTCGATGGACCATGCCCGTCGGTAACGTCCAGTCGCCCAAGCCCGGCGAGTCCGCGCTCCTCGATGCCGATCAGTTTCAGGAGGTCTTGGCGCAACTCGTTGTTTCTGTCGTTGATCGCCTGGACGGTCGCGGCGCCCGCATCTGAGATGGCCTTCGCGTTCTGCGCAGCGTCGATGGCGGCCTGATCCTGTGCTTCCCGAATAGCCGCGATCTGGTCGTACTGCGCTTGCGCCGCTTTCTCCATCTCCGCTTGAGATGCGTTCTGTGCTTCTTGGACCTTGAATTGTGCGTCCTGCGCGGCCTTCGCCGCCTCGTCAATCGCAAGTTGCTGCATCGCTTGAGCGATGGAGGCATTGTCCTTCTGAATCTGCTGGTTGTCTTCGTTGATGAGTTTCTGGTTATCTGTGGCGCCGCCGAGAGCCTGGTCAATGTCATTGAGGATGGACAACTGATCCTGCGCGAGTCGCAGTTCGTCGCGGGCCAGTGCCACCTTCAACTGATCGACATTCATCTGGTCCTGGGCGACCTTCATCGCGAAGGCCTCAGCTTCGATGTCTCGCTGCGCCTTGTCTTGCGCCGCCTTAAGCTGCTGCTGCGCGACCGCGATAGCCATACCCGCCGCACCCTGGTCGAATCGCAGCTTGTCCATCTCCAGGTTGAGTTGCGCCGTCGCGACCGCTCGATCCGCACTCGTCTTGGCGGTTGCGATGGCGGTCTGGTCCTTCGCGATGGCGGCCTGATCTTGTATGCTCTTCACGATCCCATCAGCGGATGCCTTGGATACGTTCTCCTGCGCGGACATGATTGCCGTTTGGTCCGCTATGCGCGTCGCGATGTCATTAAGCTGCTGGACCTGTATGGACGAGTTTTCTTTGATAACCGTCGTATTCGCGTCTACGAGTTTGATCTCAGCGTTGTCGATCCGAGACTGCGCGGACAAGACCTCAGAGAGCGTTGCGGATATCTTGTTGGTGTCCTGAACGCTCTGAATCTTTGATGCGTCGGTCGCCTCTTTGACGGCGGCGGTGTTCTGGATGGTCGCGAGGCCCTGCGTATCAATCGCCTTCTTCTGGTTATCGAGCGCGAGGGTGTTTGCGCCCTCCGCTGCGATCTTGGCCGCTGCGTCCTCGTCCTTTGTCTGGACGCGCACCGCGTAGTCGATGGCGCGGTCGTCTCCCCGAATCTTCGCCTCGTCCGCCGCGATGGTTTGCTGGCCGGTGGTGGCGCCCTTCAGCGCGGCGTTGATGTTCACGAGGACGTGAAGCTGATCCTCTGCGAGTTTAGCGCGGTCCTTCGCGAGTTGCACTTTCAGCAGGTCAACCGCGAGAGCGTCCTGAGCGACCTGATGCAGCGCAGCGGTATTCGCGGCGTCTACAGCGGCCTTGTCTGTTGCCGCCTTCACCTCGTCGGTCGCGATCTGTACGCGCATCGCCGCTTCCTGCTGGTCGAACGCGTACTTGTCCTGCGCGAGTTGAAGCTGCGCCTGTGCGATGGCGAGCCCCTGCGGGGAGGTAGCGTTCGCGACTTCGTAGAGCGCGTGCGCTACCGCTGTTTGGTCTTCGATTCCCTTGACCTGCCCCTGAGCGGCGGCGGTGCTCAGGGCGCCCTGAGCAGTTATGATCGCGGTCTGCGCGTCGATGGCCTGTGTCTGAGCCTTGATACCGTCAGTAACAATCGCGGCGCGCTCTTTTATGACGTTCGTATTCTCCGCAATGATCGAGATGCGCGCGTCCTCAGAGCCTTTCATTGCACTTTGGACTTCGCTGTATGTCGCTGGCTTCACCGAATCCGCTATCGCCTTGACCTTCTCAATCACGCCATCGAGGTGGCCCATCGCGGTAGCGGCCTTGAGCACCGCCGCCGTATCCTCTTTGACGTGTCCGGTATGGGTTGTAATGGCGACGACCAGCTTCGCCATAGCGTCGTCTGTGACGTGTCGCGCGGCGTTCGTCATGGCGGTGAGTTGGTCCGTCGCGCTTCTGTGAGCGGAGAGCGCCGTGTGCGATTCAACCTCGGCCTTCGCCTGTGCCGCTGTGAACTTGTCCCTCTCAGAGGCGGCAGTCTGGAGGGCGGCGATGTCCTGGCGAGTTGCGGAGCCGTGCAGGAGAATATCGACCGTCGCCTTCTCCAGCGCGTCCTTGTACTCCTTCTGCGTTCCGCTGTCGATCTTGCTCAACATGTCTCCGGGCGTCATGTTCTTGTTCAGCGTCACGCCCAGCTTTGTGATGTGGCCGTCCAGCGCCTCTCGAAGTGCGGTGACGTGGCGATCATGCCCCGCGTTCTCTTTCGCTATTGCGGCCTCAAGCGTGCTGTGGAGCGATGCAACATTCTGCTTCAGCTTCTCCTCGATAGCTGTCTCATGTCGCATATGTGCTTCGTTCAACCTCTGGAGCGCCACGTTATAGGCCGCCTGGGTCCGGGCAGTGTTCTCTTTGAGATGCGCATCCATCTCGTTGACGCGCCGGTTGAACGCGTCCGACAGCGTTGCACCCTGCGTCTGGATAAGCTGCATGGAGTGCGAGAACCGCGCGTTCTCGTTGTTGACCGCGCGCTCGTACGCTTGCAACAAAATAGTTCTCTGTTGGTCAAGCCACTCTTTGCCCTTCTTCGCCCCCTCGTCCTGAATCTTCTGCATCTTGGCTTGCTCGGACGCCTGGAGTGCTTGCAGGGCTCCCTGGTGCGCGGAGTCTTCGGCCTGTGCGCGTTCTTGGAGGGACTGCGCCGCCGCCTGGTAGTTTTGCAGCACCGTCTGGAATTGGATTGTGAAATTTTGGAGGATCGACTGGAGCGCGTTCTCGTGCGTCTGGTTGAGCGCCGCTATAGCCTGGACGTATCGCTGGTTCTCCGCGTTCAGTGCGGCCTGGGCGCGTTGTCGGTCTGCCGCGACCTTCTGCTCTTCGGTTGTGTTCAGGGTGCGTATCGCGTCCTCGTGCCGCTTGTTCTCGTCGTTGAACTTCACGACAAACGCGTTGTACGCGTCCATGACCTTCGCTTTGTAGTCATCAGAGCCAGCCGCGAATACGGCCCGGTACTCCTGGGGAAGCGTGTTGACGGTGGCGTTGAAGGCGTTGAGCGCGGCCTGGGCCTCGGGAGCGAGGGACAGCGCCACGGTCGCGCTCGAAGTTCTCGTGAGGTTCTGCGTGGATTCGCCGGCAATCGGGGCGTTCGGGGTGTCCGTGAGCCTCATCTCCGCCATCGGTGCGCCCAGCGCCGCCGTCATCTTATGGACTTCAGCGATCACGCCGTCGCTCATGCGCTTGGCCTGCGCCACGGCGTTGTCTGAGAACGCCGTGAGCTTCGAGGACGTTGCGGCGAGGGCGGCGTCCGTTGTCTGGAGTGCCGCCGCCGCTATAGCCTGGAACGCCGCAAATTCGTTTTCTCCCTGCGCTACCAGTCTGAGGTGATCCCCATATCCGCGCAGCGCCATCCCGCCCACCGTCAACTCGGATCGGTAGATGCCCTCAGCGGCAGCCGCATCTCTGACAGCCGCCGCGTGCTTCGCCGCAGCAGCAGCCGCAGCAGCGTGCGCCGCAGCCTGTGCGTGAAGAAGGTCATTGATAAAGAGCAGTTGACCGGCGAGAGGACTGGACTCGCCCAATGCGTTCTTGATGGACTCGCCAAGCGTATCCTTCCACGAGCCCTTACTCATCGTCTGATTGAAATCGTTCGCATCGCCGGTCGCCACGAGGACGTTGTGGATGAAACCGCCCACTCCGTCGGATGCCCATCGCGCCGCGCTCCCCGCGTCTCGGAACGCCTGGGTCATATCAACGCCAACGGCTTTCACGACCCCATTTACCGCGTCGTGTACCGCAGGGATGTGCTCGTAGGCGAGGATGCCGATGGCGGCGATCACGACACCGATTCCTAGCTCCAGGGAGCCGAATACCGCAACCAGAAGGGACGTTGCCACGGTGAGGGCGCCCTCGGCCAACGCAAGCACCCCGGTTGCTGCCGCATCCTCGTCCTTCGCAACCGCGTCCAGCGTAACAGCCGCCGTCTCGTCGTTGGTCGCGATAGTATTCAGGGCTGTCTCTGCCGCCAAAAGCTGCTCTTCCACCGCCTCCAGCTTGACGGCACTTGCGTGGTAGTTATGCTGCGCCGTGTTGATTTCGAGAGCCGTGGAGTCGGCGTTCGTCGTAGCGAGATGAAGGGCGAGTTCCGCGTTCTCAAACTCCTGCTCCGCCGCAACTTGTTGAGCGGCAATCGCGGCGAGAGCGTTCTCCGCCGCCAACTTCTCAGCCGCGAGAGCAGCCTCACTCGACACAGCAGCAGCAGTCTGAGTTGCCGCCGTATTCTGCTGCGTCGCAACGGTGTTCGCTTGCTCCTGAACGGTGAGAGCGGCCTTGCGAGCAGCAACCGCAGCATCGCGTGCAGCCGCAAGGTCCGCTGCCGCACTCTTCTTGTTCAGAGCCGCTGTCTCCAGGTCACTTGCTGCCGCCGCTTTCATGGAGTCATCAGCTAGTTCGTTCTTTGTGATAGCAGCCATCTTTTCTTTTGCGGCTGCGTACTCAACGTTTGCGGCGTACTGTGCTTGCTGCGCGGAGAGCACGCTGATGCGTGCGCCCAACACGGCGACATCAGCCTCGCTCTTCTTTGTCGCCAGCGCCTTAGCTTCTTCCGCCAGCGCCGCTTTCGCCGTCGCCGTCGCCGCATCCTCTTCAGCCTTCGCCTGCGCGACGAGGACGTTACGATAGGAGTTGATGACGGCGCCTTGATGAGAGATTACAGGCAACACATTGCGGAGGCCAAACTCATAGGCGCGGGTCGCGACCTGGCCGCCGATCATAACCGCTTTCAGAGCCGCCAGTGCGCCGACCGCGAGCATGACGTACTGCGGCACCGGGCCAAGCGCGTCGATGATCCCGGTGATTGCGTGCTCTATCGGCGTGAGCACCATTAGCGCGCCGCTGAACGCGGGCAACAGCGCGGAGCCGATGACGACCGCGAACGCAGAGGCAGAGGCCTTCGCCGCATCCCAGCGCGCGGCAACCGTGTCCTCCGCTGCGGCGACATCCCCGGACCACTTCGTGACATCCTGACCGATCTGCTTGTACTTGCTGGAGAGACGACTCTGCTCGTCAATGAGCAGGTTTATCTCGCTCGATGAACGACTTTTCCCAAATGCATCGTTAATCACTGCGGCCTGTTCTGTCGCGGTGAGGCCGGACGTCACGAGATGATCGCTCAGGTCTTTGATTGCCACCATGAGGCCGTTAGGCTGCCGAAGGTCATCCGCGAGTTGGTGCTGCGAGATGCCGACGCTTTGCAGCGCGGTAACAGCGGTGTTGCTGGGGGAAACCATCTGCGCGATGGTCATACGCAACCGGGTGGCGGCAACCTCAGCGGGGATGGCGTTGTCGGTAGACGTAGCCATTGCTGCGCCAAAATCGCGTATAGAGAGGCCCGCGGTGTGGAATGTAGGGAGAACGCCAGTCCCGATGCTGGAGGCCAAATCCTGCATACGCACGTTGCCGGTTCCGACGATGGCGTTCAGATTGGCAGCGGCGTCGGCTGCGTCCTTGACGCCCTTGACCTGACTGACCATGACGCCGATCACGGCGTTGGAGGTCGTTTCGATGTTCGCCAAGCCGACACGCGCGAGTTCCGCGCTCGTCTTCAGCATGTCCAGCGATTGCGCGCCCTGGTAGCCAGCCGAAGAGATGTGATACAAGCCCTCAGCGAGCGTGTCAGGCGAGAAGCCCACCGCCGACTGCGAAAGCTGAATGACGCTGCGCGACAACCCCTCGATTGCCGCTTGCGGAACGCCGGCCTGGGTGTGAATTAGCTCCATGTCCTGCTGGAACTTCACCGCAGCTTTTGTAGAGGACAGGATAATGGACGCGGAGGCTAGTCCGATACCGACAGCCGCGAGACTCATCGAGTCTGCCAGGCTCGTCACCTGCGCTTGTGCCGCCAACAAAGCGTCTTTTGCGTCGTTCTTTGCGGTCAACAGGATCGAGATGATGAACTGGTTGTCCGTCTCCAAGTAGTGCGCCTCCCGAATAACATCGGCAGACTACTCCATGAGCCGCAAAGCCCGCACCTGGATAGTAGCAAATCGGATAGAATCCCACATGGATATTATTAGACCGCTGCCCTTCTCACCCGTTCGTCGCGTAGGAGGAAAACGCCAGCTACGCACGAAAATCATCCCTCTTCTGCCCGCAGACGCCCTTGCGTACGTCGAGGTATTCGCGGGTGGCGCATGGGTATTATTCGCCAAGCCCGAGCACCCCGTCGAAGTTATTAACGACATCGACGGGGAACTCGTTAACCTATGGCGCGTCATTAAGTGGCGCCCGGCGGAGCTACTGGAAAACGTGCAGCTTCACCTCCACTCCCGGGAGATGTTTGGTGAGCTAGAGGCCGAAGAGATTCCAGAGCGCGATGAGATGGCGCGCGCCGTGCGGTTCTACCTCGTCATGCGTATGCGCTTTGGAGCCCTCGAAAAAGCCTCCTGGGGCGTCACGACCAACGAGCACCGCCAACTGCCAGTGCGTGCCGCTCAGGTGCGCCTAGAGGCCGCTTTTCGCCGATTGCAGAACGTGTACATCGAGAGGCAGGACTTCGAGAAGATACTCAAGAAGTATGACAGGAAGACGACGCTGTTCTTTCTCGATCCGCCGTACCTGGGAGAAGACTTGTACCAGGGTACGTTCGACCTCGGAGAGCACGAGCGCCTTGCGGCTGCGCTGCGTCGCGTGAAGGGCAGGTTTCTGCTCACACTCAACGACGTGGCGGAAGTGCGGCGCCTCTACGACGGGTTCAACATCCTGGCGGTAGAAGAACAGCGCAGCGTCTCCACTTCGAGAGACGCTGCGCCTGTGGTCATCGTGACTAATTACTCTACCGAACCGCCCCGCCTAGAAGGGGTGCTATGATCTTCGCTAGTTCTGCGGAGATGTATGTGGCGAGGGTCTTCATGTCCTCGTTGCGGACCACCTCGTCCATCGTAAACATCGTTCGGTTGAAGTTGTCGGTCTGACGCGCCTGTTGCTCCTGATCCCACCCAAAAGACTTTGCGAGTCTATAGGTAATCAGTTCTTCGGGAAACTCCGCGTCATCCCTTGCCGCCGGGTCGGCGCTCGGGCTTGTCCACGCCCACACCCTTTGCCTGAAAGCGTTTCACGTCGTCGGGGGACGCTCCGGCCCACACCGCCGTTGCGAACGACAACGCCGCAGATCGCTCGTCCGGGTCAATCACGCCAAGCCACTCGATGTGGAGCGCAAGCTGCGCGTCGTACTGCTTGGGGTCAGTGCGCGCGAGCGAGCGCTTCGGCGGCTGTGGAATCAACTTCCCCGCGTAAGGCGACAGCTTGCCGTCCTCGTCGGTGTAACCTTCCGGCACCGTGAAGAATTCTCCCTGACAGGACACGCCCATGATCGCGAGGGTCGCCTTTTCCGCTGACATGACGACCTCGTTGGTCGTTAGCTCTTCCAGGTACTCCTCAACGGAGCCGCCCGTCCTCAGCAACTCTTTGACCTTGCGGCGGTCCACCGGCCCCATGATGCTCTTCCGCGTCATGTTGCTGATCGTGTCGCGGTCGTTGGCGGTTTGCTCTCGCCTAAACGCCCACTCGCTCCCGTCTTCCAGCGGGTAGATAAAGGTCAGGTTTGGATTACGAATTCCAGATGGCATATCTCTCCAATAAAGAACCTGGCGTGGGGGCTACCCAAGTATGCGCCAGGGTGTTCGCTGGTTATTCTAGCGCGTCACCGGAATCGGCCAGAAGTCGCCCCGGGCAATGAACGCGGTCTTGCGCTCGCCTGCCGTACACGACCGGATCATCTCCTCTGCCTCGGGCTGATTCGCTGGCGCGTAATACCGGCAAGCGAGCGTGGTGCTGCTGACCCAGGTGTCTCGCAGGTGGCACTTGGACCGCATCGGCATGTAGAAGGGGCAGTGGCCGCATATCCACTTCGCCGGCTCCACGGATGTTTGCTCACCGACTGCCTCTTCCGTCTTGAAGTCGCCGCGCTCGTACATTGCCTTCGCGTGTTCCATCCACGGCTCTGGCCTATCCACGGCAACCACCCTACTTTTGAATGGCGAGAAACTGCGCATTAACGCCGAGAGCATTGTGCTCATCCCAGCACTGCTTGTACGTTTGCGTCTTCACGCTTCCGTCCCACGGGTCAGCGAGATACACCGTCGTGTCCGTTAAACCATATACAACGCGCCAGTGGGGGGTCGGGTGTTCGGGGGAGAACTGCTGCGTCAGCAAGCAGAGTCGCCCGTTCATCAACGAGCGCCAGATGTAAAACATGAGGCCATTGAGACTGTCCGTGGCGGGTGCAACTGATCCGATGTGCCACACGCCAGAGAGATACGACTGAAGCTGCTGGGCGTTCGTGACGCGCCCCTCGGCGCCCATGCGCTGCGCGATCTCATCAGGCGTGGGCATCATCTCGCTACCGCGCATTGTGCCGATGACCATAGCCGCGCACGCCTCACCGCACATAAGACTGTCTTCCTGGCCGCGCGGCGGGACGCGCTGCGAGACGACCACCGTAGGTGTAATAAATATCGTGAATGGTGTAGTTGTCATGCGAAATGATACCAGCCCCGGAGCGCTCCGGGGCTGGTATCTCAAGAAAAAATCGGGTGTCTGTTGTAGGTGTACTAGGAGGGGCGAGTCCCGCGCTGGCGGTGCCCGCCCCTCCATCAAGGGGACTCGACTTAGATCAGGCTGTAGACGTAAATCTTCTCCTTGCCGCCAGCCCGCAGCGCCACACCGTCCACGGTTTCACCCGTCGTGTCGGTGAGTCCCTGCTTCTCCACGCTCTTGATGTAACGCACGTTCGGGCAGTGAATCATGCGCGTCTTCCACGCGGGAGCCGACGGCGTGCCCGTGTTGATCGCGAGTGCGGCGAAGAACTTCGCGTTGACATCCCGGCTGAGGAAGTTCTGGTAGATCACCGGGTAGTTCGCTGCGTTCAGCATGTCGAACTTGACCTCAATCTTCCTCTTCGCGCCCGGGAAGTAGCGGTTCACGATGGTGCCGTCCATCGTGCTCTCTTTCTTGAGGTTGTTATTGATGTCAACCTCCCAGCTAATTGCATCGTTCATGCGCTGGAGAAGCGGCGTCCCCGTGCCGTTGGGGTCGCTCTCAAGAGCCAGGAAGCCATCCTGATACTCGAATGACAGATCGTTCAGGCTCGACTGCGACTCGTTGAACGCGGTCGGCGCGGGGTTGTTCCCGACGCCATTCGCGAGAACTCGCGTCTTGTTGAACATCACGTCGCACGTCATTTCCGTCTTCGCCGGCGCGCTCTTGATGTTCAGCGTCTTGACGTAGCCGCCGCGATACTGCCACGAGTACTTGTTACCGATGTTGTCCTCGGCGGCAATGGTCGGAAGGAGGTTCGTGTAGTCCGCCGTAAAGTCGGTGGACTGGATCGGTCGCTCCAGGTAGCACTGCGGAGCTACGACGGTCGTTCCCGCCGACGTGTGCGTAATCGCGATGCCATCGCGCTCCCCGAGAAGCCCGACGTAGAGCAGCTTACCCGCCGCGTCATAGTCGAGCACCTGACGAATCTCCTGCTTCAACCCGGCGTCGATGAGCACCGGGCGCCCGGCAGACGGAGTGTTGTACCCCGCATTCCCGGTCGTCAGCGCGAGCACGGACGTGTTCTGCGGGATCGAAGTGTCAGCCGTCGGCGGCGCAGCGCCCTGAGCGGTTGCTCCGGTATCCGTGTAGGTCGCCGTGGTGTTGTCGGTCAGCGACGCGATGAGGCCAAAGGCTCCACCGTTGAAGTTGCGGTAAATGTTTCTGCCCGTCGTACCAGCGCCACCAGTCGGGATTGCGGTCAAGACCACGCTCGACGTTGCGCCCGTCAGCACAACGTTTCCCGTTGCGGGGCCGAGGGGCGTCTCTCCATACTTCGTGGTTGCCGTTACTGCATACTGGTACGTCCCAGCCGGGATCGTTCCTCCAGTGGTGCTCCCGGCGGCAGTCGGCGCGGAGGCCGGGGCCCCGAGGGGGCCATTCTGGATTGCCGTCGTCGTATCAGACGCGATGGCGGCAACGGTCCCACGGAAGCCAAGAGAAGCCTCCCAGACCTCAAGGCCGTTGTCCGGGTACATGGCAATGGTGAAGGGGCCACCGCAGTCGGCTTTCCCGTGGCGGTGACCACGATCCGTGTCGCGGCTACCCACGTAGGCGTCGTGCTCAATGTGACTAAATTGCTGGTCTAGCTTCTTCGACTCCGCAAGCAGGAAATCTGCTGGCGCAACGAAAGCATTGGGGTCACCGGCGCTCCCAGGACGCCACGCGATTGAGATTCCAATATAGCCCTCTGCCCCTTGAGAGTATCCGGTTACTGTCATGTCATCCTCTCCTAATTCTGGTCATTGAGAAGGACGGTGTTCGGGGTGGGCGTAGCCGTCACTGGTGCTTCCACGGATTGTACAGGCTCCGGTTCAGGCGCCGGAGCCTCGTCGTCTTCAGTCACAACCTCCCACCGTGGCTTCGGGAGGTTCGCGTTATAGACATGCGCAAGGAACTCGCCAAAGTCGTCCCTGTCTCCGTCAGCAGAAGGCCGGTTCAGGCTCTCGCATAGCTCCCGCGTTAGCTCGACGCGTTCGCCCACGCCGATGCCCGGGTAGTCGGTAACGCCAGGGAGATAGCCCGCTCTTCCCGGTCGGCGCTCATCGCCTAAGTAACTCATGTATACGTGGTGACTCGCGCTGTCCATCGTTACCTCACATATCGGAGCGGCCTGACCCAAACGTCCAGCGCCCCTATCGCTTGCGGTATGTCCACTTCTTCAACGAAAGTATCCCACATGCTCTGAGCGAAGCGCACGCCCGATCCGTCACCCAGGCCGTTCGCATGGTTTCCTGGCGCATTGTACGTCGCCTGGAGGTGTCGGTTGCTGTCGAGTATGTGCGTCACCGTTTGCAGAGAATCACGGGAAAGTCGCTGCTGTAGCTCGTTGTACGCCTCACTGTCCATCGGCGCGGAGTCGAACTGCTGAAGTGCCACATGGACCTGGATGCGCATGAGCATCGGGGCGATGGTTGCGCCCACAGAGAACTCTTTCGTGTCCTTCTGGCGCGGCCAGATGGCGACGACGGGTAGTTGTGACCTCAGCATCGCGGATATGCTTATGGGCTTGTGAAGCATGAGATTCGTGGCGACAACAGCACCCGAGGCGTGGGGACTCTGCACGCCTATCGGCAAACCGCGTGCGGCGTACCCCGTGAAATCGAGGTTCACGACGTTGCCGGTGTAGTCCACAGAGCCGATGGGGAACATGTGCTCCCCTGTGTCGTCAAACCAGTGGACATAGCCGCGATTACTGAAGTTCGACGCGTCCACAACTGGTAACGCCTGGGCGCCGACGGGTATGGCCTCACTCAGCTTCGTTTGCGGGATCAGCGTCGTCTTTGCGACGAGCACGTCCGCAATCGCGTCAATAATCTCGTTCTCTTGCGCTGCGCTCATCACCCGCCCTTCGGCGCGTAGATCGACATGTCAGTCAACCCAGCGTTTAATACACCCTGAATCGGATACTGTGGCTGCTCTGGAGGCTCCCAGCTAGTCCCCGCCCGCGTCACAAACCCGTACGCTCGTGCGCGCGCATAGTTGTACCCGGTGCGGACGTTGGCGGCGGTTGAGAAGACGACGATCCTCTCGCCTTCCGGCACTGACTCGCGCGTGTACTGCGTATTGTCAGCCAGGGCTCCCGTGAGAATCGGCGTCTGGTCGCGAATCGCCGGCATAACCTTATCGGCCACGCTCCCGGCGATAACCTTCGGGGCATCCATGCCCATAGCGACTATTTTCGCCTCAGTCTCGGCAAGCCACGCCTCCATGCGTCCAGGGGGAGGCGTTAGCTCCATCGTGATGTACGACATTACGTGGCCTCCTTGAAGTACGCGGACACAATGGGGTCGCCGTTGTGTCCGTATTCGTATCGCGGGCGATTCAGGACCACCGTGCCGCCATTCGGGAGCGGGTTTGGGGACCGAGGCCAGTCCATCTCATCGTCCTGCGAAATGAGGTTGCCGCCAAATGGTGTGCCGGGGTATCGGAGGCTGGCGTCAAAAAGCACTTCCCACTCAAACATGACGCCAAAGTTCCGAAGTTCGTCATTGACCCGCTGAATAAACACGTCAACATTGGGAATCTGAGCGCCGTTGCGTCCTGGGCGTCTGAACGTGACGTTTGCGTTGGCAAGGACGCACCAACACGAGGTCGCGGCATTGAACGTGTTCGGGTCCGTCACCTCGGTAACGATGAATGTCCCGTGCCCCGGAACGATGATTCTGTCCCCCTCATTCACGCCGGTGCCGCCCCACGCGGGGTCGGGGTTCGCCCCGGGGGACGACGCGGGCATGAGCACGTTCCACTTGCGTGTTCTAATCCTGTCTGAGAGGACGCCATGCAGCGGCACCGCCCAACGCTGGACGATCACCAGGCACGGAACGGCGACTCCGGTGCGTGCAATGGTGGCACTATCGGCCATGTTGCTCTTCAGCCGCTTACGCGCATCCCGTATGAGAGTTGCGGACACGTTTGCCATGAGTTAATCCACCGGCTGATAGATGGCGTCATTGTCGATAGCTCCGTCTGTACCGGGCTCTGTCATCATGCCCCGCGAGAAGTAGGGCTGCACCCGCATGGTGTCCGCCAACGCGAGGACATGGCTTGAGACAAGTAGTCCTCCGTTGAAGGGCGTTGCGTCTGTTGTCGCTGCCCTCTTGTCGAAGACCTTCGCGAGATGCAGGTATGACTGCTGCTGCTCGGTCAGTCGCTCCTGAATCTCCTGGTAAATCTGGTACGTCACTTTGCGCGCCAACTTCGCCGCTATCGTCTCGCACGCCAGCGCAGTCGCGCGGAAGATGTTGCGGCGATATAGAAGAATGGCCGCGATCTCTTCATCCTGAAGCTGCGGGTCTGACGCGTCCGTGTCGCCCGAGAAGAGTCTCACCTTGTCCTTGTCGTCCAGCACCGCTTGCGTCACCTCGTCGTTCACTGCGGGGACGAAGGGGAGCGGCTTGGTGAGCGCGATAACGTCTCCCACCACCG